>NZ_CP040244.1:3121548-3423198 GCF_005517195.1 Streptomyces vilmorinianum | reverse complement strand
GCCCAGTGGAAGGCGACCACGCCCCAGCTGGTCCCGATCACGGTCGACGGAGTCGTCTACCGGGTGCCGCAGCGCCTGGCCAAGGCGTACGAGCGCGGCCTGCTGCGCCCGGAGGGCTGAGCGCGATGACGGACACGGCGACCCGCGAGGGCACCGAGGGCACATCCGACCGCCGCCTTCCGGTCACGGTCCTCTCCGGCTTCCTCGGAGCGGGCAAGACGACACTGCTCAACCACGTCCTGGCCAACCGGGACGGTCTGCGTGTCGCCGTGATCGTCAACGACATGAGCGAGATCAACATCGACGCCGCGCTCGTACGGGGCGGGGACGCCGCGCTCTCCCGCACCGAGGAACGCCTTGTCGAGATGACCAACGGGTGCATCTGCTGCACCCTGCGCGACGACCTCCTCGAAGAGGTGGACCGGCTGGCCCGCGAGGGGCGGTTCGACCATCTCCTCATCGAGTCCAGTGGCATCTCGGAACCGATGCCCGTGGCAGCCACCTTCGCCTTCCCGCGCGACGACGGCGCCACGCTCGGGGACCTCGCCCGCCTGGACACCATGGTCACGGTCGTCGACGCGGCGAACTTCCTGCCCGAGCTCGACGGCGGCGACGGCCTCGCGGAGCGCGGCCTCGCCCCGTACGAGGACGACGAGCGGACCGTCAGCGATCTCCTTATGGACCAGATCGAGTTCGCGGACGTCATCGTCGTCAACAAGCTCGATCTGGTCGGCGCGGCGGACGCGGACCGGCTGCGGGCGGCGCTGACCCGCCTGAACCCGGCCGCGCGGATCGTCCCGGCCGTCCACGGCCGGCTGCGGCCCGCCGAGATCCTCGGCACCGGCCTGTTCGACCTGGAGCGCGCCCAGCAGGCGCCCGGCTGGGTCATGGAGCTCAACGGCGACCACATCCCCGAGACCGAGGAGTACGGCATCTCCTCGACCGTCTTCCGCGCCGAACGCGCCTTCCACCCCGGGCGGTTGTGGCGGTTCGTGACCGACGGCGCCGAGGGGATGGACAGCGGGGCGTACGGCCGGATCCTGCGCTCCAAGGGCTTCTTCCGGCTGGCGGGCCGCGAGCGGGTCACCGGTCTGTGGTCCCAGGCGGGGGCGGTGGCCCGGTTCGAGCCCTCGGGCGTCGTGGGCGAGAGGCCCGAAGGACCGGACCACGCCCAGGAGTTGGTGTTCATCGGTACGGAGCTGAGGGTGGCGGCGCTCCACGAGGCGCTCGGGCGGTGCCTGGTCGCCGACGGCGAGACGGGCCCGTGGGAGGACCCGTTCCCCGAGTGGGCCGTCCACGGCCTGGACGACGTCTGCGAGCACGAGCACGCCGCCTCCGTCCCGGCCTGACCGGCCGACCCCGGCTCACTCCCCGGCCGCCGCCTTCCGCCAGGCGGCATCGCGCAGCAGCCGCAGCCCGTTCAGCCCCACGAGGACCGTGGAGCCCTCGTGACCGGCCACGCCCAGGGGCAGCGGAAGGTGACCCACCAGATCCCAGATCACCAGGGCGCCGATACAGGTGCCCGCGATCACCAGGTTCTGGACCACCAGGCGGCGCGCGCGGCGCGAGAGTGCCACGACCGCGGGGACCGTGGCCAGTTCGTCGCGTACGACGACCGCGTCGGCGGTCTCCAGGGCGAGGTCGGAGCCGGCCCGGCCCATGGCGATGCCGCTGTGGGCTGCGGCCAGGGCGGGGGCGTCGTTGACGCCGTCGCCGACCACCAGGACCCGGGAACCGGCCTGCTCCCACTCCCGTACGGCCGCGACCTTGTCCTGGGGCAGCAGCCCCGCCCGAACGTCGGCGATGCCGGCCTGCCGCGCGATCCGGCCGGCGGCGCCCGCGTTGTCGCCGGTCAGCAGGGTGGGTGCGGTGCCGGTGAGGCGGGTCAGGGCGGCCACGGCCTCGGGCGCGCCGTCGCGGAGCCGGTCCGCGAGTCCGAGGACGGCGACCCGCGTGCCGTCGACGACGACCTCGACGGCGGTGTCGCCGTGCTCGCCCTCGGCCCGCCGCACCCGCACCTCGCGCCCCTCGACGCTCGCCCGTACGCCGTCGCCCGGCACCGAGGTGAAGTCGCTCGCCTCGGGGACGCGCAGTCCCCTGGCGCGCGCCGCGGCCACCACCGCGCGCGCCAGCGGGTGTTCGCTGGGCAGCTCGGCCGCGGCGGCGAGCGCGAGGGCCTCCGGGTCCCCGTGCACCCGGGTCACGCGCGGCGCGCCCTCGGTCAGGGTGCCGGTCTTGTCGAGCGCGACCTTGTCGACCGTGCCCAGGCGCTCCATCACCACGGCGGACTTGACCAGGACGCCGTGGCGTCCGGCGGTGGCGATCGCGGAGAGCAGCGGCGGCATGGTGGCGAGGACGACCGCGCAGGGCGAGGCCACGATCATGAAGGTCATGGCGCGCAGCAGCGTGGTGGTGACGTCGGCGCCGAGGGCGAGCGGGACGGCGAAGAGCGCCAGGGTGGCGACGACGACGCCGACGGAGTAGCGCTGTTCGACCTTCTCGATGAAGAGCTGGGTGGGCGCCTTGGTGGCACTGGCCTCCTCGACGAGGGCGACGATCCGCGCGATGACGGAGTCTCCGGCGTCCTTGTCGACGCGGACGCGCAGCGCCCCGGTGCCGTTGAGCGTGCCGGCGAAGACCTCGTCGCCGGGCGTCCTGGCCGCGGGCAGCGACTCCCCCGTGATGGTCGACTGGTCCACGTCGCTCGCGCCGTGGACCACGGTGCCGTCGGCGGGCAGCCGCTCCCCCGGCCGTACGAGAACGGTGTCGCCGATCCGCAGCTCGGCCACGTCCACCGGCTCCTCGGCCCCGCCCGTCAGCCGCACGGCCTTCGCTGGGGCGAGGTCGAGCAGGCCTCGTACGGAGTCGGCGGTGCGGCGGGTGGCGAGCGCCTCCAGGGCGCCGGAGACGGCGAAGATGACGATGAGCAGGCCGCCGTCGAGGTACTGGCCGATCGCCGCCGCGCCGATCGCGGCGACCACCATGAGCAGATCGACGTCGAGCGACTTCCGCCGGAGCGCCTTGAGGCCCTCCCAGCCTGGCTCCCAGCCGCCGGCGGCGTAGCAGACCGCGTAGAGCGGCCCCCAGGCCCAGGCGGGCGCCCCGGCCAGGTCGAGCGGCAGGGCGAGGAGGAAGGCGACGGCGGACAGGGCCGCCCAGCGGACTTCGGGCAGGTCCCGGACACGGGTACGCCGGGAGGCGGGCGGGGCCGTGTCCGCGGGGGCCGCGGTCCGGGCCTCGAGCACCGGGGAAGCCATGGGGTACACCTCTTCGAGGGGGACGTCGGGGCGATGCGACACCACCATAGCGGAATACATGAAGAGGTCTTCATTCATACGTTTATCGCCGCCGCTACGATGAGCCCATGGGACACGGAGTGAACGGCGAGACGACCCCGGCAACCCACCTGGACGCGGAGTCCGCGGCCACCATCGCCGCCACCCTCCAGGCCCTCGCGACGCCCTCGCGGCTGATGATCCTCACCAAGCTGCGCCAGGGGCCGTGCGGAGTGACCGAACTCGCCTCCGCCGTCGAGATGGAGCAGTCGGCCGTCTCCCACCAGCTGCGCCTGCTGCGCGCGCTGGGCCTCGTGACCGGGGTCCGGCAGGGCCGCCGGATCGAGTACAGCCTGTACGACAACCATGTCGCGCAGCTCCTGGACGAGGCCGTGTACCACATCGAGCATCTGCGTCTCGGCGCACGTGATGTGCCCCGCGAGACCGTGGATACTGGTCAGTCGTAGATCCTTTTCGGGGAAGGGGCGGGGATGGCCGACGAGTTGGGGCACCGCAGGACACGTCATGCGGTGGTCATCGGGGGAAGTCTCGCGGGCTTGCTGGCGGCGCGGGTGCTCAGCGAACACGCGGAGAAGGTGACGGTCGTCGAGCGCGACCGTTTCCCGGAGGAGCCGGACGCCCGGCCCGGAGTTCCGCAGTCCCGGCACATTCATGTCCTGCTCGACGCCGGACAGCAGGCGCTCGACGAGCTGCTCCCCGGCTTCACGGGTGAACTGCGCGAGCTCGGCGCGCCCCGGGTGGGGATGCCCGAGGACATGGTCCAGTGGCAGAACGGACGCTGGTTCACCCGCCTGCCCGCCACCACGTATCTCTACACGGGCCCGCGCGCCCAGTTGGAGTGGCTGGTGCGCCGTCGCGTCCTCGCCGATCCCCGTATCGAGATCGTGCAGGGCACGGAGACCGTCGGCCTGATCGGCGACGCGGAACGGGTGCGCGGCGTCCTGCTGCGCGAGCGCGGTGCGGGGAGCCCGAAGGAGACCCGGTCCCTGAAGGCCGACCTGGTGGTCGACGCCTCGGGCCGCGGCACGCGCTCGCCCGACTGGCTCGCCGCGATCGGGGCGGAGGCCCCGCACGAGGAGACCATCGACACCGGCCTGGCGTACGCGACCCGGATGTACCGCGCCCCCGAGGACGCCGGGACGGACGCTCTCGGCTACAACGTGGTCCCCAACCCCGGTCAGGTGTACGGCGGTGTGGTGCTGCCCCTCGGGGACGGGCGCCACCTGGTCACCCTGTCCGGGCTGCGGGGTGACGAACCTCCCACGGACGAGACGGGGTTCGAGGCGTTCGCCGCGAAGCTCCCGCACCCCGTCGTGAGCGACTGGATCGCGAAGGCCACGCCGGAGTCCCCGGTGCACGGCTTCCGCTCGACCGCGAACGTCCGCCGCCGGTACGACCGTCCGGGCCGCCGTCCTGCGGGCTTCCTCGCCACCGGCGACGCGCTGTGCACCTTCAACCCGATCTACGGACAGGGCATGACGGTCGCCGCGCTGAACGCCGTGGCCCTGCGCCGGGCGCTGTCCGACCCGAAGCGCACGCCGACCACGCGTACGGTCCAGAAGGCGCTGCTCGACTCCGCGCAGCAGGCATGGGACATCTCGGCCGGCGCGGACAAGAAGATGCCCGGCGCCACGGGCAACGCGATGACCACGCGGGCGCTGGACAAGCCGGTGGGCTGGTACCTGGGCCGGCTGCAACAGCGGTACGGCGGGGATCCCGTGGTGGGGGCGGCGTTCCGCTCCGTACTGACGCTGAACGCCCCGATGACCTCGCTGTTCGCGCCCGCGGTGGCCCGTGCGGTGCTCTTCGGGCCAATCCCGCAGACTCCGGACGAGCCGCCGATGCGACGCGAGGCCTGACGACGCCGGTGGGGCCGGTGCGGGTGGTGCACCGGCCCCGCCCGCACCGTCACACGCCCGGCGCCGCCGCCACCACGCCCGCCGCTATCGCCGCGCTCAGCGCCGCGTAGTCGTCGGCGTTCTGGTCCGCGTACCGGATCGCGAAGTCGGCGATCGCCCGGTCGAAGACGTCCGAGGAGCCGAGGTAGGCGGCGATGGCGATCCGGTCTCCGGAGCGGGCGTGCGCGCGGGCCAGGGCGCGGCCGCAGAGTCCGGCGTAGTCGCGCAGTACCGCCGGTGACATGGCCTCCACCTCGGCGGAGCCCTTCATGTCGCGCAACTGGCGCCAGTAGAAGTGGCGTTGCTCGGGTCCCGTCATCCAGCCGAGGAAGATGTCGCTGGCCGCCTGGATCAGGCGCTGCCCGCAGACGACCCGCTGGCCCTGGTGGGCGTACGTCGTCGGCGGCAGATACGGCTCCAGGACCGAGCGGCCGGCCTCCTTGACCTGCAGGATCAACGGGTCGCTGTCGTCACGGCCTTCGAGCAGCAGGATGAAGCAGCGGGTGCCGACGCTGCCGACGCCGACGACCTTGCGGGCCGCGTCGACGAAGCGATAGCGGTCCAGGAGCAGCCGGCGCTCCTCGGAGAGGGAACTGCGGTAGTCGCTGAAGATCTTGCCCAGGGTGACCCGGTCGATGTCCGTGACGCGTTCGAGGAGCGGCGGGTCGTCGACGATGCGCCTGCTGCCGCTCTGGTCCTGCTCGGTGAGCTTGCCGAGCGCCTGGAGGCTGGTGCGGCGGCGGGCCCGGGCGAGGCGGTTCTCGAACTGGGCGCGCCGGTCCCGGCGCACGAGGGGTGCCAGGTCGGCGGTGTCGATCCGCTCGTACCAGACGGCGAGCTCCCCGAGGCCGGCGAGACGGCGGATGGAGGTGCGGTACGTCTCGGTGGCGGCGAGGGCCGCGCGATGGGCCTTGGCCTTGGTGTTGCCGTTCTGCAGGGCGGCCACGGCGACGCTCGCGGCGAGCCGTTTGACGTCCCACTCGAAGGGGCCCGGCAGGGTTTCGTCGAAATCGTTGACGTCGAAGAGAAGCGCCCGTTCGGGTGACGCGTAGACGCCGAAGTTGAGCAGATGGGCGTCGCCGCAGAGCTGGACGGTGAGGCCGGTGTGGCGCTGGGCGGCGAGGTCGGCTGCCATGACGGCGGCCGCGCCGCGCAGGAACGCGAAGGGCGAGACGACCATACGGCCGTACCGGATGGGGACCAGCTCGGGGACCCGGTCGACGGACTGCCGGTCCAGGACGGCCAGCGGGTCCGGGCGCTGCGAGGAGGGTATCCACCGGCCGTGCGAGGACCGGGGCACGCTCTTGCGGGCCGCCTTGCCCACTTCGGCCCGCGCTGCCGGTGTCGTCATCCGGCCTCACCCGCCTCTTCCACCGCCGCTACCGGTCGAGACTCATTACAAGGTCAGATGCCGCTCCGCGCACCCCGGGGCGTTCCGGGTTTCGGCCACTCCCGTCGCCCCCTCTTCCTTAATGGTTTAGACCAATGATAGGAATTGATCACCCACACGGCCCAGACTGTCACGCTGAGCAAAGAGAGGGTTGGAACATGGCTGAACCCGAACCCGAGCAGGCGGCGGTGGTCCCGCTCTACCTCAAGGTCGCCGCCGCGCTGCGCGGCGACCTCGCCGACCGGCGCATCTCCCCCGGCAGTCGGCTCCCGTCCGAGCGCTCCCTCGCGCACCGCTACCACGTCAACCGGCAGACCGTCCGCAGCGCGCTCCACCTGCTGCGCGAGGAGCGGCTCGTCGTCACCGACCGCCGCGGCACCTTCGCCGCGGGCACCGAACACGAGCCGGGCGTACCGGCTCTGACGGCACGTCGGCAGCTCTTTCCGGGTGGGAAGGAAGCGGCCGACGCCCTGGTACGCGCCTCCCTCACCTGGGAGGCGCCGCCGGCCTCGCTCGCGGCGCGGCTCGCACTCGTCCCCGGCGAGCCCACCCTCGTCCACCGGCACGTCGTCCTCTCCCCCGGTGGAACACCGCTCCAGCGGTCGGTGTCCTGGTTCTCCCGGCCGGCGCTCGCCGAGATCCCGCAACTCGCGAAGTACCGGCGGGGCAGGGGGACCGTACTGCAGCCCGATCTGCGCCTGCTCTACCACTGGATGCATCAGGCGGGGCTGCGGCTCACCCACCGGGAGTCGATCGGGGTGCCGCCGAGCTCGGCCGCGGGGGTCGGGGGCGGCACGGCCCGGCTGGTCGTCCACCGGGTGGTGAGCGACCAGCACGGGCATGCGCTGGAGATCACGGACGTCGACTTCGCGGCGCAGGGAGCCGCGTGGACGTACGAGTTCAGCGACTGAGGAGCGACTGAGGAAGAAATCTGGATATCGGATGTCGGATGTCGGATCCAATGTCCGACATCCGATATCCATCATCCCGGATCCGTCACACGATCCCCTCCGCGATCTCCGCCTCCTCACGGGCCGTGCCGTACGCCGACGGCGTGCCGTACGAACGGCGGGCCACGTACCACCACACGCTGGCGAGCACGAGGACGACGGCGAGCGCGATGACCGCGTAGTTCATGGACTCGACAGTCACCGGGGACTTCTGCGGCAGGCAGAAGAGGACGGTGACGACGGCGACCCAGATCACGGCGGTCCAGCCGATCGGGCGGCTCCAACGGCCGAGGCTCCACGGCCCCGGGGTGAACCGCTTCCCCGCCCGCAGGCGCAGATAGATCGGGATGGCGTAGGCAGGAGTGATGCCGATGACGTTGATGGCGGTGACGGCGCCGTAGGCGGTGGCGGAGTACAGCGAGGGCACGGCGAGGAGCGCGGCGACGCCGACCGCGAGCCAGACCGCCGGCACCGGGGTCTGCGTACGGCTGCTGACCCTGCGCCACAGGGCCGAGCCCGGCAGGGCGTTGTCGCGGCTGAAGGCGAAGACCATGCGACTGGCGGCGGCCACCTCGGCGTTGCCGCAGAAGAGCTGGGCCACGATCACCACCAGCAGCAGGGCGGTGGCGCCGCCGGAGCCGAGCGCGTCGAGCAGGATCTGGGCGGGCGGTACACCGGTGGCGGTGTTCTGCGTGCCCGCGTAGTCCTGGATCGCGAAGGTCAGTCCGGCCAGCAGTGCGAAGCCCGCGATCCAGGAGACCCAGATGGCCCGGACGATGCCCTTGGCCGCGCTGACGGAGGCGTTGGAGGTCTCCTCGGAGAGATGAGCCGAGGCGTCGTAGCCGGAGAAGGTGTACTGGGCGAGGAGGAGGCCGACGGCGGCGACGTAGAACGGGTTGGCCCAGCCGGTGTCGTTGACGAACTCGGTGAAGACGAACTCGGCGGACTGGTGGCGGTCGGGGACGAGCGCCAGGGCGCCGACGATCACGGCCACCCCGGCGAGATGCCACCAGACGCTGATCGAGTTGAGCACGCTGACCAGGCGGACCCCGAAGAGGTTGAGCACGGCGTGCAGCAGCAGGATCACGAGGAAGATCAGAAAGGTCGAGCCGGCCGTGGGCGCGATGCCCCACTGGAGGTTGAGGAAGGCCCCGGTGAACAAGGCCGCGCCGTAGTCGATGCCGGCGATCGCACCGAGCAGGCCGAGCAGATTCAGCCAGCCGGTGTACCAGCCCCACCGGCGGCCGCCCAGCCGGTCGGCCATGTAGTAGAGCGCGCCGGAGGTCGGGTAGGCGCTGGTGACCTCGGCGAGCGCGAGGCCGACGCACAGGACGAAGAGGCCGACTCCCGCCCAGCCCCACATCATGACGGCGGGTCCGCCGGTGCCCAGGCCGAAGCCGTAGAGCGTCATGCAGCCGGAGAGGATCGAGATGACGGAGAAGCTGATGGCGAAGTTGCCGAAGCTGCCCATGCGGCGGGCCAGGACGGGCTGGTAGCCGAGCTCTCTGAGCCGGGCCTCCTCGTCCTGGCCGGCCGGCGGCGTGCGTAAGGCGTCGACGGGGACGGGGGTGGTGCGGGACATGCCGGTACCTCCGGGGGGAAGGGGTGAGCGGGGCTGGGGAGGGGGCGGTGACGCGAGGTCAGTGGCCGAGACAGCGGGCGCGGGCACGCAGGAAGTCCTCTTCGGCCAGTGCCCGGTCGTCGGGGCGGGCCGTGCGGTACGCCCAGGGCAGCACCGTGTAGTACGGCCCCAGGGCCTCGAAGACACGCGCGGCGTCGGGGAAGCGCAGGGCGCCGTGGAGGGCGTGGGCGAGATGGTTGAGGTCGAGGAGGGAGGCCTCGTCGGTGGCGCAGAAGAGGAACCAGGAGTTCATCGCCCGCGCGGCGTCGCGGATGGCGTCCTCGGCGACCCAGTGCAGGTCGAGGGCGTGCTCGTGGCCGCGTTCGCGGCGGTAGCGCTCGACCCTCACGTAGAGCGGGAGGGCGTGCAGGGCGGAGCCGGTCGGGGCCGAAGCGGCGGCCCACTGCGCGTAGGTGACGGCTTCGGAGAGCGGGCCGGAGCTGCTGCGCGCGTAGAGGAACTGGAGCATGCGATGGTGCGCCTCGCGATTGTGCGGGTCGCGTTTCTCGGCCTCCGCGAGCAGTCCCCAGGGGCCGGGCGGGAGTATGGGGGCGGGCGGGCGGACCCGGTGCTGTTCCATGTGCTGCCGGTCGTCGAGCACGGCGAGGGCGAGCAGACAGATCCAGGGGACGGGGTCGGCGGGCGCCTGTTCGGCGGCGTCCCGGCAGGCGGTCCAGGCGCTCTGCCACAGTTCACGGGTACGGGGGTGGCCGGAGCGGTGGGCTCGTACGGCGCGCTCGACGGCGACCCGGGTGTGCATCACGGTCGCGGGGACACTGTCCGGCTGCTCGGTCCGCCAGGCCTGGACGACATCGGTGCCGGCGGCGACGGTGGCGAGCACCTGGGTGCGCCGGGTCCAGTCGGCCCAGCCGGGCGTCTCGTCGAGTAATCGGGCCATGGACACCCAGCGGCCGGTCCGCAGATCCTGGACGGCATGGCGCAGGGCATGGTCGTGGCCCGCCGGGTGGTAGACGGGCCGGAAGCCGTGGCCTGCCATCACGGAGCGGGGCGTGCGGTGGGCGACATGGGTCCTCGGTGGGTGGAGGGGGTGGTCAGTCCCCGGTGGGCATCCCGGCCGTTGATCGGCGATCACTATAGAGTCCGCTGGACGAGCCCGGTCCACTTTCACATCTGACCGTAACTATCCGGCCACGGACCGAATATGAGCATCCGTCAACTCCTGGCGCCAAGCCGACGCCCGCGCCGCGGCCCGCTTGACGGGGACGGATCGCGTCCACCACTCTGTCCGCTTCTGCGATCAAGGACGAAGACCTTCGAGGACGGGAGTACGACGATGACGGGCCCGGTACTCGCCATCGACCAGGGCACCTCGGGAACCAAGGCGCTCGTCGTGTGCCCCGAGCGAGGTGTGATCGGCGCGGGCTCGGCGCCCGTACGGCCCCGCTACCTGCCGGGCGGCCTGGTGGAGGTCGATCCGGCCGAGCTGTACGACTCCGTCGTCGCCGCCGGGCGTGCCGCACTGGACCGGGCGGAGACCCCGGTCGCCGCCGTGGGCCTTGCCAATCAGGGCGAGACCGTCCTCGCCTGGGACCCGGAGACGGGCGAGCCGCTCACCGACGCGCTCGTCTGGCAGGACCGCAGGGCGGAGCAGCTGTGCACCGAACTCTCCGCTCACGCCGACGAGTTGAAGCAGTGGACCGGGCTGCCGCTGGATCCGTACTTCGCCGCACCCAAGATGGCCTGGATCCGTCGCCGGCTCACCGGGGCGGGAGTCGTCACCACGAGCGACGTCTGGCTGGTGCACCGTCTCACCGGCGCCTTCGTCACCGACGCCGCGACCGCGGGGCGGACCGGTCTGCTCGATCTCGACACCGTGTCCTGGTCCGCCCCCGCCCTCGACGTCTTCGGGCTGGGCGGCGAGCGGCTGCCCCGCGTGGTCGACGCGGACACCCGCGTGGGCGTCACGACGGCGTTCGGCCCACCCCTCCCCCTGACCGGTCTGCTCGTGGACCAGCAGGCCGCCCTCCTCGCACAGAGCGTCACCGAACCGGGCGCGGCCAAGTGCACGTACGGAACAGGGGCGTTCCTGCTCGCACAGACCGGCCCGACCCCGCGCCGCGGCGATTCGGGCCTCGTGAGCTGTGTCGCCTGGCGGCTCGCCGGCCGGACGAGCTACTGCCTGGACGGCCAGGTGTACACGGCCGCGTCCGCCGTGCGCTGGCTGACCGACCTCGGGGTGCTGTCGGGAGCCGAGGACCTCGACGCCGTGGGCGGGACGGTGCCGGACACCGGCGGGGTCACCTTCGTACCGGCCCTCGCGGGGCTCGCCGCGCCGTGGTGGCGCGGCGATGTGCGCGGGTCCCTGCACGGCCTGGGCCTGGACACGACCGGCGGGCATCTGGTCCGCGCGCTGTGCGAGGGAATCGCGGCGCAGGTCGTGGAGCTGGCCGGTGCGGCAGCCGCCGACCTCGGCAGACCGCTCACCTCGCTGCGCGTGGACGGCGGACTCACCCGCTCCGCACTGCTGATGCAGACCCAGGCGGACCTGCTCCAACTCCCGGTCGAGGTGTCGGCGTTGCCCGACGCCACGGCGCTGGGGGTCGGCGCGGTGGCCCGGCTCGGCCTCGATCCGGACCTCACCGTCCACGAGGCCGTCCCGGAGTGGAAGCCGTCGGCCGTCTACGAGCCCGCGATCGCGCGTGCCGAGGCGGAGGAACGCGTACACCGGTTCCGTACCGCCGTCGCGGCGCTCCTCGACCGCTCCCCCGGAGCGTCACACCCATGACGGCGGGCCGGCGACGCGGGGCCGTCACCCGCGCGGGAGCGCTGCCGGACACCTCGGCGCCCGGCGCGGAGTACGACGTCGTGGTGGTCGGTGCCGGGGTGGTCGGCTGCGCCGTCGCCCGCGAACTCGCCCGGCGCCCGTTGCGTATCGCGCTCGTCGAGGCGTCCGGTGACGTCGGCGAGGGCACGTCGAAGGCCAACACGGCGATCCTGCACACCGGTTTCGACGCCGTGCCCGGCTCGCTGGAGGCCCGGCTGGTACGGGACGGGCAGCGGCTGCTCGCGGACTACGCGCGGGAGACGGGCATTCCCGTCGAGCCGCTCGGAGCTGTCCTCGTCGCCTGGGACGAGGAGCAGCTGGCCGCGCTTCCCCGGCTCGCGGAGAAGGCCAGGCGCAACGGCCACCGCACCACCCGCGTCCTGGGAGCCGGGGAACTGCGCGCGCGGGAACCGCACCTGGGGCCCGGGGCGCTCGGCGCGCTGGAGGTGCCGGGCGAGTCGATCATCTGCCCGTGGACGACCACGCTCGCGTACGCGACGCAGGCGGTGCGCTCCGGGGTCGACCTGCACCTCGACTGCCGGGTGGAGAAGGCGGATCCGGGTGCGCCGCACCGGCTGATCACCCCACGCGGGGTCCTGCGGGCCCGGTATGTCGTCAACGCGTGCGGGCTGTACGCGGACCGGTTCGACGCGCTGTTCGGCCGGCGGGACTTCACGGTGACGCCGAGGCGCGGCCAGCTGATCGTCTTCGACACGTTCGCCCGCTCCCTGGTGCGGCACATCCTCCTCCCCGTCCCCGGCGTGCTCGGCAAGGGCGTCCTGGTCACGCCGACGGTGTACGGGAACGTGCTGCTCGGCCCGACGGCCGAGGACCTGGACGACAGGACGGCCACCGGATCGACCGCCGAGGGCCTGGCGGCCCTGCGGGCCCAGGGCGGCCGGATCCTGCCCGCTCTCCTCGACGAGGAGGTCACGGCGGTCTACGCCGGGCTGCGGTCCGCGACCGAGTACGACGACTACATGTGCGCCGCTCACCCGGCGCTGCGGTACGTCACGGCGGGCGGTATCCGGTCCACCGGGCTGACAGCCTCGCCGGCGATCGCCGCGCACGTGGTGGAGCTGCTCGCGGACAGCGGACTGGTCCTCGGGGCGGAGCGGCCGCTCGCCCCGGTCCGGATGCCGAACCTGGGCGAGGCGTTCCCCCGCCCGTATCGTGATGCCGAACTCATCGCGCGGGACCCGGAGTTCGGGACGATCGTCTGCCACTGCGAGCGGGTCACGAGAGGCGAGATCCGGGACGCGCTCGCCTCGACGGTGCCGCCGGGCTCACTCGACGGGCTGCGGCGCCGGACGCGGGCGCGAGCGGGCCGGTGCCAGGGTTTCTTCTGCGGGGCGACGGTCCGCGCGATGTTCGAGGAGGCGGGTCACCCGTGGCCGGAGCGGTGAACCGTACGGTGGACGTGCTCGTCGTCGGCGCGGGGCCCGCCGGGCTCGCCGCGGCCGCCCGTCTCGCCGCCGCGGGCCCGTACCGGATCGAGGTCCTTGAGCGGGAGCAGGAGGCCGGCGGTGTGCCGCGCCACTGCTTCCACGGCGGCTTCGGCCTGGCCGACTTCGGCCGCCCGCTGGACGGGCCCGCGTACGCGCGGCGGCTGGCGCGGGCGGCGATGGTGGCCGGGGCCGCAGTCCGTACCCGGGTCTCGGCCGTCGGCTGGTCGGGCCCCCTCACCCTGGACGTCACGGCCCCGACCGGGCTCGAGAGGATCACGGCGCGGGCGGTGGTCCTCGCGACCGGGGCACGCGAACGGCCGCGCAGCGCGCGCCTGGTGCCCGGGACACGACCGGCCGGGGTGCTGACGACCGGCGAGCTGCAGCAGTCCGTCCATCTGTACGGGGTGCGCCGCGAGCGCCTCGGGCGGCGGGCCGTCGTGCTCGGCGCGGAGCCGGTGGCCCAGCATGCGGTGCGCACGCTCCGCGGGGCCGGGGTGGAGGTGGTGGCCATGGTCACGGAGCAGTCGCGCGGGCCCCGGCGGTTCGGGGCTGTACCGCCTCCGCCGCTGCTCACGGGCGCGAGGGTGACGGAGCTGCTGGGCCGGGGGCGGCTCACGGGCGTCGGCGTGAGCCGTCTCGACGGACGGTCCGGGGTGATCCGCTGCGACACGGTCGTCTTCACCGGGGACTGGATCCCGGACCACGAGCTGGCCCGTGAGGGCGGGGTGCCGCTCGACCCGGGTACGCGCGGGCCCGCGGTCGACGGCTCCTTCCGTACGGGATCGGCGGGGGTGTTCGCGGCGGGCAACGTGCTGCGCGGGGTCGAATCGGCGGGCGCGGCCGCGGGCGAGGGGCGCGGGGTGGCGGACGCGGTGCTCCGACACCTGGCGGGGGCGCCGTGGCCGCTCTCGGGGGTGCCGGTGACGGCGGCCGGCGCCCTGCGGTGGGTGGCACCGAACCGGATCGACGAAGGGGCCGCCGGCCGTGCGTTTCTGCTGCGGGTGAGGGAGCCACTGTCGCGTCCGCTCGTGGAGGTCTCGCAGGACGGCCGTATCCTCCACCGCTCACAGCTCCTCGGCACGGCGTGGCCGCACCGCTCCGTGCGGCTGGGCGCCGGATGGGCGCGCCGGGTGGATCCGGCGGGCGGTCCGGTGACGGTGCGGATCGGCTCGTAGGCGCCAGTGGCCTGGGCCATTGGCACATGTCCCGCACCGTTGACCAGCGCCCCGCGCCACCCCATCCTCATCGTCATGCTCATGACGGAGATCCCGTCTCTTCGACACGGAGGTGTCATGGCCCGGCGCATGGTCAGATCCCTGCTCGCCACGGTCCTGGTGGTGGTCGCCGCCCTCGCGGGCACGCTCGCCACATCCGGCACGGCGCACGCGGACGAGTGCTACACCTGGGGCCGCACGCTGTCCTCGGGCATGTCCGGTGCGGACGTGACGCAACTGCAGATCCGGGTCGCCGGCTATCCCGGCTACGGCGCCGTGCTCGCCGTCGACGGCGACTACGGCCCCGCCACCAAGGCGGCGGTGACCCGCTTCCAGCAGGCGTACGGACTGGCCGCGGACGGTGTCGCCGGTCCCGCGACCTTCTCGAAGCTGTACGCCCTCCAGGACGCGGACTGCACCCCGGTCCACTTCACCTACGCCGAGCTCAACAAGTGCAACAGCGACTACTCCGGCGGCGCCGTCAGCGCGGCCACCGCGAAGTCCAACGCCCTGCGCGCGATGTGGAAACTGGAGGCGATGCGCCACGCGCTGGGCGACGTACCGATCTCGGTGAGCAGCGGCTTCCGCTCGTACGCCTGCAACTCGGCGGTCGGCGGGTCGTCGGACAGCCGCCATCTGTACGGTGACGGGGTCGACCTGACGGGGTCGCCGTCGCTGTGCACCCTGGCCAAGCAGGCGCGCTACCACGGGTTCAACGGGATCCTCGGCCCCGGCTACCCGGGCCACGGCGACCACGCGCACGTGGACACCCGCGCCTCCCGCTACTGGTCGGCGAGTAGCTGCGGTATCTGACGCGTTCGGCCACACTGGTCGGTATGCCGGACAAGCGCAGTGCTGGGCTTCTTCTCTTCCGCAGAACGGCGGACGGTGGCTTCGAGGTGCTCATCGGCCATATGGGCGGGCCCTTCTGGTCGTCGAAGGACGTCGCGGCCTGGTCGATCCCGAAGGGCGAGTACGGCCCCGAGGAGACACCGGAGGCCGCCGCCCGCCGCGAGTTCGAGGAGGAGCTCGGCCTGCCGGCCCCGGACGGGGAACGGATCGCGCTCGGCGAGGTACGGCAGACGAACGGAAAGACCGTCACGATCTGGGCGGTGGAGGCCGATCTCGACCCGACCCGGGTCGTGCCGGGGACGTTCACCATGGAGTGGCCGCGCGGTTCGGGCGTCCAGCGGGAGTTCCCGGAGATCGACCGGGTCGGCTGGTTCGCCCCCGAGGCGGCCGCACCGCTGCTCGTCGCGGCCCAGCGGGTCTTCCTCGACAGGCTCTCCGCGCACCTGGACGGGCGGGGCGAACCCTGATTGTCAGACCCGTACGAGAGGGTGGAGGGTGCCAACCTGTCGAGAGGGAGCCCGACATGACCACGATCACCGCCCGTGAGCGCGCCGCCGCCCAGGCGTACCTTCGCCTTCTGGAGTCCACCCAGGCCGTGCTGACCGATCCGCACCTCGTGCCCTACGCGGCGGCGATGCTCACCCACCCCATGACCGAGGCCGACGAGGCCCTGCGCGCCGCGGGCCTCTCGGGCAACGAGGCGCATCTCCTGCGCCTCGTCTCGGCCTTGCGCGCCTCCCCCGCGGGCGATCGCGGCCGCGCGGGCTGAGCATCTCCTAGAAGGGGCGGCTGCGGCCGGCGAGACGTACGGGCAGGGTTCGCACGCTGTTGCCGACGAAGCTCGCGTGGCGGGTCAGGTCCGCTTCGGGGACGGCCAGGTCCAGGTCGGGGAAGCGGGTGAAGAGCGCTTCCAGGGCGATCCTCGCCTCCATGCGGGCGAGCGGGGCGCCCAGGCAGTAGTGGGGGCCGTGGCCCAGGGAGAGGTGTGTGGCGGCCGGGGCGCGGGTGATGTCGAAGCGGTCGGCGTCCGGGCCGTGGGCCTTCGTGTCGCGGCCTGCCGCCGAGTAGCCGGCCAGGACCGGCGTGCCCTTGGGGATCAGGGTGCCGTCGACGGTCAGGTCACGGGTGGGGTAGCGGAACGGGAAGTAGCTCACCGGGCTGTCCCAGCGCAGGGTCTCCTCGACCGCGGCCGACCAGTCGGCGCGCCCCTCGGTGAGGTGGGCGAGCTGGTCGCGGTGGGCGCACAGGGCGCGCACGGCGTTGGTGACGAGGTTGAGCGTGGTCTCGTGGCCGGCGATGATCATCAGGACCAGGGTGCCGATGAGTTCGGGCTGGCTGAGCCGGTCGCCGCCCTCGTCCCGGGCGGCGATCAGCGCACTGGTGAGGTCGTCGCCGGGGTCGCGGGCCCGGTCGGCCGCGATGGCGGTGAGGACCTCCAGGAGCTCCCGGTTGGCCGCGACGGCCTGCTCGGGACCGATGTCGGTGGCGACGACCTGACTGGAGAGGTGGTGCAGGCGGTCCTGGTGCCTCTCCTCTACGCCGAACAGTTCGCAGATGACGCCGAGGGGCAGCGGAAGGGCGAAGTGCCGCCGCAGGTCGGCGACGCCGTCGCCCGCTCGGGCGGCGTCGGCGAGCCGGTCGAGGAGCCCGGCGGTGACCGCCTCGATCCGGGGGCGCAGCTCCTCGACACGGCGCGCGGTGAACGCCTTGCCGACCAGGGAGCGCAGCCGGCGGTGGTCGGTGCCGTCGGCGGTGGTCATGCCCTGGACGGTGGCGAAGGTGCGCAGCGGCCAGCCCTCGGGTATGCGGCCCTCGCCGAGGGCGGTGAAGTGCTGGGCTCCCTTGGCGACTTCGGGGTGGGAGAGAAAGTCGCGCAGCGCGTCGTGCCCGAGCACGGCCATGCCCTCGATGTCGCCGGGCAGCACCACGGGGGCCACGGCCCCCTGAGCGAGCAGCCGGGCGTTGGCGGCGTGCGGGCAGCCGCCGGCGGGGTCGAGACGGTACGGCGAGGCGTTCACCTGGCACTCCTGACGACGAGGGCGGACCCGGGGCGGACCGATGCGACTCGCGAGCGGTCAGATCCTACGGTCAACCTGCTCCGTTTCGAACGGAGTTGGTCACGTCCTGGCGCGGCGCCGGTGGGCGGCGACGCGCTCGCGGGAGGCGCAGGTGGCGGAGCAGTACCGCCGGGCGCTGCCGGGGCCGGTGCCCAAGTAGAACGTGGAGCAACGGGCGGCGGCACAGACGCCCCAGGTGATCCGGCCGTACTCGGTGAGAATCCGGGCGAGGGCGAGGGCGCTGGACGCGAGGAACCAGTCCGCCCAGCCGGTGTCGTCACCCCGGTCGACGTGCAGATGCCAGGGGTGGCCGTCGTGGCGCGAGAGCCGTGGCGGTCCCGCGTGTGCGGCGAGCAGGGAGTTGAGCTCCCCGGCCGCGCGGTCGGGGTCGGTCTCGTCGAGCACCCCGCTGATGCGGGTGACGGCGGCGCGCAGCTCCTCGGCGTCGGTCGCGGAGAACGCGGCCGGGGTGAGGTCGTCCGGGTTCTCGCCATGGCGGGCCAGCAGCTCGGCGAGGGCTTCACGGGGCAGCCGGGGAGTGTCCCGTACCGCGTTCGCGAGGTCGATCAGCCGCTGCGCGGGCCGGAAACCCTGGCCGGAATCGTTCATGAGGACCGCCGTTCGTGCGTGTAACGTCTTCTTCCACCAAGACGTTACACGGGGGTGGTCGGGGTGGGGAGAGCCGTGCGGCACTATCTGGGGACGGCGTTCTTCGCCCGGCTCGCCGAGGAGGGCATGCCCGTCGCCGTGGTCCTGCTCGCACTCGCGCGGACGGGCGACGCGCGCCTGGGCGCGCTCGTCCTCACCGCGTGGATGGCGCCGCACATCGCCGCGGCCCCCTTGGCCGGGGCGCTCGCCGAACGGGTGCGCAGGCCCGTGCTCTTCCATGCCGCCGCGCTGGGCGGCCTCGCCGTCGCCGTCCTGACACTGGCGCTCCTCACCGGGCGCGCCCCGGTCGCGGTCGTCCTCGCCGTCGCCCTGCTCGGCGGCGGTTGCGGTCCGGTGGTCTCCGGCGGCCTCTCCAGCCTGGTCGCCTCCCTCGCCCGCCCGGGGCGGGAGCGCGACCGCGCCTACGCCCGCGACTCCACGGTGTACAACGCCGCGTCCGTCGCGGGACCCGCCCTGGCGGCATCGACGGCGACGGTCGCGGGACCGGGGGCCGCCGTCGCGGGCCTGGGATGCTCCGCGGCCCTCGCCGCCCTCCTCGCCGCGTTCCTGCCGGCAGGACGCGGGACCCCGACAGGTTCCGCGCCCGGTGCGCCGGGGGCACAGGTCGTTCGACGACGGTCCCTGGGGGCTGCTCTTGTGGCCGGACTCGTGGCCGTCTACGGCGTTCGGGAGCTACGGGCGGTCACAGCCGCCACCTGCGTCGGTTTCCTCGGGATGGGCGGTCTCACCACGACGGCCGTGCTGCTGTCGGCCGAGCGTGGCCGACCGGGCGACGGCGGGCTCCTGATGACCGCGTTCGCCGTCGGCGCGCTCGTCGGGTCGCTCGCCGTCGACCGGCTGTGGCCGCGCGTGCCGGCCGGACGGCTGGTCGGCGCGACGCTGCTCGGCACCGGCGTGGCCCTGGCCGCGGCGGCCCTCGTTCCCTCGCCGCTCGTGTGCGCGGCCCTGTTCGGCGCGGCCGGGCTGTGCGACGGACCGCTGCTGACGGCGACCCTGCGGATCCGGGCGGACCACGCGCCGGCCGGTGTACGGACCCAGGTCTTCACCCTGGGCGCCGGGCTCAAGATCTCGGCGGCGGCGTGCGGCGCCGCGCTGACCGGGCTCGCGGCGCAGGCGCCCCCTGCCCTGCTGCTCCTGGCCGCCGCCGCGACGCAGTTCGTCGGCGCCGCGCTCCACCACTTCCTCCGGCGCGCTCCGCGCGGCGAGATCGTGGCAGCGTCTCAGCCGACGGGGTCCGGTACGGGCTGACGCGGGCGGTGGCCGAGGAGTTCGGCGAGGCCGCGACGGGTGGCGGCGAGGACGACCCGGTCCTCCGGGGCCAGGACGCGGGCGGGGTCCAGTTGCCAGACGAGTCCCGCTCCGCGGTGGCCGAGGGGTGCGGGGCCGGTGGCCAGCGCGATGACCCGCCAGGCTCCCGGGCGGAAGGCCTCGGCCACCGTCCTGCCCTCGAGGAGCGGGTTGCCCGCCGCCCCGACGGCCGCGAAGAGCAGCACACGGCGCTCCACCGGGATGGCGCCCAGGATCTGGCGGCCCATCATGGCGCCGGCGAAGGCGGGGGCCGCCAGGTGGGAGACGCTGCGGCTGCGGGTGAGAGCCTCGGGGTGGGCCGCGCGCAGGGTGCGGTAGACGGCGGTGGCGAAGTCGTCGTCGTACAGCCGCAGGGCGACCCGCAGATCGGATCTGACGGAGCGGGCGTAGAGCGCGGCCTCCAGGTTGGTGATGTCGATACTGGTCAGGGCGAGGAGAGCGTGGGCCCGATGGATGCGGGCGGCCTCCAGGACGCCCTCCTCGGTGACGTCCCCGATGACGGTCGGCACGCGCAGCCGGCGGGCCAGCGCGATGCCGCGCGCCTCCGGGTCGGACTCGACGCAGACCACGGGGATGTCCAGCCTCCGCAGACGCGCGAGGACGCGTGTGCCGACCTTGCCGAGGCCGAGGAGCACCACATGCCCGGACAGGCCGCGCGGCGGGCGGCGCAGCGCGGTCGCCGTACGGAAGGTGCCGAGCGCCTCCAGGAGTCCCGCGATCAGGACCGGCATCAGCAGCAGGCCGACGAATCCTGCGAGGATCTGCAGCACCTGACGGCTGGTCGCCTCGCCGACGGCCGGGTCCCCGATGGCGAAGAGGTCGAGGAGCGTCAGATACGCGGCGTGCAGCGGGTGGTCGCCGGTGGTGAGCCAGGAGGCGAGGGCGATCGCGCCGACGGCGGCGGCCACGCCCGCGAGCGACCAGCGAAGGCGGGGGGAGAACAGCGAGCCGACGGGCAGGCCGGAGGCGCCGAACCGGTTCGCGGCCAGGGTCGGACCGGCGTATGTGATCGCCTCCAGGGCGACCGTGCCCCGGCCCGGGGCGGCCGCGACCGCCCGGTCGTCGGGCAGCAGCAGCGGGCCCTCGTCGCCGCTGCGCTCCGAGCCCTCGCAGCCTGCCGGGTCGTTGGTGGTCGCCGACAGCAGGGCGAGGGTGCACAGGCCGGGGTCGGCGACCTCGCCGTGGGCGGGCGGGGTCCGTTCGACGGCGTGCAGGAGCAGGCCACCGGCCTGGACGACCTTGCTGGTGCCCGCGACGGCGGTGGCCGCGAGGGCGGGGGCCGCGGTGTCCGCGTCGGACAGCACGGTCGTCGAGGCATCGAGGAACGCGGGGTCGGGACTGGGCTCGGCGAGGGCGCCGGCCTGGTCCAGGAGGGATTCCAGGTGCTGGCCGAGCTTGCGGTTGTAGAGCCGGATGACCAGGCGCAGTCGTGGGTTGAGACGCCGGGCGGCGAGCGCCGCGCGGATGTTCGTCTCGTCGTCATCGTGGACGAGGGCGAGCGCGGCGGCCTTCTCGACCCCCGCGTCGATCAGCACCGCGTCGTCGATCTCGGCCGTCTCGACGAGCCGGACGGACCGGCCCGCGGCCGCGCCGGCCCGCTGTTCTCCGACCGCCGTGCGCGTCACGGCCGCCGTCACCCGCCCGAAGAGCGCGGAGGCGAGGCCCGGGCGGCCCGCCGGCCGCTGCGGGGCGTCGCTCCGCGCGGGTACGAGCAGGGTGACCCGCTCCCCGTAGACGTCGTGGAGCTCACCCGCCAGCCGGTGGGCGAGCACGTCGTCCCCGCAGACGACCATGTGGCCGTCCGGGGCGGGCCGGGGCGGCCGTTCGGCGCGGAACACGGGCGCACCGAACGGCGCGGCCTGCGGGTCGGCGGCAGGCGGGCGCTCCACGGGCTCGGGCGGAACGGGCGTACCTGCGTGAGGAAGTGAGGACACGTCACCAGCATGCCCTGCCCCACCGACATCCCCGCCACCGCGGGCCGGCCCCCGCCCAGGGCGCGACACCGCCCGGACGCCACGCGCCGTACGCCGGTCGGCGCACTCCGATCTGCGAGGGAGGTCACCACTTTCTACGGTGGCTGAATGATCGTCATGTCAGCTGTCCGTCATGCTGCCGCCGGTACCGCGGCGCTGCTGCTCATGTTGCCCGTCCCGGCGGCCACGGCATCGTCCGTCACCGAACCCACGCCTCCCGCCGAACGCTTCGTCGATCCCGCTTTGCTGTACCGCTCGGGAACGCAGGTCCAGCCGCTGCCCGGAGCGCCGAGCGCGCCGTCCTCGGTGTCCGCGCTGTCGTGGCTGGTGGCGGACGCCTCCACGGGCGAGGTGCTCGCGGCGCACGACGCGCACCGGCGGCTGCCGCCGGCCAGCACGCTCAAGGCCCTGTTCGCCGTGACCGCACTCCCCCACATCGACCAGGAGGAGCGGCACACGGTCTCCGAGTCCGAGCTGACGGGGATCGGCCACGGCAGCAGCATGGTGGGGGTGAAGGCCGGATACACCTACAAGGTGTCCGATCTGTGGAACGGGGTCTTCCTCAGCTCGGGCAACGACGCGGTCCGGGTGCTCGCGGCGATGAACGGCGGCTGGGAGTCGATGGCGCGTCAGATGCAGGAGAAGGCCCGGGACCTGGGGGCGCGCGACACGCGGGTGGTGTCCCCGGACGGGTACGACGCGCCGGGCCAGGTGTCGTCCGCGTACGATCTGGCGGTCTTCGGCAGGGCGGGGCTGCAGGACCCGGCGTTCACCCGGTACTGCTCCACGCCGTACGCCGACTTCCCCGCCGGGGGCTGGTCGTACGGCATCCGCAACACCAACAGGCTGCTGACCGGGGCGGACGGGGTGGCCCGTTACCCGGGGCTCATCGGGGTCAAGAACGGCTACACCAGCGGCGCGGGGAACACCCTGATCGCGGCGGCGAAGCGGGGCACGCGGACCCTGGTCGTGTCCGTGATGAACCCGCAGTCGGGTGGGGGGCTCGCGGTGTACGAAGAGGCGCGCACGCTGCTCGACTGGGGCTTCGACGCGGCGGGCCGGGTCCGGCCGGTGGGCTCCCTCGGACCGGCGCGGGAGAAGGCGAAGAACGTGGCGAAGAACGTGACGAAGAACGTGACGAAGGACGGGACGAAGGACCGGCAGGCGAAGAAGTCGGTGCCGCCGGCGGGCCCCGAGGCGGACCGGCCGGCGCGGGCACAGGCGAAGGAGGCTCCGCGTGAACCGGCGCGGACGGGTCCTGCGGCGGTGGCGGCGGACGCGGCGGCGCTCAGCGCGCCGGAGAAGGCGGCCGTGTCCCGCGAGAACGTGCCCTCCGGCCCGTGGGCGGGGCTCCCGCTGGCCCTGGTGGGGGCGTCTCTCGGCGCCGCGCTCTCGCTCTGGATGTGGCGCCGCCGGCCCACCCGGCGTGGCGACGGGGGGCTGTGACGGGGCAGATGACCGCTGGTCGTGCGGCGTTGCTGGAGACGCCGAGGCCTGTGCGCGCCAGAGGCCCGGGTGAACGCCGCACGATCCGGCTCCCACGTTCCCCCGGTCAGACGGGCAGGAAGTCACCGAGCAGGACGGCGAACTCCTCCGGGTCCACCAGCCGGATGCCCAGTTCCTCGGCCTTGGTCCGCTTGGACCCGGCCTTCTCGCCCGCGACGACCAGGCCGGTGCGCTTGGAGACGCTGGAGGAGGACTTGCCGCCGGCGCGCTCGATGAGTTCGTTCATCTGGTTGCGGCTCAGGGCTTCCAGGGCACCGGTCATCGCGCCGGTGACGACCACCGACAGCCCGGCGAGCGGGCCGGCCACGGCCTCGGTGGTGTCGGGCTCGGTCCCGGGCGGGGGCGGCGGGGTGGCTCCGGGCTCGGTCATGTTCACCCCGGCGGCGACGAGCTTGTCGACGACGGCGCCCAGCTCGGCCAGTTCGGCGACGATGACCGGCGCCTTCTCGGCTCCGATCCCCTCGACCTGCTGCATCGCCTCCGCGTCGGCCGCGCGGACGGCGTCCATGGTGGCGAAGTGGCGGGCTATGCGGCGGGACATCGAGCGGCCCGTGCCGCGGATGCCGAGGGCGCACAGGACCCGGGCGAGCGGGCGGGTGCGGGCGGTGGCGATCGCGGCGAGGAGGTTGTCCGTGCTGGTCTCCCCCATGCGCTCCAGGCCGAGCAGCTGCTCGCGGGTGAGGGTGAACAGATCGGCCAGGTCCACGACGAGCGCGGCGTCGACGAGCTGGACGATCCGGCTCGCGCCGAGCCCCTCGATGTCGAGCTGGTCGCGGCCGACGGCGTACGACAGGGAGGCCACGAGGTGGCAGTCGCGCCCACGGGCGCATCGCCAGCGCTGCTCGCTGCGGTCGATCTCCGAGCCGCACTGGGGGCAGCTCTCGGGGAAGCCGATCGGCTGCTCCTCGCCGGTCCGCAGGTGGGCGACGGGCGCCTCGACCCGGGGGATGATGTCGCCGGCCTTGTAGACCATCACGTGGTCGCCGAGACGCAGATCGCGGCGCGTGATGTCGGAGGGGTTGTGCAGCGTGGCGTAGGTGACGGTGCTGCCGTCGATCTCCACCGGTTCCAGGACCGCGCGGGGAGCGATGATGCCCGTGCGGCCCACGTTCCATTCGACCGAGAGCAGCCGGGTGACCTTCTCCACGGCGGGGAGCTTGTACGCGACGGCCCAGCGCGGTGCCCGGGAGCCCGCGCCGGCCTCGCGTCGGTCGGCGGCGAGGTCGGCCTTGACGACGATCCCGTCGATCCCGAACGGCAGTTCCGCCCGCAGGGCGGCTATCTCCGCGACGCGGGCCAGCACCTCCTCCGTGGCGCCGGCCGTGCGGCCGGGGACGGCCGTGGCCCGCGAGGTGTGCAGTCCGAGGGCGGCGGCCCGCGCGATCAGCTCGCTGTGCGCGAGCTCGTCGAGGCCGGCCGCGTCCCCGGCGCCGTCCCCCGACTCGTCGCCTGCCTCGGTCCCCGACCCGTTCAGCGGCAGCACGTCGTACGCGAAGAAGGTCATCTCGACCGTGTACGGACGGTCCTTGGCGCGCAGGGTACCGGCCGCGGCGTTGCGCGGATTGGCGAACGGCTCGCCGCCGTGGGCGACCCGGATGGGATTGGCCGCCTCGAACTGCTCGGTGGTCATCAGGACTTCGCCGCGTATCTCGACCGTGACGGGCTCGGTGAGCCGCTCCGGCAGCCCGACGATCGTGCCGATCGCGTGCGACACGTCCTCGCCGGCCGTCCCGTCGCCGCGGGTGATGAGCCGGGCGAGCCTCCCCCGCTCGTAGCGTGCGGCGATCGCAAGTCCGTCGAGCTTCGGCTCGACGCTCCACCGCTCGACGCTCCGGCCGATCCGGCGCTCCAGGGACGCGGCCCAGCTCGTGAACTGCTCGGCGGAGAAGACGTTGTCGAGCGAGAGCATCTGCCGGGTGTGCGGCACATCGCCGCTCGCCGCGCCGCCGGCGACCTTGTCGGTCGGCGAGTCCGGCCGCACCTGGTCGGGGTGCTCGGCCTCCCAGGCCGCTATCGCCCGGCCGAGCCGGTCGTAGGCGTCGTCGTCGAGCGGCGACGTGCCGCCCGCGTAGTAGGCGGCAGCGGCCTGCTTGGCGTCCTCGACCGCGCGCGCGTACGCGGCGGCATCGGCAAGAACCGGAGTCGTTGTCATGGTGTCCATCGTGCCGGGCACCACTGACAGTCGGCTCCGGTCCACGTGCCGGGCGGCGATGTGCCGGGCGGCGGCCGACAATTGGCCGATCAGCGGCCGACCAGTGGCCGACCAGTGGCCGATCAGTGGCCGAGGGAACGCTTCAGTTCGGCCTTGTTCATGGACGAGCGTCCGTGGATGTTGCGCCGCTGGGCCTCCGCGTAGAGCTGGTCGTAGGTCGGGCCCTCGGAGCCGCTGTGCGAGCGCTTCCCGCCGCGGCGGGAGGAGGACATGTCCTGCGTGGAGCTGCGGCTCGCGGTCTTCGACTCGCCCGACCGGGCTCGTTCCTTGTTGACCGTGCGCGCGGCGATCTCCTTGGCACGCTTCTCGCTCTCACCTCGTTCCCGTGCGCTCTCCTTGATGTGCTCGTACTGGCGCTCGCGCTTGGAGCTCGATCCGCGCGGCATGACGTGCTCCTCTCCTTCGTCGGTCAGGTCCTTCGCCGGTCGAGCGAACCGGATCTCCCGCGTCGCGGTCCCGTGTCACTTCGGCCACGACTGGGGCTTCACCCGCCGGGACCAGCGCATGACCAGACGCAGCAGACCGCACAGGGTCAGCACCCACACGGCCGCGAAGGCCCAGATCAGGGCAGGCTCGCCGGTCGCGACGGCGAGGGCCAGCAGGCCGAGGGTCAGCACGCCGAGCAGGGCGACGCCCAGCGCCGGCAGGTGCCCGCGCAGACCGTGCCGCACGCCGTCGCGCCCACGGGCGCTCCCTCCCTCGCGTCGCATCGTGCGCAGTCCGCGCTCCAGCGATTCGTCCTCGCTCAGCGACTCCTCGATCTCGGCCAGGATGCGCCGCTCACGTTGCGAGAGACGGGCCTCGTCCATCGCCGACACCTCCCACCAGGACGCCGGATCCGTTCCTTCCGGCGAGTACCCCGACAGGCGTTGTTCAGACACCGGGACGGCGCGGACCGATAGAATCCGTATCGGGTGCGATCATTCCGGACAACCACACGGTGGAGGGACGGGAGGAGTCGTGACGACGTCTGCGGCGAGGCCTCCGGGGCCCGGCACCACCGGCCTGTCGGCCGAGAACAGGCGGCTGCGAGCCGAACTCACCCGCCGGCATCTGATCGATCTGGCCACCGGCGTCCTCGCGGCCCAGCTGAGCGCGTCCCCCGCCGACGCCGCGGAACACCTCGACTCCCTCTCCCACGCGACGGGCCTCGGCATCGAGGATCTCGCCGCCGACATCGTCAACGCCGTCGCCGGACCCACCCCGAACGGACCCACCCCGAACGGACCGAGCGCCACGGGATCCACCGCCACGGAGGCCACCGACCGCGCCCCCGACCGCGACCCCCGCACGGCCGGGTTCACCGCCCCCTCGCACGCGCAGACGGCCTACGAGTCCACGTCACCGTCGCCCGTCGTGTTCAGCACGCCGGAGGAGCGTCGGGCGCGCCGCGCGGCCGCCGCGGCCGAGACGATGGACACCGTGGGCGAGGCGGCGCGTGCCCTGCTGGAGGGCGGCCTCGTCCCGCTCGGCGCGGAGAGCCTCTGGCTCTGGCGCCGCGACGCGTGGGGATGTCTGCGCCTCGCCGGACAGGCCGGCGTGGGGGCCGCGGAGGCGGCCGCCTGGCAGTGGATCCCCCCGGCGGCGCCTCCCGCGTTCCGCGCGGTCCTCTCCCACGGCACGCCCGTCTGGCTGGATTCCGGCCCGGAGCCGGGCGACGTCCTGCCGGGGCCCTCGCCGGACGCCGCACGGGCCCTGTTCCCCCTGCGCGTACGCGGCTCGACGGTGGGCCTGGCGCTGGTCGTGTGGCCCCGGCCCCTCCCGTTCGACGACGGCCTGAAAAGGGCCCTGGTGGGTCTGACGGACGTGGCGGGAACCGTCCTCGACGCGGCCGACTCCTCCCCGTCGGACGCTCCGGTCCTGGTGGACGTGCTGGACGCCCTCGTCCATCCGGCGATGCTGCTGCGGGTGGCGCCCGCCACCTCGCCGCCGACGGTCGAGCACCTCAACGAGTACGCCACCGCGGCCATCGGCGGCGCGCCCCCAGCCGAGGACCGTTCCCTCTCCCTGGCCCTCCCCCAGGTCCACGCGGATCTGGCCCATCTCGCGCGGCGCGCCCAGCGGACCGGGCGCACCCAGCGGGTGGCACGGCTGCCCGCGTCGACGGCAGCCGGGCAGCAGGACTCCACCCCGCTGCTCGACGTACGCGTCCTGCCGGCCGGCGCAGAGCGGGCGGTGGTGCTGTGGCATGCCGCCACCGACACCGGACTCGCCTCGGAGCGCGCGGTGGCCCGGCTGCAGAGCGTGGCCCTCTTCCAGGACAGCCTGACCGGCGGCGACACGGTGTGGTCGGAACAGGCGTACGCCATCTTCGGCATGGCCCGCGACGAGCCGGCCGTGCCCCTGCTCGGGCTGCGCGGGCTGGTGCACCCGGACGACGGGGAGGCGCTGACGGAGCTGCTCAGGACGCTGGTGGAGCGGCGCACGGGCGCGCAGACGGTGCTGCGCATCGTCGTCGGCGACCGGACCGTGCGCCATGTCCGGGTGGCGGCGGAGCCGCTCCTCGACGCGGGCGCGGTCACCGGCATCGCCGGCGTGTACCAGGACGTCTCCACGAGCCGGCGCACCGAGGCGGCGCTGACCGCGACCTTCGACCAGCTGACCGCCGTACGGACCCGGGCCGAGCTGCGGCACCAGGTGGCCCTGCAGCTGCAGCAGGCGATCGTGCCCGAGGTCCCCGATCTACAGGAACTGCCGGGCATGGTGGTGGCGGCCCGCTACCGGCCGGCGGCCGAGGAGTACCGGGTGGGCGGCGACTGGTACGACGTCCAGCCGCTGCCCAGCGGCAAGGTCCTCGTGACGGTCGGCGACGTCGCGGGGCACGGCATCGACTCCGTCACCGGCATGGTGGCGCTGCGCAACGCCCAGCGTGGCCTCGCGTGCACGGGCGACTCCCCGCGACGGCTGATGGAGTGGCTCAACGAGATGACGCTGCGCACGAGCGGGTACCCCACGGCGACCGCGGTGTGCGCGCTGTACGACCCCGAGGACCGCAGCCTCGTCTGGTCCAGCGCCGGGCATCTGCCGATGCTGTTGCTGCGCGAGGGCATGGCGCGGCTGCTCGACCCGCCCCAGGACATCCTGCTCGGTGCGGTGCCCTCGTACGCGTATCAGGAGCTCACCACCTTGCTGCGGCCCGGCGACACGCTGCTGCTGTACACGGACGGGCTGGTCGAGCGGCGTCACGACGGTCTCGACCACGGGCTGGCACAGCTGACCGCGGCGGCCGAACGGCTCAGCGGCTACCCGCCGAACGAGCAGGTGGAGCGGCTGCTCCGCGCGGCCACCGGCGACACGGACGACGACACGAGCATCGTCGCCGTGCTCGTACGGTGACGCCCGTGGCGGCTATCGCGGTGACGCCCGTGGTGACGGCCGCGGCGGCGACCGCGGCGGGGCCGCGGACGCCCGGGGGACGAACCCCGCCCGGCGTCAGGAGGCCAGCCACTGGCGGACCTTGGCCATCAGCTCGTCGGCGTCGACGGGCTTCGCGACGTAGTCGCTGGCCCCGGCGGCCAGGGCCCGGGCCCGGTCGCCCGGCATGGCCTTGGCCGTGACGGCGATGACGGGGAGGTGGGAGCGGCCTGGCAGGTTCCGGATCGCCTCGGTGGTGGCGTACCCGTCCATGCCGGCCATCATGACGTCCATCAGGACCAGTTCGACCTCGTCGTGCTCTCCTAGGAGGTCGAGACCGGCCCCGCCGCTGTCGGCCTGGAGCACCCGGACGCCGTGGCCTTCCAGGACTTCGGTGAGCGCGTAGACATTGCGCACGTCGTCGTCGACCACGAGGACGGTGCGGCCCGCGGTCTTCGGGTCGTGGCGGCCGATCGCCGCCGTGCCGGTGCTCCTGTCCGCGTCCGTGTCCGCGCCGGCGGCCACCGTGCCCGGCCCGGACGGCTCGCCCTCCGGCGCCGGCCGGGGGACGGGCAGGTAGAAGGTGAACCGGCTGCCCCGGCCCGGAGTGGAGCGGACGTCGATGGCGCCGCCGAGGAGCCCCGCCACCTCGCGGCTGATGGAGAGCCCGAGTCCGGTGCCGCCGTAGCGGCGGGCCGTGGTCCCGTCCCCCTGCTGGAAGGCGCCGAAGATCCCCTCGAGCCGCTCGGCGGGGATGCCGACACCGCTGTCGCTGACCCGGAAGGCGAGTGCCGGTCCGCTGTCGCGCAGTGCGGGCGGCGGTTCGTCCGGGCCAGCGTACTCGATGGTCAGCTCCACTCCTCCCTCGTCGGTGAACTTCAGCGCGTTGGACAGCAGATTGCGCAGGATCTGGCGCAGTCGCGACTCGTCGGTGGTCAGCTCCTCGGGCACGTCCGAGGAGACGGTGACGGAGAAGGTCAGCCCGCGCTCGTCCGCCACGGGTCCGAAGGTCGCCTCCAGGTACTCCAGGAGCTGGTGGAGCGCGAACCGTTCGGGCCGGATCTCCATCTTGCCCGCCTCGACCTTGGACAGGTCGAGGATGTCGTTGATCAGCTGGAGCAGGTCGGAACCGGCCGAGTGGATGACCTCCGCGTAGTCGACCTGCTTGTCCGTCAGGTTCCCCTCCGGGTTCTGGGCGAGCAAGCGGGCCAGGATCAGCAGGCTGTTGAGCGGGGTGCGCAGCTCGTGGCTCATGTTGGCCAGGAACTCGGACTTGTACATGGAGGTACGGGAGAGCTGCTGGGCGCGCGCCTCCAGCTCCTGGCGGGCCTGCTCGATGACGAGGTTCTTGGACTCGATGTCCTTGTTGCGTTCGGCGAGCAGCGCCGCCTTCTCCTTCAGTTCGGCGTTGGAGCGCTGCAGTTCCTGCTGCCGCGCCTGCAACTCCTGGGAGCGGGAGCGCAGTTCGTCGGTGAGCCGCTGGGACTGGCCGAGGAGTTCGTCGGTACGGAGGTTGGCGACGAGCGAGCTGACGACGGCTCCCGCGGTGTCCACGAACTGTTCGAGGAAGTCGCGGTGGATCGCGGTGAAGGGCTGGAGCGAGGCGAGTTCGACGGCGCCGAGGACCTGGTCCTCTACCACGATCGGCAGGATGATCAGCATGCCCGGTTCGCCGGAGCCCGCCGCCGAGGCGATGGTGGCGTATCCGGCGGGTACGTGCTCCACGACGAGCGTGCGCCGGTCGCGGGCGGCCTGGCCGACGAGCGACTGACCGAGGCGGAAGCGGCGGGGCGGTGCGTCCGGGTCGTCGGGGGCTCCGTAGGCCGCGGTCATGACGAGGTCGGTGCCGCGTTCGTCGTGGCGGGCGAGGAAGAAGGCTCCGTACTGCGCCGATACCAGGGGCGGCACCTCGGTCATGATGAGCTCGGCGATGTCGGTCGGGGTGCGGGTGCCCTGCATGAGGCCGGCGATCCGGGCGACGTTGGTCTTGAGCCAGTCCTGCTCCTCGTTGGCCCGGGTGGTGGCCCGCAGCGACTCGACCATCGCGTTGATGTTGTCCCGCAGTTCGCCGACCTCGCCGGGGGCGTCGGCCGTGATGGAGCGGGTGAGGTCGCCCTCGGCGACGGCGCTGGTGACCTCGGCGATGGCGCGGACCTGCCGGGTCAGGTTTCCGGCGAGTTCGTTGACGTTCTCGGTGAGCCGCTTCCAGGTGCCGGAGACGCCCTCGACCTCGGCCTGGCCGCCCAGCTTTCCTTCCGTGCCGACCTCGCGGGCGACGCGCGTCACCTCGGCGGCGAAGGAGGAGAGCTGGTCGACCATCGTGTTGATGGTCGTCTTCAGTTCGAGGATCTCGCCGCGCGCGTCGACGTCGATGCGGCTGGTCAGATCGCCCTGGGCGACGGCCGTGGTGACCTGGGCGATGTTGCGGACCTGGTTGGTGAGGTTGTCGGCCATGGAGTTGACGTTGTCGGTCAGGTCCTTCCAGGTGCCGGAGACACCGCGGACGGTGGCCTGGCCGCCGAGTTTGCCCTCCGTGCCGACCTCGCGGGCGACCCTGGTGACCTCCTCGGCGAAGGAGGACAGCCGGTCGACCATCGTGTTGATGGTCTCCTTCAGCTCCAGGATCTCGCCGCGCGCGTCGACCCGGATCTTCCGGGTGAGGTCGCCGCGGGCGACGGCGGTGGCGACCTGGGCGATGGACCTGACCTGGGAGGTCAGGTTGTCGGCCATGGTGTTGACGCCGGAGGTGAGTTCGCGCCACACCCCGCTGACGCGCGGCTCGCGGGCCCGGCCGCCGAGCAGGCCCTGCCCGCCGACCTCCCTGGCGACGCGGCTGACCTCGGAGGTCACCAGGGAGAGCTGGTCGACCATGTCGTTGTAGACGACGCCGATCTCACCGAGGATGCCTCCGGCGGAGTCCGGGAGACGGACGGACAGGTCACCGTCGCGTACGGCGGTGAGCCCGGCCAGGAGCTTGCCGAGCCCGTCCTCGCCGAGCTGTTCGGGGGGCACGCGCTGCTCGGACGCGGCCGGTCGGGGGGAACTCTCCATCGCGGACCTCGCGCGGGGCGGAGGGGTACGGCTGCGGTACGGATACGGCACGGGTCCCGGTCCGGGTACGGCGTGCGCCCGCACCGGTCCCGCTCCGCCCCTCCACTCTAGGCACGGCGTGAGCGGGAGGCAGTGTCAGCGGCGGACGAGGCCGCCGGTGCGCGTGCCCCTGCCGGTGCCACGACCACCTCGAACCAGACCGCCTTCCCCTCGCCGCGCGGCACGGAGCCCCACGCCGCGGAGAGCCGTTCGAGCAGATACAGCCCGTGTCCCGAGGAACGGCTCGCCCGGTGCGGGCCGTGCGGCCGGGGACGTACCGGGCTGGTGTCGCTGACCTGGACCCACAGCCGCGTGTCGGTGTGGTCGATGCGCAGTTCGTACGGAGTGCCACCGTGCGTGTACGCGTTGGTGACTACCTCCGAGACCAGCAGCAGGACGTCGTCGACGGCCGTGGCGACGGCGCCTCCCGCGTCGACGGCCGGACCGAACCAGTCCCGCAGCGCCTGACGGGCGAGATCGCGGCACTCCCCCACCACGCCCGGGCCGGCGCCCAATGCGAACCGGCGGCCTTGTGCCGTCGGACGGCGCTTCTGGCCGGGGCCCTCGTCTCCCGTCGTCGTCATACGGTGCCGCTGCCCGGACACACGGTGTCAAACCGTACCCAAAGGGAATGCTTCTGGCAGGACCCGACCGACGGACCCCCGCCGCCACCGCCCGGCGGCGAAGGCCCACGCCACCGTCGAGGGAGCCTTATGTCCACCCCGCGCAAGCATCCCGGCACCGCCCGCACCGAGGCGGAATCCGCAGCCGTACGCCGCCGCGCGCTGGACGGTCTGCCCGAGATCGACCGGCCCACCGAAGTGAGCACGACCGACGCGCAGACCCTGTCCACCGCGCTCTTCGCGCGTCTGGAGACGCTGGAGGAGGGCACGCCCGAGCACGCGTACGTACGGAACACCCTCGTCGAGCTCAATCTCAGCCTGGTGAAGTTCGCGGCGCGCCGCTTCCGGAACCGGGCCGAGCCGACGGAGGACATCATCCAGATCGGGACGATCGGCCTGATCAAGGCGATCGACCGGTTCGAGGCGGGCCGCGACGTGGAGTTCTCGGCGTTCGCGCTGCCCACCATCGTCGGCGAGATGAAGCGCTTCTTCCGGGACACCAGCTGGGCCGTCCAGGTCCCACGGCGCCTCCAGGAGCTGCGCATCGAGCTCGCGAAGGCCGTCGACACGCTGGAGCAGCGACAGGGCCGCCGCCCGACCCGGGCCGAGCTGGCCGCGTATCTGCAGATCGGCGAGGAGCGTGTGGCCGAGGGCGAACAGGCGTCGAACGGCTATGTCGCCCGCTCGCTCGACACCCCGGTGGGGGACGACGAATCGGCCGTCACCGCGGGCGCGCGGCGCCTCGGCGAGGAGGAGCGCGCCTTCGAGCTGATCGACTCGCTGGAGTCGCTCAAACCGCTGATCGCCCGGCTGGACTCCCGGGATCGCCAGATCCTCGCGCTGCGCTTCGGCGCGGAACTCACCCAGGCGCAGATCGGCGAACGGCTCGGCCTTTCGCAGATGCACATCTCCCGGCTGCTCGCCCGGATCCTGGACGAGCTCAGAACGGGACTCCTGGAGGACCGCCCCGACCACGCGCCGGTGAGGGCCACGGCCGATCACGCGCCCGTCCGGGCCACGCACGCCCCGGTCCGGGCGGCCACGCCCGCGCGCCGCGCCACGCCCCCGCGCTCCCGCGTCAAGGCCGGCCGGAGCGGCGCCACGGCGGGCGGGAGGGGCGGCTGACCTCCAGCCAGACGACCTTGCCGCGCTCACGCGGCTCGGAGCCCCAGTCCCCCGCCAGCCGGTCCAGGACCATCAGCCCGTGACCGCCCGGCAGCGACGGCGCGCGGGGCTGCCGCCGCCTCGGATGCTCGGGGTTGTTGTCGAACACCTCGACCCGCAGGTGGTCGTCACTGTGGCGCAGGACGAGCTCCTCGGGGCCGCCCGCGTGCAGACAGGCGTTGGTGACGACCTCCGAGACCAGCAGCAGGACGTCGTCGACCCGCTCCTGCGCCTCGTCGTTCTCGGCCGGGATCCAGCCCCAGTCGGTGAGTGCCTCCGTCGTGAAGTCGCGGCAGCGCATCACCACGCCCTTGGTCCCGAACAGCACGAGCCGCCGGACCTGGCCCTCGTCCACGGCGTTCTCGCCCACCGCTCCCTCCGCCATCCCCCGTCACCCGGTCGCCCGTCGGTCCGTGAGCGCCTCGGCCACGTCCTCGTACACCCGGAACACGGTCCGCGCCCCCGTGATCTCGAACATCCGGGCGACGGGCGGGCGCAGTCCCGCCAGTTCCAGCCGCCCGCCCGCCTCCAGGGCGTGCAGGCGGGCCCGCAGCAGCACGTTCAGCCCGGTCGAGTCGCAGAACCGCAGCCCCTCGCAGTCGACCAGGATCCGCACCGCGCCGGTGCGTTCCTCCAGTGCGCTTCTCAGCGCGTCCGCGGTGTCGTGGTCGAGCTCCCCGGTCAGGGACAGCACCACGGCACCGGGCTGCGGCCCGGGGGCCGCCGTGACGGCGAACCGCTCCGACGCCATGGGATCGCCCGCCTCCCTCCGCTCTCCTCGCCCCTCGCAGAGGGGCCTATACCTCTCATGCCCCGGAACGCGGCTCTTGCCCCATCGGCAGCGCCCGGGGAACGGATCCGTTCAGGAGCCGGCGAGTCCTTCCAGCGTCTGCCGGGGCGCGGGGCTCGTCCTGCCCACGTACCGCTCGGCGGCGTGCACGGCCTCGCGCGCGGTCCGCTCCCCCATCAGCACGCACAGCGTGTACGCCGTGTCCTCGAAGCGCCTGCGGATCGACAGGTCGCACGGCCTGGCCAGGACCGCCCGTTCCTGGGCCCGGTAGTGGCGCAGCAGCCGGTCGATCGTGTTTCTGTCGGGAAGCAGCATCATGTCCTCCTGGCACGCCCCCCTTCCCTCGGTCCTTCCCTCGGTCGCTCCATATTCGGGTCACGGAGTCACCCGCGCGACCCGCGCGAGCACACTCCGTCACGGACCGCTCGTGACACGGGCCCCGCGTGCGTATCCGGCGGGGATGGCGGAAGGTCGATTACATGAAGGCGAGTGAGGGACTGAAGGTGGTCGTCACCGGCGCGACGGGCAACGTCGGGACGAGTCTGGTACGGGCCCTGGAGCAGGAGCCCCGGATCGCCTCCGTACGCGGGCTCGCCCGCCGCAGACCCGCGCTGACCCTGGCGAAGACCGAGTGGGCCGAGGTGGACCTGTCGCTGGAGGGCGACGAGCCGCGGCTCGCGCAGTACATCGAGGACGCCGACGCGGTCGTCCATCTGGCCTGGCGTTTCCAGCCGACCCACGACCCGGTGGAGACCTGGCGTTCCAACGTCCTCGGCGCGCTGCGGGTCTTCGACGCGGTGGCGGCGGCGCGCGTCCCGATCCTGGTGTGCGCCTCGTCGGTCGGGGCGTACTCCCCGGGGCCCGGGAACGGGGCGGCCGTCTCGGAGTCGTGGCCGACCCACGGCTGGCCGGGCGCCGCGTACACCCGCGAGAAGGCGTATCTGGAACGGGTCCTGGACACCTTCGAGCGGGACCATCCGCAGACGCGGGTGGTGCGGATGAGGCCCTGCTTCCTCTTCAAGGAGGAGTCGGCGAGCGAGCAGCGCCGGATCTTCGCCGGCCGCTTCTTCCCCGGCGCACTGATGCGCCCCGAACTGCTGCCGCTCGTGCCCGAGTTGGCGGGGCTCCGTTTCCAGGCGCTGCACACCGACGACGCGGCCGACGCCTACCGCCGGGCGCTCGTGCGCGACGTCCGGGGCGCCTTCAACCTCGCGGCGGAGCCGGTGATCGACACCCCGGCCCTCTCCTCGCTCCTGGGCGCCCGGCCGGTGAAGGTGCCGACCGGGGCGGTACGGGGCGTGCTCTCGGCGGCCTGGAAGCTGCACCTGGCACCCGCCTCCCCGGATCTCCTCGACGCGGTCCTGCGCATACCCCTGCTCTCCACGGAGCGGGCCCGCCGGGAGCTCGACTGGGAGCCGTCCATGACCTCCCTGGAGGCCCTGGGCGCCTTCCTGCGGGGCGTGCGCGCGGGCAGCGGCGACGACACCGCTCCGCTCGCCGGGCGCCGCGTCGGCTGACGGGCCGCTGCCGGGCCCGGCCCGCATGTGCGGATGCGAATCGGGTAGGGGCGGGGCATCGCACACCGGCGGCCTCCTCGGCGAGGCCCTGTCCTGAGAGGCGCGCACACCATGGATTCCCTCGCCGGCGCGACCGCGGCCGTGCCGCTCAAGGAGAGGCGCACCGTCCGTCTGCTCGGCCTGTCGCTCCAGTTCACGGGACACGACGACATCTCCGTGCCGGTGCCCCCCTCGGCGACGGCGGCGGCCCCGTTCACGGTGAAGGAGGGCACCGAGTGCCGGGCCGTGGTGCGGTTCGGGGTGGACGGCCGGTCCGTGACCGGTCTGAGGGTGATCGACGTACGGAACAGAGCCGGGGCCGGGCGCAGGAGCGGGCCGGAGGCCGAGGGAGGGGCCGAGGTGGGCGGTCGCGAGGTCGTGCTCGGGGACTTCCGGCACGGCGGCCCCTACGAGCTGGCGCTCCCGCCCGAGCGCGTGCCGAACGGGCCCCGGGCACGCGGGCTGTACGACGTGCACGTCGCGCTGGTGGACGGCGAGGGGCGGGTGCTCGACCGGAGCGACTACCGCTTCGACGTCCAGAAGGACTGGGAACCGCTCGCCGCCACCTGAGGGGGGCTCTCTGACGTCTCGTCAGAGCCGGTCGGGGGCGGTCCTCCCCGTGGCGCTCGTGATCCGGACTCCGGGGCTTCGGGGCTTCGGGGCTTCGGGGCTTCGGGGCTTCGGGGCTCCGGCGGCGGGCGCGCCGGACCTCGGGCGGAGGACTGACGTACCGGCATGTCGGGACGTCCGGCCCTCTGATCACGCGGTGGAGGGGCACAAGCTGAACAGGAAAGGGTCCGCCGACGGGCGGGGCCCGCCAGGGAATGACGGAGGCAGCCTGATGAGTCGTGAGATCGTCGCAGGAGTGGACGGTTCGCCCGAGAGTCTCGCCGCGGCCGACTGGGCCGCCCGGGAGGCGCTGCACCGGCGGCTTCCCCTGCGTCTGGTTCACGCCTGGCGCTGGGAGCCCCTCGACATCCCCCTCGAACAGGACCGGGCGAGCCAGGAGCGGATGGCCGACGGCGTGCTGCGGGAGGCCGAGTCGGCCGTCGCCGGCCGGTATCCGGATCTCGCCCTCACCGCCGAGGTGCTGCCCGACACCCCGGTCGCCGCGCTGCTGAGCACCGAGGAGCGGGCGGAGATGCTCGTCATCGGCTCACGGGGGTACGGGGCGGTGGCCGGCTTCCTGCTCGGCTCCTACGGCCAGCAGATCATCGCGGCCGCGCACCGGCCGGTGGTGGCGGTGCGCTCGCGGGGCGGCGACGGCGGTGAGGAACCGGAGGGCGGCGAGATCGTCGTCGGTCAGCTGGGAGACGCGGAGGACAGTGCCCCCGCGCTGCGCTTCGCCTTCGAGACGGCGGCGGCGCGCGGCGCGTCCGTCCGGGCGGTACGGGCCTGGAGCCTGCCGCCCCTGTACGCGTACAGCCCCGCGTCGATGGCCCTGGCCGACGAGGCCGGGGGGCTCGTCCCGTACGAGGAGAAGGCGCTGCGCGAGGCCCTGGCGCCCTGGCGGGAGCGGTTCCCGGAGGTGCGGGTGGCCGAGCACGTGGAGATCGGCAGCGCGGGGCAGGTGCTGCTCGCCGCTTCGGGCTCCGCCCAGCTCCTGGTGGTCGGGCGCCGGGCGCGGCGCGGCGCGATCGGCCCGCGCATCGGTTCGGTGGCGCATGCGGCGCTGCACCTGGCGCCGTGCCCGGTGGCGGTCGTGCCGCACGAGTGAGACAACCGGCTCGAGCGGGGGCGGCGCGTCGGGTTGACGGAGCGAGTTGACGAGGGGTGTCGACGGCTCCCGGCCCGGAAAGTGTTATGCGCGTCGCCCCGGCGGCTCTCCCTTGCACCGGACCGTCCGGTGATCTCGGAGAAGAGAGCGGAGCCCATGCAGCACGATGACGAGCGCAGCCCCGACGACCAGCGGATGAACGGTGGCGGCCGCCACCGCAGAGGCGGAGGGGGTACGCGACGTCAGTCGCGCCGGATACCGTCGTTCCGTACGGCCGTGACCCTCGCGGGCGCGGCGACGGCCGTCCTCACGGTGGCCGCCGGGACGTACGCGGCCCTGGGGACTGCCACGCCCGGCACGGACACCCGTTCGGACGCGGTCGCCCTCACGAATGTGGCCCCCCACGCCGAGGGGGCCGCGCCGATGCCCGCGCCTTCCGCGTCCGACGCGCCCGCCGTACCTCCCCGGGCGACCCCGACCGCGCCTTCCGTACCGTCGTCCGTGACCGCGGCCCCGTCCGCGGCCCCGTCGGCGCCCCGGTCCGTGGGAGCGTCGCAGGCCCCGTCCGCGCCCTCGTCGCCGGCGGCCTCCGCCCGCCCGGTGCCTGCCCAGCAGAAGGCGGTGCCACCGGCGGCGGGAACCTCCACCAGCGGGAAGGCCGCGCAGTACATCGATCGGGTCGTCGCGCTCGCCAACGCCGAGCGGGCGAAGGCCGGGTGCGCCCCGCTGCGCTCCGACGGCCGGCTGCGCACCTCGGCCCAGGCGCACGCCGACGACATGGCGCGTCGCGACTACTACGAGCACAACAGCCCCGAGGGGCGGGACGCGGGCGACCGGATCAGGGCGGCCGGGTACGCGTGGTTCACCTGGGCGGAGAACATCCACCGCGGCCCGAAGAGTCCCGCGGAGGCGATGGAGGACTGGATGAAGAGCGACGGGCACCGCCGCAACATCCTCAACTGCTCCTTCAAGGACATCGGCGTCGGCGTGACGCTCACCGCCAACGGCCCTTGGTGGGTGCAGAACTTCGGCGTCAGGCGCTGACGGGGGCGGCCCGCCCGGCGGTGTGGGTTCAGGACGCGGGCGTGGCCAGCTTCTGCACCCACACCGTGCCGTCGGGTCCGGACACGGCGGCGACTCCGGTGTGCCGGTAGCCGCAGTCCAGCATGTTCCGCTCGTGCATCGCGCCGTCCATCCAGCCCGCGAAGACGGTGGCCGGGTCGGCCGTGCCGCGCGCCAGGTTCTCGGCCCAGCCGGACCACGCGTACCCGGCCGCCGAGATGCGGGTGTCGGCTGACTCGCCCTCCGGGCTGCTGTGCGCGTAGTAGCCGCGCCGAACCATGTCCCGGGCGTAGGCGCGGGCCGCCGTGGCGAGCTTCGGATCGGTGCGCAGCGGCGCGCAGCCCGCCTGCGCGCGGCGCTGGTTGACCAGGCGGGTCAGCCGTTCCTCGGCGGTAGGGGTCGGCGTCGCGTCGGGAGTCGGGGTCGGGGTCGGCGCGGTGGAGGTGGCCCGGCTCGGGCGGGGCGCGGGCGCGGCCGTCTGCTGCCGTACGGTGCTCGGCACGGGCGGCGGCGCGGCCGGCGTCCGTGGCGCGGGCTCGCCCGCCTCCGGCTGCGACGGTACGAGCAGGATGAGCCCACCGAGCACACCGAGCGCGACGACCCCGGCGGCACAGGCCCGCCGCGCCGTCGCCCGCCGCTCGGACGCCCGCCGCCGACGCGGCCCCGGGATCCGGACGCCCACCGGCTCCGGGGTGACCCCCGCGGCCCCGTACGGCCCCGTCGCCACACCCGCGTCCGGGACGGGTTCCCCCTCCGGTCCCGGCGTGTCCCCGTACGGCGTGTCCCCGTACGGCGTGTCCGCGTACGGCGTGTCCCAGGCCGCCGGCTCGGTCTCCGGTCGCACGTCGTCCAGGGCCCAGGTCAGCAGGGGCGGTACCAGGCCGAGGCCGACCAGGAGGCCCTCTGCGGGGGCCAGGTCCGAGCGGGCGCGGTCGCAGGCGGAGCAGGTGGTCACATGGCGGGCGAGGCGTTTTCGCCACAGGGGCGCCGGGTGCCCGTCCCAGTCGGCGGTCACCAGGGCCAGCTCCGCGCAGGGCGGCTTCGCGGCGAGCGCCCGGACGACGGCCCGCCCGGTCTCCAGCCGGTCCTTCATCCGCTGGACGCGGACCGCCGCGTGCGCCGGGGTGATGTGCAGCGCCTCGGCGAGCTCCGCGCGGCTCAGTTCGCCGCCCGCCTCCAGCCACCACAGGGCCAGGAGGTCGCGGTCGCCCTCGTCGAGCCAGCGGGTCGCCTCGGCGAGCTCGCGCCGCTGGCCGGAGAGACCCAGGCGCAGGATGGTGAGGTCGGCGAAGTCACCGCCGGGATCGGCCAGCTCGGCCGCCCGGTCGAGGCCGGGCAGCGGGCCGCTCTGCCGTTCGCGCCATCGCCGGCGGATCTGGTTCATCGCGATCGCGATCAGCCAGGACCGGAAGCGTTCCGGGTCGCGCAGCCCCGGCAGCCCGGCCAGGGCGCGGACCATCGTCTCCTGCACGACGTCGTCGACATCGGCGTGGCCGTCCAGCGCGCGGCCGACGATGTTGTAGACGAGCGGGAGCCAGGCGCGCAGGAGCCGCTCCCCGGCGTACGTGTCCCCGGCCGCGGCCGCGGCCACCAGTGCGGCCGCGCCGCGCTCGTCGCTGTGCATCTGCCTGCTCCCTCACGCCTGGGTCTGTCCGTCCTCGCCGTGAGGAGACCCGTGGGAGCGGGCGGGATAACACTTATTCGACGATGTCTTATGCCGGTGGATGGGGCAGATACGGCACGGTCGCCGCGTTCCCCGCCCGTACGGCTTCGACGGCGGCCTCGTGCAGTTCGCGGCTCTCCGCCTCCGAGGAGCACGGAACCGGACTGCCCGACATCGTGAACCAGTCGGAGGCGCCGCTGTACTGCACGGCCACGCGTGCTTCGCCCTCTGCAAAGGTGGTGTGAACGGTCAGGTCGCCCGTGACCGCACCGACTTCGTCGGTGAGCACCCCACCGCGCCCGGTATAGACCCCGGCGGTCGTCCATGATGCCCAGCTCATCCATCCAGGTTCACACCCGGATGCCACATGCGCCACCGACGAGGCCGCCCCGGCCGGAGGAATTCCGGCCGGGGCGGCCCTGGTGTCGCGCCGGGATCAGACGAGGGACGCGATGGCCTCGTTGAAGGTGGCGGACGGACGCATCACGGCCGCGGCCGTGGCGGCGTCCGGCTGGTAGTAGCCGCCGATCTCGGCCGGGGAGCCCTGGACCGCGATGAGCTCGGAGACGATGGTCTCCTCCTGCTCGGTGAGGGTCTTGGCCAGACCGGCGAAGGCCTCCGCGAGCTGCACGTCGTCGGTCTGCTTGGCCAGCTCCTGGGCCCAGTACAGGGCCAGGTAGAAGTGGCTGCCGCGGTTGTCGATACCACCGAGGCGACGGGTCGGCGACTTGTCCTCGTTGAGGAAGGTGCCGGTGGCGCGGTCGAGAGTGTCGGCCAGGACCTGGGCGCGGGCGTTGCCCGTGGTGGTCGCCAGGTGCTCGAAGCTGGCGGCCAGGGCGAAGAACTCGCCCAGGGAGTCCCAGCGGAGGTAGTTCTCCTTGACGAGCTGCTGGACGTGCTTCGGGGCGGAGCCGCCGGCGCCCGTCTCGAACAGGCCGCCGCCGGCCATGAGCGGGACGACCGAGAGCATCTTGGCGCTGGTGCCCAGCTCCAGGATCGGGAAGAGGTCGGTCAGGTAGTCGCGCAGCACGTTGCCGGTCACCGAGATGGCGTCCTCGCCACGGCGGATGCGCTCCAGGGAGAACGCGGTGGCCTCGACCGGGGAGAGGATCTTGATCTCCAGGCCCTCGGTGTCGTGCTCCGTCAGGTACTTGACGACCTTGGAGATCAGCTGGGCGTCGTGCGCGCGGTTCTCGTCGAGCCAGAAGACGGCCGGGGAGCCGGTGGCGCGGGCGCGGGTGACGGCGAGCTTGACCCAGTCCTGGATCGGGAGGTCCTTGGTCTGGCAGGCGCGGAAGATGTCGCCCTCGGCGACCTCCTGCTCCAGGACGACGTTGCCGGCGGCGTCGACGAGGCGGACGGTGCCGGCCGCGGCGATCTCGAAGGTCTTGTCGTGGGAGCCGTACTCCTCGGCCTTCTGCGCCATGAGGCCGACGTTCGGGACGGAGCCCATGGTCGACGGGTCGAAGGCGCCGTGGGCGCGGCAGTCCTCGATGACGGCCTGGTAGACGCCGGAGTAGCTGCTGTCCGGGAGGACGGCGAGGGTGTCGGCCTCCTGGCCGTCCGGGCCCCACATGTGGCCGGAGGTGCGGATCATGGCCGGCATGGAGGCGTCGACGATGACGTCGGACGGCACGTGCAGGTTGGTGATGCCCTTGTCGGAGTCGACCATGGCGAGGGCCGGGCCCTCGGCGATCTCGGCGTCGAAGGACGCCTTGATCGCGTCGCCCTCGGGGAGCGCCGACAGGCCCTGGAGGATGGTGCCGAGGCCGTCGTTGGGGGACAGGCCGGCGGCGGCGAGCACCTCGCCGTAGGCCGCGAAGGTCTTCGGGAAGAAGGCGCGCACCACGTGGCCGAAGACGATCGGGTCGGAGACCTTCATCATCGTGGCCTTGAGGTGCACGGAGAAGAGCACGCCCTCGGCCTTGGCGCGGGCGACCTGCTCGCTCAGGAAGGTGCGCAGCGCGGCGGCGCGCATGACGGCGGCGTCGACGACCTCGCCGGCGATCACGGCGAGCGGCTCGCGCAGCTCGGTGACGGTGCCGTCGGCGGCGACGTGCTCGAAGCGCAGGGTGCCGTCCTCGGCGATGACGGCGGACTTCTCCGTGGAGGCGAAGTCGTTCTCACCCATGGTGGCGACGCTCGTCTTGGACTCGGGGGTCCAGGCGCCCATGCGGTGCGGGTGCGTCTTGGCGTAGTTCTTGACCGACGCGGGGGCGCGGCGGTCGGAGTTGCCCTCGCGCAGGACCGGGTTGACGGCGCTGCCCTTGATCTTGTCGTAGCGGGCGCGGACGTCCTTGTCCTCGTCCGTCTGCGGGTCGTCCGGGTAGTCCGGGAGGGCGTAGCCCTGGCCCTGGAGCTCGGCGATGGCGGCCTTGAGCTGCGGGATGGAGGCCGAGACGTTCGGCAGCTTGATGATGTTGGCGCCGGGCGTCTTGGCCAGCGCGCCGAGCTCGGCGAGGGCGTCGTCGATGCGCTGCCCCTCTTCGAGACGCTCGGGGAAGCTGGCGATGATGCGGCCCGCCAGGGAGATGTCACGGGTCTCGACATTGACCCCGGCCGTCGAGGCGTAGGCCTGGATCACGGGCAGGAACGAGTACGTCGCCAGGGCGGGCGCCTCGTCAGTGTGGGTGTAGATGATGGTCGAGTCAGTCACCGGGTGTGCTCCGCTCCACGTCTGCGTCTGCGAGATTGCTCGACATCAAGATATCTCGTGATCGGGCTCGGCGGGAAAGGGCCCCGTCAGTCGGTACGGGACGGGGCGTGCGTCGAGGTCGACATGGCGCAGCAGACCCATCAGGACCAGGGTCGCGGCCGCGGCCGCCCCGATCGCGAGGGCGTGTCCGGACTGGTAGGCGAGGCGCGGAACGGCGGGGTCGCCGGGGTCCAGGGCGAACATCGAGTCGACGAGGAGGACGAGCCCGAAGCCGAGGCCTCCGGCGGCGGCGAGGGTCAGCGGGACGATCACGAAGAGGGCACGCAGGGGGTAGCGGCGCCTCCGGGCGGGGCCCACCCTGCCCCGCCGGGCGAGAAGGGCGAGGAGACCGCAGGCCACGGCGAGGACGAGCAGGTCGGCGCCGATGGCGTCGCTGGGCCGGTGCCAGCCCGCGGCCACGGTGTACGCGCCGACGGCCGTGGCCCACAGGGCGCACAGGCCCACGGCGAGACCGCGCGTCCGGTAGGGGACGACGAGCATGAGGCCGAACATCACGCTCATGGCGATCGTGGTGTGGCCGCTCGGGAAGCTGTTCTGGGTCAGGTGCGGGGGCGCGTCGGCCAGGTCGGGGCGGACCAGGAGATAGCGCTTGAGCAGCTCTGCGAGGACCAGGGAGACGGTGACTGTGCCGAGTGCGGCGAGGGTGAGCGCGTACCGACGGCGCAGCAGCCCGATGGCGGTCAGCACCAGCAGGGCGGCGGCGAGGGAGGAGATCGTGATGTGCTGCAGGGTGCGGTTCGCCTCGTGGGCGGCGGCCAGCGTCTCGTCGGTCAGCCGGCCCGCGAGCACGGCGTTCTCCCAGCGCTGGCCCGTCGCGGTCAGCACGAGCCCGGCGTAGACGACCACGAGGAGCAGGACCGAGCCGAGGGCGGCGCGCCGCATGCGCTTGCGGACGCGGGCGCTGAAGGAGTCGGCCGCTTCACCGGCGACGGAGGCGTACCACCAGGTGCCGGTCTCCAGGGGATGCGTGCTGCCGTCCGTGCGGAGCCTGTCGTTGGGAGCCATGCTCCGATTCGAACCCGGCGGGCTCCCGCCCGCCCGCTGGAGGCACCCGAACGACTCGCCGAGGCGGGAACCCGTGCCGCGGACGGGCCGCCGGGACGGCACGGGCGGTGCCGCCGCCACACGGGGGCGTGCGGGGGCGTGCGGGTCAGGACGAGTCCCGGACCACCAGCTCCGTCGGGAGCACGCGGTGGGGCTGCCCCTCGGACGCCCCCGCGATCTCCTGGAGCAGCAGCCTGGCCATCGTGCGCCCCATCTCCTCGATCGGCTGGCGCACGCTGGTCAGGGGCGGGTCCATGTGGCGGGCCACCGCGGAGTCGTCGACCCCGACCAGGGCCACGTCCTCGGGGACGCGGCGCCCCGACTCGCGCAGCACGCCACGCGCCCCGGCCGCCATCACGTCGGAGGCGGCGAAGACGGCGTCGAGGCCGGGGCTGCGCGCGAGCAGCTCCCGCCTGGCGCGTCGCCCGCCCTCCTCGGTGAAGTCACCGGTGGCGACGAGGAGTTCGTCGTCGGCGAGCCCGGCCTCCGCGAGCCCTTGGCGGTAGCCGTCGAGGCGGCAGCGGGCGGCGTCCATGTCGAGGGGGCCCGTGATGGTCGCGATGCGGCGGCGGCCCCGCTCCGCGAGATGGGCGACCGCGGAGCGCCCGGCGCCGACGTTGTCGGAGTCGACGTAGGCCACCGGTTCGCTCTCGGTGCGGCGGCCGTTCAGGACGGCCGGCAGTCCGAGCGCCCGCACCTGGTCGGGCAGCGGGTCGTCGCCGTGGACCGAGACCAGCAGCACGCCGTCCACCCGCTGGGCGGCGAGGTACTGCTCGAACCGCTGGCGCTCCTTGTCGCTGCGGATGAGCGTGAGCAGCAACTGCTTGTCGGCGTCGCCGAGTTCGGCACTGACCCCGCGGATGATGTCGAGGAAGTACGGCTCCGCGAACAGCCGCGCCTCGGTCTCGGGGATCACCAGCGCCACGGCGTCGGTGCGGCTGCCGGCCAGGGCCCGCGCCGCACGGTTGGGTACGTAGCCGAGTTCGGCGACGGCCCGGTCGACGGCGGCCTTGGCGTGCTCGCTCACCCGTGGGGAGCCGTTGATCACCCGCGAGACCGTGCCGCGTCCGACGCCCGCTCTGGCCGCGACCTCCTCCAGGGTGGGCCTGCCGGTCTGGCGCCCGTTCACCACCATCTGCCGTCTCCCCTCGTATCCCTGCGTTCCCGTGAGCCTATCAAGCGTGGGAGCGCTCCCACCTCCTGCGTAACGGATCGCGACCCACCTCTTGACACCCGTACGGGCCAGGCAGCAACCTTCCGGCGAGACGCAGTGGGAGCGCTCCCATGCGTGGCCCGCTGAGCCCACGCACCGCACCACCCCGGACGAGGAGAGTCGTATGCGCACTTCCAGCACGAGCCGCAGCAGACAGAGAAGCCGTCACACCGCACGCGCCGCGGTCGCGGGGGCCGTGGCCTGCGCCGCCCTGATCACCGGCTGCGGCAGCGACGGCGGTTCCGACCAGGCCGGCGACGACGGGAAGATCACCCTGCGCATCGGCACCTTCGGCTCCTTCGGTTACGACAACACGACGGGCGCCAAGCTGTACGCCGAGTACGAGAAGGCGCACCCCGACATCAAGATCGTCGAGTCGAACGTCGCCGACGGACAGAAGTACTGGGACACCCTCAAGCTGCGTCTCTCCCGCAACAGCGGCCTCGCCGACATCCAGGCTCTGGAGGTCGGCTACGTCGCGGAGGCCACCGGCCCCGCCATGGCGGACAAGTGGGTCGACCTCGGCACGACGGGCGGCTCGGAGATCGGCGCCTTCCTCGACTGGAAGGTCAAGCAGGCCACGACGCCCGACGGCAAGATCATCGGCCTCGGCACCGACATCGGCCCGATGGCCATCTGCTACAACAAGGACCTGTTCGCCAAGGCCAAGCTGCCCACCGACCGCGCCGCGGTCGCCGCGCTGTGGCAGGGCGACTGGGCGAAGTTCCTGGAGACCGGCAAGACCTACCAGAAGAACGCTCCGGCCGGTACGGCCTTCCACGACTCCGCGAGCGGCCTGTTCAACGCGGTCGTCTCCAGCGAGCCGGTGCAGTACGCCAATACCAAGGGCGAGCTGGACTACGAGAACAGCCCGGGCGTGAAGAAGGCCTGGGACACCGCCGTCGCCGCGGCGCAGAGCGGTATCACCGCCAAGCTCCGCCAGTTCGACGAGAAGGGGACCTGGAACGCCGCCTTCAAGAACTCCAAGTTCGCCACGGTCGCCTGCCCGAGCTGGATGACCGGCATCATCAAGGATCAGGCGGGCGCCGCCAACCAGGGCAAGTGGGACATCGCCGCGCCGCCCGTGGCCGGCAACTGGGGCGGCTCGTTCCTCGCCGTCCCCAAGTCGGGCAAGCACGCCAAGGAGGCCGCGGAGCTCGCCGCCTGGCTCACCGCGCCCGCGCAGCACGCCAAGGTCTTCGGCGTGAACGGCAACATCCCCTCGACCAAGCACACCCTCACGTCCGCGGTCGTGCAGGACGCCAAGCTGCCGTACTTCGGTGACACCCCGGTCGGCCGGATCTACTCGCAGGCCGCGGCCGGCATCACTCCGGCCCCGATCAGCCGCTGGGACGGCCAGGTGAAGACCTTCCTCACCGACAACGGCATTCTCGACATCGAGCAGCGCGGCACCGACCCCGCGAAGGCGTGGGAGAACGTCAAGAAGCTGGTCGAGGACAAGATCGAGCAGTAGCGGGGGTCGCCCCCGAGCCGCCCGGCGCTCCCCCGCCGGGCGGCCGCCCGACCCCGCCCCGCACGCCGCGCACTGCACTGCACTGCACTGCACTGCACTGCGCACCGACACCGAAGGGACGCCCCCGTGGCCACCTCCCTCCGGGCGGCGGCCGACGGCTCCCCGCCGCCCGCCCCGCCCTCCCCCGCTCCCGGCGCCCCCGGGCCACCGACGAGCAGCTGGCGCAGCCGGCTCTACCGGTGGGACCTGCGGCTGAGTCCGTACGCCTATGTCGCCCCGTTCTTCCTCACCTTCGCGGCCTTCGGGCTCTTCCCGCTGATCTACACGGGCTGGCTCTCGCTCCACCGGGTGGAGCTCGGCGGCGACGCGCAGTGGCGCGGCCTGGACAACTACACCGCCCTCGCGGACAGCGAGTTCTTCTGGAACGCGCTCGCCAACACCTTCACCATCGGTGTCGTGTCGACCGTCCCCCAGCTGCTGATGGCTCTGGGCCTGGCCCATCTGCTCAACTACAAGCTGCGCGGCCGCGGTTTCTTCCGGGTCGCGGTCCTCGCCCCGTACGCCACCTCGATCGCGGCGGCGACGCTGGTGTTCGCCCAGCTCTTCAACACCGACTACGGCCTCATCAACACCGTCCTCGGCTGGGTCGGCTTCGACCCGGTGGACTGGGAGTCCTCCCGGTGGCCCGCGCAGATCGCCATCTCGACGATCGTGACCTGGCGCTGGACCGGCTACAACGCGCTGATCTATCTGGCCGCGATGCAGGCGGTGCCGCAGGATCTGTACGAGGCGGCGGCGCTCGACGGGGCCTCGCGGTGGCGGCAGTTCCTCAGTGTGACGATCCCCTCGATCCGCCCGACGATCCTGTTCACGATCGTCGTCTCCACGATCGGCGCCACCCAGCTGTTCGGCGAGCCGATGATCTTCGGTGGCAGCCTCGGGGTCAGCGGCGGCAGCGGCAACCAGTTCCAGACGCTGAGCCTGCTGATGTACGAGAAGGGCTGGGTGACCGGCGCGCTGGGGCAGGCGTCCGCGATCGCCTGGGTGATGCTGCTGCTCCTGCTGCTGATCGGAGCGGTCCGGCTGCTCCTCGCACGGGTGAACCGCAAGAAGCTGGGGGCCTGACCTCATGTCACGTGTACGTGTAAGCCTGCGGCCGTCGGCCGGCCGCCAGCACCACGCCGGCCCGCTGACCTACGTCCTGCTGGGCCTGGCCGCGCTGGTCTCGCTCTTCCCGCTGTACTGGAACCTGGTCGCCGCCTCCCACTCGGGCGAGCGCGTGGTCGAGGCCCCGGCCCCGCTGCTGCCCGGCCCCCGGCTCTTCGACAACCTCACCTTCGCCTGGAACCAGGTCGACATGGGCGAGGCCCTCGTCAACACCACGGTCGTGGCGGGGCTCGTGGCGCTGTCCACCGTCCTGTTCTCCACCCTGGCCGGATTCGCCTTCGCCAAGCTGCCGTTCAAGGGGCGGGGCGCCATGCTGACGCTCGTGGTGGCGACGATGACGATCCCTCCGCAGCTCAGCGTGATCCCGCTCTACCGGATCATCACCGACCTGGGCTGGGTCGACCAGCTGCAGTCGGTCGTCCTGCCGTCCCTGGTCGCCGCGTTCGGCGTGTTCTTCATGCGCCAGTACCTGATCGAGGCGCTGCCGGTGGAGCTGGTGGAGGCGGCCCGGATGGACGGCGCGCACAGCCTCAGGATCATCTGGCACGTGGTGTTCCCGGTGGCCAGGCCCGCGATGGCGGTGCTCGGCATGCTCGTCTTCGTCCAGGCCTGGAACGACTTCTTCTGGCCGTTCATCGCGCTGACCCCGGACGGGAATCCGACCCTGCAGGTCGCCCTCGCCGGCCTCGGATCGGGCAATCACACCGTCGACCAGTCGATCGTGCTGACCGGCGCGCTGATATCGACGCTGCCGCTGCTGCTGGTCTTCGCCGTGCTCGGCAAGCACATCGTGGGCGGCATCACCGCGGGCGCGGTCAAGAGCTGACCGGCGCCCCGACCCCCGTACCTCACCCTCTCTCCCCCCCACATCGCTCGTACGTCCTTCGTACGTCTCTCTCACCCGGGAGCACTTCCGCATGACCGCGACAGATCCCCGACCGCTCACCACGACCCGACGCTTTCCGGCCGGCTTCCTGTGGGGCGCCGCCACCGCCGCGTACCAGATCGAGGGCGCCGCGGCGGAGGACGGCCGCACCCCGTCGATCTGGGACACCTTCTCGCACACCCCGGGGAAGGTCTTCGAGGGCCACACCGGTGATGTGGCGGTCGACCACTACCACCGCTTCCGTGACGACGTCCGGATGATGGCGGACCTGGGCCTGAGCGCCTACCGGTTCTCGGTCTCGTGGCCGCGGGTCCAGCCCACCGGGCGTGGCCCCGCCGTCCAGAAGGGCCTGGACTTCTACCGCCGTCTCGTCGACGAACTGCTCGGGGCCGGCATCGAGCCGGTCGTCACGCTCTACCACTGGGACCTGCCGCAGGATCTGGAGGACGCGGGCGGCTGGCCCGAGCGGGCCACCGCCGAACGGTTCGGCGCGTACGCGACGCTGGTCGGCGAGGCGCTCGGCGACCGGGTCACCCGCTGGACCACGCTCAACGAGCCCTGGTGCAGTGCGTTCCTGGGGTACGGCTCCGGGGTCCACGCGCCGGGCCGCACCGACCCGGTGGCCGCCCTGCGCGCCGCCCACCACCTCAACCTGGGGCACGGTCTCGCCGCCCAGGCGCTGCACGCGGCGCTGCCGGGCCGGGCCCGGCTCTCCATCAGCCTCAACCTGCACGAGATCCGTCCGCTCGACCCCGCGTCGGCCGGGGACCGGGAGGCGGCCCGCCGGATCGACGCGGTCGGCAACCGGGTCTTCCTGGGCCCGCTGCTCGACGGGGCGTACCCGGAGGACCTGCTCGCCGACACGGCGTCGCTCACCGACTGGGCGTTCGTACGGGACGGCGACACGGCGGCGATCCGGCAGCCGCTGGACTCGCTCGGCATCAACTACTACACGCCGACGGTGGTGTCGGCGGTCGCGGAGGGGATGGCTAAGCCGCAGGACGACGGGCACGGGGCGAGCGACCACTCCCCCTGGCCGGGGGCCGACGACGTCGCCTTCCACCGGGCACCGGGCGAGAGCACGGCGATGGGCTGGGCGGTGGACCCGAGCGGCCTGTACGACCTGCTGACGCGGGTCTCCGCGCGCTACCCGGACCTGCCGCTGCTGATCACGGAGAACGGCGCCGCCTACGAGGACGAGGTCCGCGGGGACGGCACGGTCCACGACCCCGAGCGGATCGCGTACGTGCACGGCCATCTGGCGGCCGTGCACCGGGCGATCGCCGACGGAGCGGACGTCCGCGGCTACTTCCTCTGGTCGCTGATGGACAACTTCGAGTGGGCGTACGGCTATGCGAAGCGGTTCGGCGCCGTCCACGTCGACTACGCGACGCAGACGCGTACGCCCAAGGCGAGCGCGCACTGGTACGCGGGCGTGGCGCGGTCGGGCGAGCTGGCCGATCCGGCGGCGGGCTGAGCCGAGGCCGCAACAGCGAGATCAGCCCAGGTCAGGGCCTTCCGACATGCGTGGGGTACCCGCTCGGCGTAACGTCGCCGGTGGATCTCGGGTACCCCGACCGCACCGGGAGGCTGTGTGCGCGGCTCCAGGTACGACGACGCGGCCCCCTCCCGGGGCCGTCGGCGGATACGCATCGCGGTGGCGGCGGCCGGAGCGGCCCTCGTCGCCGCGGGCGGGCTGTACGTGGCGGGGCTCGTCGCCACCGGCGACGACATATCCGAGGGCACCAGGGTCGACGGCGTGGACATCGGCGGTCTGAGCCGCGACGAGGCGCGGGCGAAGCTGACGTCCTCGGCACCGGCGTCCTGGACCGCCCCGATACCGGTGCTGATCGGTGAGAGCACCGGTACCGTCGATCCCGCCACCGCCGGTCTGAGTGTCGATGTGCGGCAGACCGTCGACCGGGCCGCCGACCCCGCGCGCGGCCCGGCGACCGTGATCGGCCGGCTGTTCTCCTCGGACGAGAGGGACGTCGAACCGGTCGTCTCCTTCGACGAGGCCGAGGCCCGTACGGCGATGGCCGAGACGGCCCGGACGTACGACCGCGCCACCGTCGAGGGGTCCGTCTCCTTCAAGGCGGGCCAGGTGGTCACCGTCCAGGCTCGCGACGGACAGAAGCTGGACGTCGACGGCGCCGTCGACACCCTGCGCGCCAACTATCCCGAGCGCGTGGCGGAGAACCCGGTCGCACTGCCGACCGCCGTGTTCCGGCCCAAGGTGGGCGAGGCCGAGACGGCGCGTTTCCTGAACGAGTTCGGGACCCCGGCGATGTCGGGGCCGGTCACTCTCACCGTCGACGGCAAGAGCCTGCGGATCACGCCGACGACGCTCGGCGCCCATCTGACGGTGAAGGCGGACGCCAAGGGCCGGCTCGTCCCCACGCTGGACGCCCAGGGGCTGATCCGCGACCCGGCGGTGGCGCGCCCGCTCGACGCGGTCGCCACCGGTCCGGTGGAGGCGAAGCTGGGGGTGGAGGAGGACGGCCGGGTGGTGGTGCTCTCGGACGGCCGCCCGGGCCATGTGGTGTCCGCGAAGGCCCTGGGCGACGCGGTGCTTCCGCTGCTGCCGAAGAAGGGCGAGGCCGCCCGGACCGGGCCCGTGGCCACGGAGCTGATCCAGCCGGTGCTGACCCGAGCGTCGGTGGCGGAGATGGGCATCAAGGACCGGATGTCGACGTTCACGGTCGACTTCCCCACCGCGCCCTACCGGACGATCAACATCGGCCGGGCGGTCGAGCTGATCAACGGCTCCGTGGTGAAGCCCGGAGAGGTCTGGAGCTTCAACCGGACCGTCGGCGAGCGGACCAAGGCCAACGGCTTCGTGGACGGCACCATGATCCTGGACGGGCAGTACCACTCGGCTCCGGGCGGCGGGGTCTCGGCCGTCGCCACCACCGTCTTCAACGCGATCTTCTTCGCAGGGGTCAAGCCGGTCGAGTACGGGGCGCACTCCTTCTACATCGAGCGGTACCCGCCCGGCCGGGAGGCGACCGTGGCCTGGGGCACGCTGGACCTGAAGTTCCGCAACAATTCCGACGCGTCGATCTACATCCAGGCGAGTTCCACGGACTCCTCGGTGACCGTCAGCTTCCTCGGCACGAAGAAGTACGACGTCGTGGAGGCGGTGGAGGGCCCCCGCACCAACCTCACGGAGCCCGCCGAGCGGACGGGCACGGGCCCCAAGTGCGAGCCGCAGCCCCCGCTGGAGGGCTTCGACATCACCGTGGACCGTGTCTTCCGCGATGACGGGGCGGAGGTGGGGCGGGAGACGTTCCGTACGCACTACACCCCGCGCGACCGCGTCACGTGCGAATGACGCTGCACGCGTCGGCGGCGAGCACCCGGAGCAGATGGGTGACCGCCTCCGCGACGGCGGTCCGCGCCGGGGCGAGATAGCGGCGGGGGTCGACGGTCTCGGCGTTCTCGCGCAGGCAGGTGCGGACGGCCTGGGTGAACGCCTTGTTCAGGTGGGTGGAGACGTTCACCTTCGTCATGCCGGCGCTGATCGCCCAGCTGAGGTCCACGTCCCCGACCCCTGACGAGCCGTGCAGTACGAGGGGTACGTCCACGGCCTCGCGCAGCCGGGAGACGAGCTCGAAGTCGAGGACGGCGTCCCGGGTGAGCATGGCGTGCGAGCTGCCGACGGCGACGGCGAGGGCGTCCACCGCGGTGGCGGCGACGAACTCCCGCGCCTCGTCCGGGTCGGTGCGCACCCCGGGGGCGTGGGCGCCGTCCTTGCCGCCCACCTCGCCGAGTTCGGCCTCCACCCAGACGTCGTGGCGGTGGCAGTGGTCCGCCATCTCGCGGGTGGCGGCCACGTTCTGCTCGTACGGGAGGGTGGAGGCGTCGAACATGACGGAGCGGAAGCCGAGTTCGACCGCCTCGCGGACGAGCTCGGGCGACTCGGCGTGGTCGAGGTGGACCGAGACCGGGACGGCGGCCCGGCGGGCGATGGCGAGGGTGGCGAGTCCGATGGGTTCCAGGGAGCCGTGGTAGCGGGCCGTGTTCTCGCTGATCTGCAGGATGACGGGCCGGTCGGCGGCCTCGGCCCCGGCGACGATGGCCTGCGCGTGCTCGATCTGGATGACGTTGAACGCCCCGGCGCCGGCGTTCTGTTCGCGTGCGCCGAGGACGATCTCGCCGGTGGTGGTGAGCGGCATCAGTTCTGCTCCGCTCCACCGGTGGTCAGGACGACGGACCGGGTGAGGTTGCGCGGCCGGTCGGGGTCCTGGCCCTGCGCCTCGGCGAGCAGGACGGCGAGCCGCTGCGCGCGGATGAGGTCGGCCATCGGGTCGAGCGCCGCGTCGGTGTCGCCCGACTCCGCGACGAGGGTGCCGCCGACGCGGGCGACGTCGTCGGCGAGGCCGGCGGGGACGGGGCCGAACGCCCAGGCCACCCGGCCCGGCGCGGTGACGCTGATGGGTCCGTGCCGGTACTCCATGGCCGGGTACGCCTCGGTCCAGGCGCCCGCTGCCTCGCGCATCTTCAGCCCGGCTTCGAGGGCGAGGCCGTAGGTCCAGCCGAAGCCGAGGAAGGTGTACTGCTCGGCCTCGGTGATCTCGGCGGCGAGGGGTTCGGCGACGGCGCGCTCGGCGTCCTTGGCCGCCTGCTCCACCGTGCGCACGCCGGCGGGCAGGGCGTCCTCGGCCTCCAGGTGCGCGCGGAGCAGGGCGAGGGCGGTGGTGGCGAAGCGGGTCTGCACCACCGACTCCTCGTCGGCGAAGTCGAGTACGGCCACGGCGTCGGCCGCCGTCATGACGGGGGTCGCCGGGTCCGCGGTGAGGGCTCCGGTGGTCACTGTTCCCCTGACCCGGGCGAGCAGGTCGAGGACCTCGGTGGTGGTGCCGGAGCGGGTGATGGCCAGGATCCGGTCGTAGCGGCGCCCGGGCGGGAACTCGGAGGCGGCGAAGGCATCCGTCTCGCCGTGGCCGCCGCTCTCGCGGAGCCGGGCGTAGGCCTGGGCGATGAACCAGGAGGTGCCGCAGCCCGTCACGGCGACGCGTTCACCGCGTACCGGGAGGGCCGCGCGGTGCTGGGGCAGGGTCTCGGCGGCCTTGCGCCAGGAGGCGGGCTGGGAGGCGATCTCGGCGGCGGTGCGGGAGGGTCCCGAGCTGGGCACGTGCGACTCCTTCACAGACAAGTGATGCTCACTCATGCTCGTAAGAGCATATTTTCGAGCAACTTCGAGCATCCATTTCCTGCGCAGTATCCATCAGAGAAGCGCGTCGGTCCAGAGCCCACTCCGCCCGTACGGCGCTAAAATCGCGATCATGTCCAAGCCCGAGCGATGGAACGCGCTCCTCGAACTGCTCGCCTCGACCGGCCGGCTGGAGGTCGAGGAGGCCGCGACCACGCTCGACGTCTCGCCCGCCACGATCCGCCGGGACCTCGACGAGCTGGCCGAGCAGCGGCTCCTCGTCCGCACCCGCGGCGGGGCCGTCGCGCAGGGGGTCTCGTACGAGCTGCCGCTGCGGTACAAGTCCTCGCGCCACGCCTCGGAGAAGCAGCGCATCGCCGCCGCGGCGGCCGATCTCGTGCGCGAGGGCGAGGTGGTGGGGCTCAACGGCGGGACGACGACGACCGAGGTGGCGCGCGCGTTCGCCCTGCGCTTCGCCGGCGGCCGGCCGCCGGCGCCCGGGACGGCGCCCGCCCCCGCGCTGACCGTGGTCACCAACGCGCTGAACATCGCCGGTGAGCTCGCCGTACGGCCGCAGATCAAGATCGTGGTCTCCGGGGGCGTGGCCCGCCCGCAGACGTACGAGCTGGTCGGCCCGCTGGCGGCCGGAGTCCTGAACGAGGTCGTGCTCGACGTCGTCGTCCTCGGTGTCGACGGCATCGACGCCGAGCTGGGCATCATGGCGCACCACGAGGACGAGGCGGGGATCAGCCGGCTCCTCGCCGAGCGCGCGAGCCGGGTGATCGTGGTCGCCGACTCCTCCAAGCTGGGACGGCGGGCCTTCGCCCGTATCTGCGGACTCGACCGGGTGGACGTCCTGGTCACGGACGCGGCGCTCCCGGCCGAGGCGGTACGGCAGTTGACGGACGCGGGCGTGAAGGTCACGACCGTGTGACCTCTCCGGCGTCCGGACCACCGCACCGCCCCTCCTCCCGGGCTCAGGCGGTGATGATGCCCGGGTCGCTGACGCCCGGGGCTCCGGTCTCCACATGGCCGGCGAAGCGGCGCAGGAAGGTGCCGTCGCCGTCGGAGACGACCGTCAGGTCGTACCAGCGCCTGCTGCCGCGCAGATCCACGGTGTGCGTCACGGTGGCCCCCTTGAGCACCCTGAAGGTCTGCGACTGCCCGCCGTAGGCCGGGGCGCTGGTGACCGTGAGGTTGACGTCCCTGGCGCCCGGATTCGTCATCGTGAGCACCACGGTGCCCCCGACGCCGTCATGACGGGCCGTCACCTCGGGTCCTGCCGTCGTGCCCGGTCCGCGGAAGCGGCGCAGGAAGCCCTGCGGGCCGGTCACGGTGAGGTCGTACGTCCCCGCGGAGTACGCGGTGTTCCAGGTGTCCGGCAGGCTCGCGCCGGCCCCGGTGGTGTACGTCCACGGCCCGTCGGTACGGTTCGGCGCGGTGACGTGGAAGAAGGCCCCGGCCTTGGCGCCCGCGCCGAAGGTGAGGGTGAAGCGGCCCGTGGACGGGGTGGCCGTGCCGTCCACGTACAGCTCGTACGGCAGTGCCCTGGTCGGGCGCGCCCCCGCCTCCTGGACCGGCAGGACCGGCCTCCTGGGCGGCTTCGGGACGTAGCTGGGGTGCCGCTCGTTGTCGAGCGGCTTGTAGGCCGAGGTGTCGGGCAGCGCGACCGGAGCCGCGTCCTCGAGACCGAAGTCGAAGGCCGAGGTGAGGTCGCCGCAGACGGCCCGCCGCCAGGGCGAGATCTGCGGCTCCTGCACACCGAAGCGGCGCTCCATGAACCGGATGATCGAGGTGTGGTCGAAGACCTCCGAGCAGACGTAACCGCCCTTGCTCCACGGCGAGACGACGAGCATCGGCACGCGCTGGCCGAGGCCGTAGACCCCGGCGGCGTAGCCGGCGTTGCCGGAGAACCAGTCGAGGGAGGTGTCGACGGTGGAGAGCCCCTGGGCGGGCGAGGACGGCGGGTAGGGCGGGACGACGTGGTCGAAGTAGCCGTCGTTCTCGTCGTACGTGATGAACAGCGCGGTCCTGCTCCACACCTCCGGGTTGGAGGTCAGCGCGTCGAGGGCCTGGGCGATGTACCAGGCGCCGTAGTTCGACGGGAAGTTGGGGTGCTCGGTGAACGCCTCGGGGGCCACGATCCAGGAGATCTGCGGGAGCCGGTTCGAGGCGACGTCGGCGCGCAGGATGTCGAAGAACCCGTCCCCCTTCGACACGTCGGTGCCGGTGCGGGCCTTGTCGTAGAGCGGGCTGCCGGGCTGGGCGCCCCGGTACTGGTTGAAGTAGAGCAGGGAGTTGTCGCCGTAGTTGCCGCGGTAGGCGTCGTTGATCCAGCCCCAGTGGCCGGCCGCGTTCAGGCCGTCGCCGACGTCCTGGTAGATCTTCCAGGAGACGCCGGCCTGCTCGAGCCGCTCGGGATACGTCGTCCAGGAGTACCCCGCCTCCTCGTTGCCGAGGACGGGGCCGCCGCCCGTACGGTCGTTGCCGGTGTGGCCGGACCACATGTAGTAGCGGTTGGGGTCGGTGGCGCCGATGAACGAGCAGTGGTACGCGTCGCAGACGGTGAACGCGTCGGCGAGCGCGTAGTGGAACGGGATGTCGTTCCGGTTCAGATACGCCATCGTGCCCGCGGACTTGGCGGGGATCCACTGGTCGTACTTGCCGTTGTTGAACGCCCGGTGGCCGCCCGCCCAGTCGTGGTTGAGCCCCGCGATGAACTGCATGCCGAGGTCGTCGGCGGTCGGGTGGTACGGCAGCACGGTCTTGGTGCCGTCCTGCTGATGCCAGACGGACTTGCCGCTGGGCAGCGTGACCGGACGCGGGTCACCGAAGCCGCGGACACCGTTCAGCGCGCCGAAGTAGTGGTCGAAGGAGCGGTTCTCCTGCATCAGCACGACGATGTGCTCGACGTCGGCGAGGGTCCCGGAGGTACGGGCCGCGGGGATGGCGGCGGCCCGGGCGATGCTGCTGTTGAGGGCGGCGAAGCCGGCCGTGGCACCCGCTATCTGCAGGAAGCGGCGCCGGTTGAGTTCGGTCATGGTCTGAGCACCTCTGATGGATTCCGGGGGACGGTGGTCCGAGCGAGCCCAAGATCAGTGGGTGAGGGGACGGGGGCGTGTCGTCGACGCGTGGGGGCGCGGTACAGGACATGAACGCGGAGCGATGCGTGCGTCCCCACGGCCGCGTACACCGTAGGGGCGGGCGCGCCGTCGCCGAGGCCGCTCGGCGAAGAGTCCATGGGGTCGCGCGAGAAGTCCATGCGCCGCACACGCGCCCTTGCCGGGAACCGACCGTGGCCGGAATCTGTCCCCAGTTGAGGAGGATTGGGGGGCGAGATGGACGCATGGGTGGTCCCCGGGTACACGGAGTCCCGGGAACTGGGTTCGGGCGGCAGCGGGCGGGTGGTGCTGGCCGTCCATGACGCGACCGGGTTGCCGGTCGCGGTGAAGTACCTGGGCGAACGCCTGCGGACGGACGCGGCCTTCGTCCAGGGGTTCCGGGCGGAGGCGCGGCTGCTCGGCGGCCTCGACTCGCCGTACGTCGTGGGCTTGTACGAGTACGTCGAAGCCCCGCGGGGCGCCGCCATCGTCATGGAGCTGGTCGACGGGGTCGCCCTGCGCGCGCTGCTCGCCCGGGAGGGCGCCACCGGCCCCGAGGCGGCGCTCGTGGTGCTCAAGGGCTCGCTCCTGGGTCTGGCCGCCGCGCACCGGGCGGGGGTCGTGCACCGCGACTACAAGCCCGAGAACGTCCTGGTCGCGGCGGACGGCTCGTCCAAGCTGGTGGATTTCGGCATCGCGACGGACCGCGGCAGCACCCCCGGCATCGCCGGCACGCCCGCGTACATGGCCCCCGAGCAGTGGAACGGGGAGCCCGTGTCCCCCGCCGCCGACGTGTACGCGGCGACCGCGACGTTCTTCGAGTGCCTGACCGGGCGCAAGCCGTTCACCGGCCAGAACTTCGCCGAGCTGGCGCTGCAGCACCTCGACGCGCCCGTTCCCGACGCGGACGCGCCCGAGCCCCTGCGCCCCCTGATCCGGCGCGGTCTGGCCAAGGCCCCGCAGGAGCGTCCCGAGAACGCGGCGGCGTTCGTCAGCGAGCTGGAGGCCGTCGCCACGGCCGCCTACGGGCCCGACTGGGAGGAGCGCGGCCAGCGGCGGCTCGCGGCGCTCGCGGCCCTGCTTCCGCTGCTCTTCCCCTCGGCCGGCGGCCCGGCCACGGGCACGACCGCACTCGCCACGACCACCCTGCCCGAGCCGGGCGGACGCTGGGGCAGGCTGTGGCGGCGGGTGCTGCCGGCCGGCGTGGCCGCGCTGGTCCTGGCCGTACTGGCCGCGGTGGGCGCGCGGGCGGGTGACGACGGGCCGGGTGGGTCGACGACCGAGGCCTTCGCCACGACGAGCGCGCAACCCGGCACCACGCCGGGCACCACCGCTCCGCCGGACAGCCCTTCCCCGACGAGCAGCCCCTCCGCGAGCGAGTCGGCCACCCCGACGGCCACGCCCTCGGACATGCCGACCACCGCCCCGCCCTCCGTGACGGCGACCCCGACGGCGACCGGCACGGCGACTCCGACGGCCACGGCGACCTGGACCCCGACGACGCCCCCGGCCACGGACCCCACCACCACACCGCCGGCCCCGCGGCCGGTCGGGGTGAAGTCGGTGTCCGTGACCTCACTGCGTCAGACCGGCCCGAGCACCGCCGAGGCCTCGTTCGAGGTCCTCACCGACGGGACCGGCCCGGTGACCGTCCTCATCGCCTGGTTCACAGGGGACACCAAGGGAGGCACGGGCGTCTCCGACGGGTCCGAGAGCATCCGGCGGAGCGGGGCGACGCAGTACACGATCACGCTCACCCACACCTTCCAGGGCAACGGCTGCTACTGGGGTGTGCGGGCGACGACGGACCCCTCGGCCGCGAACGGCGGCTCCACCCAGCAGATCCTGACCCGGCGGTGCACGATCTCATGAGCGATCCCCGAATTCCCCAGGACCCCGACGAGTACAGCGCCACGGTGCTCGGCAGCCACTGGTTCCAGCGGCCGGCCGAGGACGTGGCGCCCGACCGGGTGGAGGGCGAGGTCCTGCGCTTCGGCCCCGGTGTGACGGCGGCCGCGCTGCGCCGGGCGGCCGACGGCCCCACGACGGCGCAGATCTGGCACGGCACCCTGCCCGGCGGCGGCGCGGGCGGAGTACCGCCGCGCCGCCGTGGCGTGCTGCGCCGGTACGCCCTGGCCTGCGCGGTGCTGCTCGCCGTGCTCGCGTTCCTCGCCTGGCAGCGGTTCGGGCCGGAGGTGTCCGTACGCCGGGTGACGGTCGCCGCACCGGAGCAGCCGCTCGCGTGCGACGGTACGGCGGACGTCGTGGCGGTGCTGGAGACCGACGGGCGGCCCGGCACGGTGACGTACCGCTGGGAGCGCAGCGACGGCACCACGTCCGGGCTGCTGCGGGAGCAGCTCGCCCGCCATCAGACGGAGGCGCGTCTGCATCTGCTGTGGACGTTCCGGGGCCAGGGCGAGCACCGGGCGACGGCCAGGCTGGTGATCGTCTCGCCCACCCCCGGGCACACCGCGGAGACCCGTTTCACCTACCGCTGCGAGTGAGGTCGTCAGCGTCCGCGGCGGATGCGGGCGGCCTTGCGGGCCTCGGCCAGCTTGCGGTCCTCGGCCGACCGCCGGGACTCGTTCTTGGCACGGCCGGGCCGCCCCGGGACGGTCCCGATGCCGCGGAAGGGCGCGCCGCCCCGCTTGGGGCGTTCGGCGCTGGGCGCGCTGCCGTCGACGGGGACGCCGGAGGGGGCCTTGGCGCCGGTGATACGGCTCAGCGTGGCCTCGCCCGAGCGGACCTGGGTGACCTGGGGGCGGAGCCCCGCCTCCGCCATGAGGCGAACCACGTCACGGCGCTGGTCGGGGAGGACGAGCGTGACGACGCTGCCGGACTCGCCGGCGCGTGCGGTGCGGCCGCCGCGGTGCAGATAGTCCTTGTGGTCGGCGGGCGGGTCGACGTTGACGACCAGGTCCAGGTCGTCGACGTGGATCCCGCGCGCCGCGACGTTGGTCGCGACGAGGACGGTGATGTCGCCGTTCTTGAACCGGTCGAGGGTGCGGGTGCGCAGCGGCTGCGACTTCCCGCCGTGCAGCGCCTCGGCCCGCACGCCACTGCCCCGCAGGTGCGCGGTGAAGCGGTCGACGGAGTGCTTGGTCTCCAGGAACATGATCACGCGCCCGTCGCGGGCGGCGATCTCCGTGGCGGTGGCGTACTTGTCGGCGCCGTGCACCTGGAGCACGTGGTGCTCCATGGTGGTGACGGTGGCGGCCGAGGGGTCGACCGAGTGCACGACCGGGTCGTGGAGATAGCGCTGGACCAGGAGGTCGACATTGCTGTCGAGGGTGGCCGAGAACAGCATGCGCTGGCCGTCGGGGCGTACCTGGTCGAGGAGTTCGGTGACCTGGGGCATGAAGCCCATGTCGGCCATCTGGTCGGCCTCGTCCAGGACGGTGATGTCCACCCGGTCCAGGCGGGCGTCCTTGCGCTCGACGAGATCCATGAGGCGGCCGGGGGTCGCGATGAGGACCTCGGCGCCGTCGCGCAGCGCGCCGGCCTGCCGCCCGATCGACATGCCGCCGACAACGGTGGCCAGGCGCAGCTTCAGCACCTGGGCGTACGGCGTGAGGGCCTCGGTCACCTGCTGGGCCAGCTCGCGCGTGGGCACGAGGACCAGGGCCCGGGGCCTGCGCGCCTCGGCGCGCCGGCCGGCGGTGCGTGCGAGCAGCGCGAGGCCGAACGCGAGCGTCTTGCCCGATCCGGTACGCCCCCGCCCGAGGACGTCGCGCCCCGCGAGGGCGTTCGGCAGGGTGGCGGCCTGGATCGGGAAGGGCGTGTGGACGCCGAGAGCGGTGAGCTGCTCAAGGACCACGGCGGGCAGCTCCAGCTCGCCGAAGGCCTCGACCGGGGGGAGGGCCGGGGTGTGGATGACGGGCGCCGCGAATTCGTCCGTGGGCGCGGCGGTGCGGCGGGTGGGGGGCGTCTGGGCCGAGCTGCTCATGAAAACCTTCCTCGACGCGGCTCCGTATCGAGGAATTCACAGCGGCGGTGGCCGTTTGAATTACCGGGACGAACCGAACGTCCGTAAAACAGACTGAAAATGCGACGAGCTGGGGCCCTCACCTCATGGTGAGGACCCCAGCTGCGTCGGGCGCTTCAGCGTCAGGCGGGGAGGATGTTCTCCGCCTGCGGGCCCTTCTGGCCCTGGGTGACGTCGAAGGTCACCTTCTGGCCTTCCTGGAGCTCACGGAAGCCGGAGGTGGCGATGTTGGAGTAGTGGGCGAACACGTCCGGGCCGCCACCCTCCTGCTCGATGAAGCCGAAGCCCTTTTCCGAGTTGAACCACTTCACGGTGCCAGTAGCCATGTCATATCTCCTTCGGGGCAGTACCCGGGAATGTGCACTGTGCGCATCCCGGCGTCGCCGCGATGATTGCCCGTCCGGAAAAAGCACCGAAAATAGAAAAAGTGCCTGACGAAAACAACTCGCCTAAGGCACTTGAAGTCTATGGGAACCACAACTGCAACTGATCACAACTGTAGCACGGCGTGGTCATCCATGCACGGAATTCCTCATTCCTGAAGCCACCGAGGTCGCGGCCCCGCGCCCGGCCCCCACCTGACCGGGTCGGCGCGGGCTTCCGTGGTGGATTCGGGAAGGCTCGGTCACCAAACCGTGAAGGTTGGGCGAGACGCTGGTGTCCTGTCCAGCGCGCTCGCGCTGCCGAGTCGGGGGAAGAAGAGATGACCCACCAGATCCGCCGTAGCGTCCGCAGAACCGCCGTCGTCCTCGCCGCCGTGTCCGCACTGGCCCTGACGGCCTGTGGACCCGAGGAAGCCCCGACCGGCGGCGGGACCGCGGCCCCGTCGGCCACCCCGTCGAAGCCCGCCACTCCGTCGACCACCCCGCCGAAGCCCACGACCCCGCCGAAGCCCACAACCCCGTCGGGCTCCCCGAGCGAGGGCTCGTCCGACCCCGACTTCGCGGTCTTCCCGTGCAGCACGTTCGACGTGAAGTTCACCGCGACCCTCGCGGAGCGCACCACGAGCAGCTACCTGCTGAAGATCACCAACAAGAGCGGCAAGCCGTGCAAGGTCCTGGACTACCCGATCGTGACCTTCGGCGACCTGGACGGGGCGGCGACCGAGCGCTCGGAGACGCACCCCGGCACCGACATCCGGCTCGCGCCGGGCGAGTCGGCGTACGCGGGGCTCATGGGCGGGGTGAACGACGGCAAGGGCCGGGCCGTCGACTCGATCGCGATGACCATGAACACCGCGTCCGACCTCGAACAGGTACCGCTCAAGGCGTCGACTCCCGGTCTGTACGTCTCGTCCACCGCCTCGGTCACCGCCTGGCTGAGCAACGCCGAGGACGCCCTCAGCCTGTAGCGGGCCGCGCGCCGCGCGGGGCTACCCCCGGCGGGTGCCCCGCGTGAGGGCCAGGCCCAGGACGACCATGCCGAGGCCGAGGCCGAAGTGCAGCCAGTCGTCGGCGGAGTTCAGGGGTACGAAGTTGGCGTCGCTGTCCTTGTCGATCACGAGTCCGTAGATCCACAGCGCCAGGTAGACGACACCGCCGACGATCAGGAACGACCGTGCCGTGCGGGCCGTCCTTGACAGGGCGACGCCGACGATGCCGAACAGCGCGTGGACGAGGTTGTGGAGGATCGAGACCTGGAAGACGCCGAACAGTTCGGCCCCCGAGTCGCGCTCGGCGAACTCCAGGGAATCGAAGTCGGTGGTCACCCCGGGGACGAAGCCGAGGACTCCGACGATCAGGAACACGACTCCGACCAGCAGGGCGGCCTGTTGCACAGCGGTTCCGCGTCCGGGCGCCCGGGTGTGTGCTCCGGCCATGGCGCATCGCCTCCTTGGCGCGTCCCCGAGAGGGGTTCCGCACCGCGCCTACCCCGTGGGAGCGAAGTCAGCCGCGTTCCGGGCGAGGAGCCGGGTCCCGCCCGGGGGACGGGGGCGGGACCCGGCGGGTGTCAGCTCGTCACGGTGATCTGCTGACCGGGGTCGGTCGTGTCCGTCACCTGGTAGGTGGCGGTGAAGGTGGCCGTCTGGTTGCCCGTCGGGCACAGGAAGCCGCCCGTCACGGTGGCCGGCACCGGTGCGCCGGAGATGGCCAGTGCGGACGGCGCCCCGTTGGTCCACGTGCCGTTCACGGCGGTCGGGCCGCTCGGCGAGGCGGTGATCGTGCAGCCGGCCAAGCCGCTGGTCCTGAGCACGACCCCGCCCTTGGGCATGGTGAGCCCGGCGGCGACGGGTTCGTCGTGCTGGGCCGAGAGCGACCAGGGGCCGTTGGTGGCGTTGCTGGTGACGGTCACGCTCACCCCGCTGATGTTCGTCGTGCATCCGCTGAAGGTCGGCGGGTTGATGGTGGCGCTGACGGGGCCGGCGTCGTTGTGGTTGCCGGGCGCCGCGGGGACGGTGTTGTTCGCGCCGGTCGTCGGTACGGAGGCGGAGACCGTGCAGGTCATGGTGGTGGATCCCGCCGTGAACGTGGCCTTGCCGGTGAGGTTGGCGGCGAAGGAGTGCCCGGCCGGCGACACCGTGGTCGAACTCTCCTGTGTCTCCTGGGCGTTGGCGGTGGTGGCGCCGACGAGGGCCAGGGCCGCGGCGGCGGCGAGCCCGGTCGCGGGGGCGAGCAGTGCGCGCGGGCGTGACGTACCGATGGACATGGGGGATCTCCTCGGACGAACGTCGAAGGTGGGGGTGCGAGGAGGTGCGGATGTGCGTGGTCGGGCGCGTGTGGGGCGTGCGCCGCCATGCAAAGTGACTTGAGAGTAGGACCGGCCGGTAGGGGTGTCCAGGTGCACTTTGCGCCACTCGGCGACAGCCCCCGAGCGGCCTGATGCCCGCTCACTTGGGCGGCAGGCCGGACGCGAAGGCGATCCCCTCGTCGATCCAGGCGCCGAGGGCCTCGTCCTCCGCCAGGGCGGACTCGGCGACGACGACCCAGCCGCGCATGGGGCGCCCCGTGAAGTCGAAGGCGCGCGCGCCCGGGCGGGCCAGGGCCGCCCCGGCGGCGTCGGGACCGACCCGGACGATGAGCTCGTCCCCGATCACACCGACGGCCATGTTGCCCTCGTACAGAATCGCCAGGCCGCCGAACATCCGTTTCTCGGCGATCGCCGGCCCGTCGCCCAGCCAGGCGCGGATCCGTTCCGCCAGTCCTTCGTCGTACGCCATGGCAGCCTCCATGTCCCGCTCGTCAGTCTGCCGGAGGGGACCTCGATCCGCCGTTCATGCGGAGCGCCTACGGGCCCCCCGCGTGAACTATCTTGGGCGGGAGCGGGACGAGAAGGAGGCACCCCGTGCCATCAGACCAGCAGGCGCGCGCTCAGGCAGCCGCGATCACACCGGGCAGGCGTTCCGGGGAAGCCGAGACGGCGTCCCCTGCCGACCGCGTGCGCGCGCTCTTCGGCGGCCGGCGCCTCTCCCCCGGGCAGCGCCGCATCGCCCAGTTCCTGATCGACCACCTCACCGAGGCCGCGTTCCTGTCGATCACCGAGCTGGCCGAGCGCGTGGGCGTGAGCCAGCCGTCCGTGACCCGGTTCGCCTCGTCCCTGGGTTTCAGCGGCTACCCCGCGCTCCGGGAGGCCCTGCAGCCCATCGCGCTCAGCGCCGTCGCCGGATCGCCCGACAGCCGGGGGGAGAGGCTCAGTAACGAGCTCCAGGAGGCGGTCGACGCCGAGATCGAGAACCTGGCGTCCCTGCGCCGGGTCCTCGCGGACCCCGACCGGATCCTCGATGTCGGCCGCGAGCTGGCCCGCTCCGTCCCCCTGACCGTCATGGGCCTGCGGATCTCGGTCTCCCTCGCCGAGTACTTCGCGTACGGGGCGCGGCGCATCCACCCCGACGTACGGGTCGTGACGCGCGGCGGCAGCGTCGCGTACGACGCGCTGCTCCAGTCGCGCGAGGCGGGCGGCACCTGGGTGCTGGCCTTCGCGATGCCCCGGCACGCCAAGGAGACCCTCTCCGCCGTGCGCGCCGCCAAGGCCGCGGGGCTGCGCGTCGCGCTGATCACGGATCAGGCCCTCGGCTCGCTGGTCGACGAGGCCGATGTGGCCTTCACGGCCGGCACGGGCTCACGGCTCGTCTTCGACTCGTACGCGGCGCCTGGTGTGCTGTCCGCGGCGATCCTGCAGGCCATGGCCGACGCCGATCCGGAGCGTACGCAGGTCCGGCTGGAGAAGTACGAGCAGGCGGCGGAGCAGTACGACTTCTTCCTGGACTACTGAGCCGGACCGCCGAGCCGGACCACTGAACCGGTTCGGTTCCGCCCGGTTCGAGGCGTTTTCACGACCTCGACATGCATGAATTTTTTCATACCCTTGCGTACTCGACGGTATATATATTTACTGCAAGTGCCCCCTCGGGCTCAGACAGAACACCGCGGGGCCGGCCCCCCTCCTCCTCAGCCGGCCCCCGTTGTTCCCTTGGGGCACTCCGCCCCCGTGGAGTGCCCGTGCGGTGGCTCCGGTCAACCCCTGGACCGGAGCCGCCGCACGTGTCTGCCACGCGGGCGTCAGGAATCGGCGAAGAGCGGCAGCGCGGCCCGGACAGCTCGTTCGAACGGCTCCGTGTCGCCGCTCGCCCGGCACAGCACCTGCGCTCCTTCGAGGAGGGCGATGAGCAGAGCCGCCTTCTCCTCCGCGTCGGCCGCCGGCAGCCCCGCCTCCCGCAGAGCCCGGGAGAGCTGCTCCGTCCACGACGTGAAGACCGACGCCGCGGCGCGGCACAGCTCGCCGTTCTCCTCGTCCGCGGGGACGGTCACGGCGGCCACGGCACATCCGACACCCTGAGCCGCGGCCTCGGCGACCGGGCGGGCGAACTCCACGAAGGCCGTGGCGACCCCCTCGGGTCCGGACGCCCCGAACTCCGCGAGCCGGTCGCGCACGTCGCGGCCGTGCCGGGTGGCGGCCTCCGCGGCCAACTGGTTCTTGCCGCCGGGGAAGTGGTGGTAGATCGCGCCGCGGGCCGCCCCGCTCTGCGCGAGCACATCGGTGAACGACATGCCCTGCAGGCCGCGTTGACGCAACGCGTCAACGGCGGCGTCCACCATCCGACCCCGGGTCTCCTTGGCCATCGCGACTCGCCCCTCCGCTCGGTCTTCCCTTTTTCCTCTTGACTAGGACGGTCATCCTACTCCAGAGTCTTGCTCGCTAGGACGTACGTACTAGCTACTCTCTTTTCAGCCGAGATCGAGGAGCACACCCATGCCCATCGCCGTCATCGCATCCACCGGCGCCCTCACGCCGACCGGCGAGCGGGAGATCGTTCCGCGGCTCAGTGACGCTCTCATCGAGGTGAGCGGCCTGACCGGCAACACCTTCTTCACGCCCATGGTCGCCGGCGTCCTGCATCTGCTCGACCCCGAGCACGTGTACGCGGGCGGAACCAACCGGTCCCTCGTCCTGATCGAGCTGAAGCTGCCCGACATCGGCCTGGCTTCCGTCGAGGCACGGGCGGCCTTCATCGAGAGGGCCACGGACATCGCGTACAAGCTCATGACGCCCGGTCACGAGCGAGACGACATCCGGATCAACATCGTCAACGCCCCCGACGGAGGCTGGGGCATGGGCGGCCACGCCTACACGGGCGAGCGCCTGGTCGAGGCCATCACCCGGGCGGCCGCCGCCACGAGCCGCACCGGCGCCTGAGACGCGTACGCCGCCCTCAGCCGTGACGCGGCTGAGGGCGGCCGGGGGCGAGTGGGGTCAGAGTGCCATCTCGTACGCGCCGGACAGTGCCTCGACACGCTGCCAGACCCGAGCCGAACGGGCCTCGTCGACGACCGGGCGCCGGACGGCGCCCAGCGACCACAGCTGCTGCTGCTCGGTGGCGGAGTCCTTGCCGTGCAGCTCGACGGCGTGCGCGGAGAAGTCCCGTACGAGGACGGCGAACAGCTCGTCGAGGACGTCCTCGTCGAGGCCCGTCAGGCGCGCCTGCTCCAGGACCAGCTGGCCGTGGACGACGAGCGCGAACAGCTGGCCGACGGCGAGGAGGAGGTCGAGGTCGCGGCTCTGCTCCTCGTCGGGGGCGGCGGTGGTGACGAACTCGCACAGCGCGTCGGCCTGTTCGCGGAAGCGGTCGACGTTGGGCAGGTGGGCGAACGCGTCGTACGCCGGGCGCCAGTCGTGGAAGCGCACGGCACCCAGCCCACGGGCCGGTCCCTGGCGGAAGAGGAACGTGTCGTCGGCCTCGTCCAGACGCGTCGGGACGTGCTCGTACGCGGCCGGGTCCAGCAGGTGGTTGCGCATGAACTTGAGGATCAGCGCGAGATTGACGTGGACGGTGCCCTCCAGCTTCGGCAGCCCCCGGATCTCGATCGCGGCCTGGGCGAAGTAGTTGTCCTTCTCGAAGCCCTTGGCGGCGATCACGTCCCACATCAGGTCGATGACCTTCTCGCCCTCCGTGGTCACCTTCATCTTCGTCATCGGGTTGAAGAGCAGGTAGCGGCGGTCGTCCGGACCGGCGGAGCGGAAGTAGTCGACGGCTCGGTCGCTGAAGAGCTTCATGCCGACGAGACGTACGTACGCGTCGGTCAGCTCGCGCCGCACGTGCGGGAAGGCGGTGACCGGGCGGCCGTAGAGGATACGGTTCTGCGCGTGGGTGACGGCCTCGTACATCGCGTGCTCGCAGATGCCGATCGAGGCGGTGCAGAGGTTGAACTTGCCGACGTTGACGGTGTTGAGGGCGGCGTCGAAGGCGGCGCGGCCGGTGTGCAGCACGTCCTCGGGGGCGACGGGGTAGTCCTCGAGCCGGAACTCGCTGACGAACTTCGACGAGTCGACGACGTTCTTGACGAGGTGGTACGCCGGGTGGCGGCTGTCGGCGGCGAAGAAGACGTACCCGTCCGGGCCCTCGACATCGGTGCGGCGGCCGAAGACGGAGACGAGTCCGGCGGCGTTGCCGTTGCCGATGTAGTACTTGGAGCCGGTGGCCCGGAATCCGCCCCGGCCGTCGGGCTCGAGGAGCATGTCCGTGGAGTAGATGTCGGCGCCGTGGGTCTTCTCGGACAGGCCGAAGGCGAACACCTCGCCCTGGGAGAGCAGTTCGGCCGCGCGGGCGCGGGCGTCGGCGTTGTCGCTCTGCCAGACCGGGCCGAGCCCCAGGATGGTGACCTGCCAGGCGTACCAGTAGTCGAGGCCGTAGAAGCCGAGGATCTCGTTGAGCGCGGCGATGCGGGCGGTGTCCCAGCGCTTGTCCTGCTCCCCTTCGGCGGCGGAGGAGGAGGGCGTGAGGAACGTCGCGAACAGCCCTTCCTTGGCGGAGAAGGCGAGGAAGTCGGCCAGCCAGGCGCGGGAGCGGTAGTCCTCGATCAGCTTGCGCTTGCCGCGCTCCTCGAACCAGTCGACGGTGGCGCGCAGCAGCCGGCGGGTCTCCGGGTCGAAGTGCGCCGGGTCGTAGGTGTGCGGGTTGAACAGCAGCGGGTCGGCCATGGAGGGGTGCCTTTCGGCTCGGTGGGTGATGAGGGTGGTGGTCGCGCCGCCCGGGGCGGTCCTGCCTGCCGGCGGGCCGTGGGCGGCGCGGTGGTTCAGTGCTCGGGACCCAGCCGGCGGCGCGGTGGTTCAGTGCTCGGGACCCAGCCGGCGGAGGGTGGCGAGGACGTCGTCGAGCCAGTCGAGCGTCATCCGCTCGTAGGCGATGCCACCGCGCAGCACGACGTGCTGGAGTTCCCGGCCGGCGTCGGGCGGACCGGCGGCGGCGTCCTGTGCTGCCCGCGGCCCGGTGAAGTCGCGTGCCTCGCCCGCGAGGTAGTGGGCGAGGCGGTCCGCGTGCACCTGCCGGTACCGCTCCACCTCGCGGATCAGCGCGGCGGGGTCGTCGAAGGCCGCTCCCCGGATCTTCACGGCGAGGTCGTGCCGGACGCTCTCGGGTTCGATCGGCTGGTCCAGCCACTCGGAGAGCGCGGCCCGTCCGGGGGCGGCGACGGAGTACTCCTTCTTGCCCGGGCGGCCCTGTTGCGGCACGTCCCGTACGTCGATCCAGCCGTCGCTCTCCATGCGCTTGAGCACGCGGTAGATCTGCTGGTGGGTCGCGGTCCAGAAGTACCCGATGGACCGATCGAACCGCCGGGCCAGCTCGTAGCCGGAGCCGGGTTGCTCGAGCAGGGACACCAGGATCGCGTGTTCGATCGCCATACCCCGGATCTTTCTATGCAACTCGTTGCATAGGCAAGGGCGACCGCCCGGGTGAGACGTGGCTCACCCGACGGGCCCCGCCGGCCTCTCTGCCCGGTGGAGCGCCGCAGGACCCAGCAGGACGAGCGTGTCTCCGGGCTCGGACGGCGGTCTGGACTCCGCCGTGACCGGAGCGAGGCTGCCGTCCCGCCGTACCAGGAACAGCAGGTCGGAGCCGGGCGGCGGTACGTCGTCGGCGGACCGCGCCAGGACGGCCGCCCCCTCCTCGTGGCGGTGGGAGATGTACGACCACGTCAGATCCGCCCCGAACAGGGCCTCGCCACCGGTGAACGGGGCGACCACGCCGTGGCTCTCGCGCGGTGCGCGGAGGCGGTGGACTCCGCCCCCCACACTGCCGCTGAGGACGGTCGCCGCCAGCGCGTTGAAGTCGCTTTCCGCGGTGAGGAAGTACACGCCCGTGATGCCCTCCAGCTCGGCGCCCTCACCGGTGGCGCTGGCCAGCAGCTCACCGGGGGCGAGCTCGAGACCCGCCTGCCGGATCCGTTCGCGCTGCTGATCGTCGCCCGACCACATCAGCACCTGCGGTCCCGCCGACCGCAGGGCGAGAGCCAGCTCGATCACCCACGGGTCCCCGCCGACCAGCAGGGGACGCGAGCGGGCCGGGCGCACCACGCCCAGGCGCCTGGCGACGGTCGAGGCGGTCAGGCCGTAGAGCGTCACGGTGGTCACGATGACGACGAACGTGGCCGGCAGGATCCTCGGCGCGCCCCCGACGCCCTTGGCCACCAGGTCGGCCGAGAACGTCGAGGCGGTGGCGGCCGCGACGATGCCGCGCGGCGCCATCCAGCCGACGAAGCCGCGCTCACCGCGCGACAGGTCCGTGCCGAACGTGGCGACGGCGGCGACCAGAGGTCTCACGGCCAGGACGAGTACCGCCGCGAGACCGAGCGCGGGCAGCACCACATGGCGCAGCGACTGCGGGGTGACGGTGGCCGAGATGGAGATGAAGAGCAGGCCGAGGATCAGGCTGACGACGGTCTCGAAGAACGGTCGGCGTGCCCGGACGTCGACGCCGAGGACGTTGGAGACGGCCAGGCCCATGACGACCGCGGCGATGAGGCCCGTGTCCTCGCGCAGGACGTCGCAGAACGCCGCCACGCCGATCACCGCGGCGAGCTGCGCCGTGGTGCCGAGCACCTCGCCGAGGCGCAGCACGCGCAGCAGCGCCCAGAGCAGCAGTGCCCCGAGCACTCCCCCGGCGACGCCGATGCCCACGCTGGCCAGGAAGCCCGTGATCCCGTCGACGACATGGCGCCCCGTCGACTCCATGACCGCGTGGAAGACCAGGGCTCCCAGAATGCCCCCGACCGGGTCGATGAGGGAGCCCTCCCAGACCAGGATGTGCTGGAGCCGCTCCTTGGGGCGTACGAAGGCGAGCAGCGGTGCGACGACGGTCGGCCCCGAGACCACGAGGATCGCGCCGAGCATGATGGCCGCCCGCTGGGACATGCCCAGCAAGGGCGCGGCGACGAGGCTGCCGAGGAACCAGGTGATCAGGACACCGATCCAGAGCAGCCTGACGACGACTCGGCGGGTGTGCCCCTTGAGCTTGGCCAGGTCGAGGCCGAGGCCCGCGTCGTAGAGGATCACCGCGACGGCCAGTGACACCAGAGGGGAGAAGGCGTCCCCCAACAGCCGCTCGGGGTTGATCTCGTCGACCAGCGAGCCGACGCCGAAGCCCACCGGCAGCAGGACGATGAGGGCCGGAATGCGCAGGCTCCGGGCCAGGATCTGGGAGCCGACGGCGAGGACCACCGTCAGACCCACGCCGATGAGCACCTCGTTCGTCGTCACGGTCAGGCCTCCCCCCACGGCGTGATCCCCCAGCGGACGGTGTGCCGCTCGCCCGGCCCCAGGGCGACGAGCGCCGTGCCGCTGCGGAAGGCGTCCGGAGGGCAGGTCATCGGCTCGACGGCGATCGCGCGGCGCCGCTCCCCCGGTGGCAGGGTGTCGCCGGTGTAGAGCTGCACATGGTCGGCGCCCTGCCCGAGCCATACGTCCGTACCCAGGGAACCCGACGGGTGGGCCAGGCGGACCACGGCGCGTCCGTCCGCGCCCCGGTCGAGATCGGTGAAGGGCGTGTCCAGTCGGAGCGCTCCGACCGTCCGCGGCGCACGCAGGTCGTACGCCGTCCCGGCGACGGGCTCGGCGGCCACGGGCAACCCGCGCTCGTCGGTGATCAGCCGCGTCCGTGCGGGCACGGTCAGCATCGCGTCGTCGACGACCTCGGTGCCCGCCATGACGTAGGGATGCTGGCCGAAGCCGTAGGGCGCGGCGCTCGCGCCGAGGTTGCGCGCCGTGACGGCGACGTCGAGGCCCTCTTCGCCGAGGCTGTACGCGACAGCGACGTGGAGGTGGAACGGGTAGCCCGGCTGCGGCCAGAGCCGTACGTCCAGGACCGCCCGGCTGTCGCTCTCCTCCACCACCCGCCAGGCGACCCAGCGGAGCAGTCCGTGGAGGGCGTTGCCGGCGGCCGGCTCGGTGAGCGGCAGCTGGAGCTCCTGTCCGTCCCAGCGGTAGCGGCCGTCCCGGATCCGGTTGGGCCACGGCACGAGGATCTGGCCGCGGCCTCCGGTGATCCGGTCCTGTGGCCCGAATCCGTCGAGCACGGCGCGCTCACCGACGGTGTACGAGCGCAGGGCCGCGCCCAGTTCGACGACGACGACCTCGTGCGAGCCGTGTCGGAGCGTCAGTTGCCGTCCGGTGCGGCTCTCCTGCACGCATGGCCTCCTGGGTCCGCCCGGGCGACGATCCGAACCGGGGGCGTGGTGACGGCCTGACGGGATCGGCCTCCGTCGGGAGCATGCGGGCGCACCCAGGGCCGGTCAAGCGCGACACGTCGCCGCGGGTGACAACGCGCGCCCCGTTCCGCCACTCGGGTGAGGGGCTGCCGGTGCCGCCCCCTAGCCTCCGCGCGAGCCTCCGCTCGCGCGGAGGCCGTGGCGGCCCATGCGTCGCCAGACAGCCCGTTGGAATCGGAGCGTCAGCACGCCCACCACGATCAGCAGCACGATGTTCAGCAGGAGCTGGAAGAGGGATCCGCGCGCCTGGTCCCAGCTGGAGAACGCGCAGGAGACGCCGATGTCCGCGGCGGCGGGGATGGTGGTGACGGAGATGAAGACGCCGAGCAGCGCGCTCGTCCTGGCCTGCGTCAGGGACATGATCCCGACGATGCCGGCAAGGACCGCGACGACCACGGAGAAGACGTTGGGGGCGTCGATCAGTGTCGAGACCGGTCTGACGCCCAGTTCGAACGCTCGGGGCTGCAGTCCGAGGCCCCGGATCACCCACGAGAACAGGAACGTCACCGCCACGGCCAGGGAGAACCCCACGACCAGGGCGAAGAGGCCCTGCCGGATCCTGACTCCGTTGTGGTGGTTGACGCCCAGGGCGACGCTCGTGATGGCGCCGTACTCCGGTCCGACGACCATCGCCGCGACGATCAGGATCTGGGAGTTGGTCAGGATGCCCACCGACCCGATGACGCCCGCGATGGTCAGGTAGACGTAGAAGCTCGGCAGATAGGTGCCCTCGGCGCGGATGCGCGCCTCGACCTCCTCCCAGACCGGAGCGTGCGCGAGCGCCCCCAGCTGCTGCTCCTCCGCCCTGGCCGCGGTGGCGGAGAGGGCCATTTCCACGGGCTCGATGACGATGGATCCGAGGCGGTCGAGTTCCAGCTCGCGCAGACCGCGCAGCACGGCGTTGGCCGCGCCCGCCAGGATGTCGCACTCGACCGCGTCGCCGTCGGGATTGCGCGCCCGTCGCGGGAGGACGACCAGGTTGAACACATAGCGGTCGTCGGCCAGCAGCTCCAGCGCACGGGGCGTGAGGTCCGGCGGGCTCACCAGCCGGACGTGGATCATCTCCATGCACCACCTCCGTCGCTCGGCCGTCGGCCGTACGGAGAGCGCCACGGTGCGAGTCGAGTCGTCGAGCCCGGGCCCACGCGCCCGCGACCGACCCCGTCAGTAACGCCCGCCGGCCGGGCAGTCGGCAAGCCGAGCTCGCTCGATCGGCACGGCGTGGCGAGGAGGACCGAGGTGAGCGATGGTGGATCTGCAGGATCATCGCCGAGCCCTCGGAGTGACCATGGACCACTACCCACCCATCGCCGAGCACGGCCTGGTGGGCGACCTGCAGACCGCCGCCCTCGTCTCGTCGAAGGGTGTCGTCGACTGGTTCGCCGCTCCCAGGTTCGACTCCCCCAGCATCTTCGCCGCGCTGCTCGACCACGACCGCGGTGGTTACTTCCAGCTGGCTCCCGAGCACCCGGAGGCGAGCTGCAAACAGCTCTACTACCCCGACACGGCCATCCTGGTGACCCGGTTCATGTCACCGGACGGCGTGGGCGAGGTCATCGACTTCATGCCTCCGGACCAGACCCGCACCCCCACCGACCGGCACACCCTGGTCCGCGTGGTGCGCGCCGTACGGGGCACCGTCGACTTCGCGCTCGACTGCCGGCCGCGGTTCGACTACGGCCGCGCCGAGCATCAGCTCGAACTCGACGGCGCCGGCGCCGTGTTCCGGGCTCCGGGGATCGACGCGCACCTGCAGGCCACCTTCCCGCTGGAGCGGGACGGCCAGGACGCGCGGGGCAAGGTGACGCTGAAGGCCGGCGAAACGGGCGGCGCCGTCTTCACCGTGTGCGCGTCGGGCGGCGAGGCGCCCGCGCCGCTCTCGGTCGAGGAGGTCACCGCGCAGTTCTGGCAGGTCGCCGGGTTCTGGCAGAACTGGCTGCGCCAGTCCCGCTACCGGGGCCGCTGGCCCGAGCAGGTGCACCGCTCGGTGATCACCCTCAAGCTCCTCACGTACGCGCCCACCGGCGCCCTCGTCGCGGCGGCCACCATGGGGCTGCCCGAGCAGGTCGGCGGAGAGCGCAACTGGGACTACCGCTTCACGTGGGTGCGCGACGGCGCGCTGTCCGTGCGGGCCATGCTCGACCTCGGCTTCGTCGAGGAGGCCACCGCCTTCGTCCACTGGCTGGGGGATCGGCTGCGCGAACGCGAGGGCAGGGACGGAGAGCCTCTCCAGACGATGTACCGGGTCGACGGCGACCCCGACCTGGCGGAGGAGACGCTCGACCACTTCGAGGGTTACCGCGGCTCCGCCCCGGTCCGTATCGGCAACGGCGCCGCCGACCAGCTCCAGCTCGACATCTACGGCGAGGTGCTCTACGCCCTGTCCCAGGGGTACGAGATCGCCCAGCAGGCCAGCTATCCGGGGTGGAAGAGGCTGGCGCAGACACTGGACTGGCTCGCCGGAGCCTGGGACCGGCCGGACGAGGGCATCTGGGAGACCCGCGGCGGCCGGAAGGACTTCACGTACAGCCGCCTGATGTCCTGGGTCGCCTTCGACCACGGGTTGCAGCTCGCCGAGCGCTTCCGGCGGCCCGCCGACGTGGAGCGGTGGCGCGAGGCGAGGGACGCCGTCTTCGAGCAGATCACGGAGCGCGGCTGGAGCGAGAAGGAGCGCTCCTTCGTCCAGCACTACGACGGCGACGTCCTGGACGCCTCCCTCCTGCTCATGCCCAGGGTCGGGTTCGTCGCCCCCAAGGACCCGGCCTGGCTGTCCACGCTCGACGCGATGGACCGCAAGCTCGTCTCCGACAGCCTCGTGTACCGCTACGACCCGGCGGCGTCGCCGGACGGGCTGCGCGGCTCGGAAGGCACCTTCAGTCTCTGCACGTTCCTCTACGTGGACGCGCTGGCCCGGGCGGGGCGGCTGCCGCTGGCCCGGTACACCTTCGAGAAGATGCAGACGTACGCCAACCATGTCGGCCTCTTCGCCGAGGAGGTCGGTCCGAGCGGGGAGCAACTGGGCAACTTCCCCCAGGCGTTCACCCACCTTTCCCTCATCATGGCCGCCATCACCCTCGACAGGGCGCTCGACGGGGAGCAGGGACGCTGACCATGGGCACGCCGGCCTCCGGGGCGGGGTCGCCACGGCTCAGCGCGGCCGAGTTCGCCGAGCTCCACGCGCGTGTGCGGCGCGGGACCGGGGCCGGCGCCGGGGAGCGCGGCGCCCTCGAGGAGATCACGCCGCGCCATGTGCTGGCGGCCGCGGCCGAGGTGAGGTCCGGCCGTACGGTGACGATGGCGGCGCAGGTGCAGACGGAGCCGGGGCCCGACGATCCCGAGCCCTGCGAGCACGTCATGACCGGCGCCGTACGGGGCGGGATCCGGGCCGGCGGGCTCCAGTTCGCCAGGGACCGCTTCGCGATGAACGTGCACGGGGACGCCGACAGCCATCTCGACGCCCTGTGTCACGTGATCTACGACGGCACGCTGTATGGAGGCGTGGACGCGAACACCGTCACGGCCGGCGGGGCCACGGCCCTGTCCGTCGAGCTGGCGCGCGACGGGATCGTCGGTCGCGGTGTGCTGCTCGACATTCCTCGGCTGCGCGGCGTGCCCTGGCTGGAACCGGGCGATCACGTGACCGCCGACGACCTCACCGCGGCCGAGCGTGCCCAGCACGTCCGGGTGACCGAGGGGGACCTCCTCTTCGTCCGGGTCGGCCATCGCAAGCGCCGCGCCGAGCTGGGGGCGTGGCACACGGCGGACATGCGCGCCGGACTCCATCCGTACGCACTGGAGTTTCTGAGGGACCGGCGGGTCGCGGTGCTCGGCGGGGACGGCAACAACGACACCGCCCCGAGTTCCACCGACGGCGTCGACTTCCCCGTCCATGTGCTCGCGGTCCACGCCATGGGCCTCCACCTCCTGGACTACCTCCAGTTCGAGGACCTGGTGGAGGTCTGCGAGGCGGAGGAGCGCTGGTCGTTCCTCTGCGTCGTCGCCCCGCTGAGGCTGCCGGAGGCCACCGGCTCACCGGTCAACCCGATCGCCGTGTTCTGAGCGCCGCGGCAGCGCACGCGGTACGGGCGACCGCGTGAGCGGACGGTGAGCGGCGCCCCTCCGGTCGCCGCCGCCGGGATTGCCGGATAGCGTCGGATCCGCACTCAATGTCCCACGTACGCGGGTGTACCTGTACTTCGACACGCACACCACGGGCCCTTCGGGCGGGCGCTACGGCGGGGACGGCCGACAACTCCCAGAACAGGACCCCTGTATGGCCGGCGATCAGCACTACGACGTCATCATCATCGGCACGGGAGCGGGCGGCGGCACGCTCGCCCACCGGCTGGCCCCCACCGGCAAGCGGATCCTGATCCTGGAGCGCGGCGACTACCTGCCCCGGGAGCGGGACAACTGGGACTCCACCGCCGTCTTCGTCAAGGGCCGGTACCGGGCCCCCGAGTTCTGGTACGACAAGCACGGCAACGCGTTCCCCCCCGAGGTCAACTACTACGTCGGGGGCAACACCAAGTTCTACGGCGCCGCCCTCTTCCGCCTCCGCCCCGAGGACTTCGGCGAGCTGCGCCACCACGACGGCATCTCGCCCGCCTGGCCGATCCGGTACGAGGATCTGGAGCCGTACTACACCCAGGCGGAGCAGCTCTATCTCGTGCACGGCCGGCACGGCGAGGACCCGACGGAGGGCCCGGCGAGCGGCCAGTACCCGCACCCCCCGGTGGAGCACGAGCCGCGCATCCAGCAGCTCAGCGACGACCTGGAGAAGAAGGGGCTCCACCCCTTCCATCTGCCCATCGGGGTGAACCTGACCCAGGACGGCGACGGCCGGGCCAGCCATGACAGCGTGTGCATCCGCTGCGACCGCGTGGACGGCTTCCCGTGTCTGCTGGGCGCGAAGTCCGACGCCCAGGTGATCTGCGTCGATCCGGCGCTGACGTACGACAACGTCACGATGGTCACGGGGGCCGACGTCCGGCGTCTGGAGACCGATCCGACCGGGCGCACCGTCACGCGTGTCGTCGCCGAGCTCGGCGACGGGTCGACGGAGGGCTTCGGAGCCGACATCGTCGTCGTCGCCTGCGGGGCGGTCAACTCGGCCGCACTGCTGCTGCGTTCGGCGAACGACAAGCACCCCGGGGGCCTGGCCAACAGTTCGGACGTGGTGGGGCGCCACTACATGCGGCACAACAACCTGGCGCTGATGGCCGTGTCGAAGGAGCCGAACCCCACCAAGTTCCAGAAGACACTGGCGCTGAACGACTGGTACCTCGGGGCGGACGACTGGGACTTCCCGCTCGGCGGCATCCAGATGCTGGGCAAGTCGGACGCCGATCAGATCCACGGCGAGGCGCCGCGCTGGGCCGGCGCGGTCGTACCGGACATGCCGTTCGAGATGCTCGCGCACCACGCCGTCGACTTCTGGCTCTGCGGGGAGGACCTGCCGCTGCCCGAGAGCCGCGTCACCCTCGACAAGAACGGCGACATCCACCTGGCCCTCGACGAGAAGAACAACATCGCCGGGCTCAAGCGCCTCCAGCACAAGCTCAAGGGGATGCTCGGGCACCTGGGCATGCACGAGCACCACCTGTTGCCGCACAGCATCTACCTGCACAAGGGCATGCCCATCGGGGCCACCGCCCACCAGGCCGGTACGGTCCGGTTCGGCACCGACCCCCGCAGCTCGGCCCTGGACGTCGACTGCAAGGCCCACGACCTCGACAACCTCTACGTCGTGGACACGAGCTTCTTCCCCAGCATCGGCGCGGTGAACCCGTCGCTGACCGCCATCGCCAACGCCCTGCGGGTCGGCGACCGCCTCGTCGAGCGGATGGGCTGACCGGCGGAGGCGTGGAGCGCCCGCTACGTGTCGTCCCCGGGCGCTCCGGCCGCCCGGGTGTCGGCGTCGGTGAGCGGCTCCAGCTCCCCCAGGGTGTCGAGCCGGTAGAGCAGTACCAGTGCGGGCCCGACCAGCACGATCGCGATGGCCGTGACGATCACCAGCCACTGCAGGGTGGCGGGCGCGCCCGCCGCGTCGGTCACCGTCAGCGAGGTGGGCAGCATGTAGGGCCGCTGCGCGAAGCCCCAGGCGACGACGGTGAGGGCCACGCTCGCCGCCGAGGTGTAGCGCGTCCAGCGGTAGGAGCGGCGCAGCAGGAAGAACACCGTGGCCAGCCCGCAGACGGCGGCCAGGATGACCAGCAGCAGTCCCAGGCCTCCGGTCAGGCCGTCCCAGACGTGCCGGGCGTCGTCATGGGTGACGGGCAGGGCGATGAGCGCGAGGACGACGACCGCGGCGAAGGCGAGCAACGCACGCAGGCGGAAGTAGTCGACGAGGTCGTCCGCGTCGAACCGGCGGGCGTCGGAGCAGAGGTACACCGCCCCGAGGAACGCGGTGGCGGAGACGGCCAGCAGACCAGTGAGGACCGAGGTCGGGTTGGCCCAGGCGTCCGCGGAGGCGGTCGTCCCGACCTCGACCCGGCCGGCGGCGATGCCACCGAGCACCGCCCCGAGGAAGAAGGGTGTCAGGAGCGACGAGACGGCGAAGGCCGCTCCGTAGATCCGCCGTTGGGCCAGTCGGTGGGTGGGCTTGCGCAGGGCGAACCCGGCGCCCCGGAGCACCAGGCCGACGGCCGCGAGGGCGAGCGGCAGCCACATCGCCTCGAAGACGGCCTGGAACAGCGTCGGGAAGCCGGTCCACATGATGACGAAGACGAAGATCAGCCAGACGTTGTTGACCTCCCAGACCGGCGCCATCGCGTGATCGATGAGCCAACGGGGCCTCTTGCCGCGCTCCGCGCCGCCGGCCAGGAGGTCCCAGAATCCCGCGCCGTAGTCGGTACCCCCGCCGCAGGCGTACGCGGCGATGACGACCACCAGCACCCAGGCGATGAATTCCGCCATCAGGACGCACCACCCGCGGTTCGGTCGGAGCCGGCAGCGGCCCCTGGCTCGGTTCTGGGTCCGTAGGGTGTGTCGGCCTCCGGGGCCGGACCGCCGTGCACGGCGGCCGGAGTCTCGTCGGCGATACGCCAGCGGCTACGCATCTTCAGGACGACCGCGATGAACGCGCCGAACACCAGCACGTACACGACGATGACGAGGCCGAGCATCGCCCACAGCGATCCGGCGCGGGTGTCGGTCACCGCCTCCGAGACCCTCATCTGGTTGTACACGATCCAGGGCTGGCGACCCACCTCCGTGGTGATCCACCCGCACTCCACGGTGAGCAGGCACGCGGCTCCGGCGACGGCGGCGCAGCGGAAGAACCAGCGGCTGCGGGGAAGGTCCCGGTGGCGCAGCCAGCTCCAGGCGTACCAGAGCGCGAGCAGGATCAGCAGGCTGCCGATGGTGACCATGATGTCGAAGGCCCAGTGGGCGATGGTGGCCTGGACGGCGGTGGGCCGGTCGGACTCCGGTACCGATGTCAGCCCGGTCACCTGGGTACTCGGTTTGAAACCGGCGAGGATCGAGTCCAGCTGGGGGATCTTGATCCCACCGGAGATGGTCCCGTCGCTGTTCAGCCGTCCGAACAGGTACTCCGGGACGTGCGTGTCGGTCTCCCAGACGAGTTCCGTGGCGGCGAACTTGATCGGCTGCTGGTGGAAGACGGCGCGGGCGGTGGAGTCGCCGACCATGAACTGGACCGGTGTGAGGATCGCGGCCACGGTGAACGGCAGCGTGAAGCCGAGCCGGTGGTAGCGGTCGCGTCGCCCGCGCAGCCAGCCCACGGCGTACACCCCGGCGACCACGTAGCCGGCGGTCATGAACATCGCGACCACGAAGTGCCAGTACTCCGGGCCGAACATCGGGGTGAAGATCGCCTGTCGTACGTCGACGTCGACGGGGTTGCCCTGGCTGTCGAGGCTGAACCCCCGCGGGGTGTTCATCCAGGAGTTGGCCGCGATGATGCCGAACGCTCCCATCAGGGCCGCGAGCGGCAGCGGTGCGCCGAGCCAGAAGTGGGTCCACGGCTTCAGTCGGCGCCATCCGTAGAGGTAGACGGCGATCAGAACGGCTTCGAGGAAGAACGCCCACGCCTCGACGCCGAATCCGAGTCCGAAGACGTCACCCCAGCGCCCCATCATGCCGGGCCACAACAGACCGAGCTCGAAGGAGAGCACCGTGCCGGTGACGACGCCGATGGCGAACTGGACGGCCATCACCGCGGACCAGCGCCGGGCGAGTGTGAGGGCGACGGGGTCGTTGCGGCGCAGCCCCCGGTGATGCATCAACAGCGTGATGAACGGCAGCGCCACTCCGAAGGGGACCAGCAGGATGTGCGTACCGAGGGTGAAGGCCATCAGCTCACGAGCCGGCAGGAGTTGAGGCGGTGCTTCCGCCGCCAGGTGGATCACTGTGCTGAGCATGTGTCCTTCATCGGTCTGCCCCGCGGACCGCGGGGGCGGAGATCAGCCGCCGGTGGCGAAGCCGGGGAAGAGCGTCATTCCCCCGTCGACGTAGAGCGTGGTGCCGACGACGTAGTCGAGAAGGTCGGAGGCCACGGCGACGACGGCGTTGGCGATGTCGTCCGGGTCGCCCACGCGGCGGTACGGGATCAGCCGCAGGAGATCGGCCTCGGCCTCGGGGGTGGACCAGGCGTCGCGGTTGATCGGTGTACGGATCGCACCGGGCGCGATCGCGTTGACCCGGATCCGCTGGGGGGCCAGCTCCTGGGCGAGCGTCTGCATCAGCATGCCCACACCGCCCTTGGAGGAGGCGTAGTTCACATGTCCCGCCCACGGAACGATCTGGTGGACCGAGCTCATGCAGATGATCTTCCCGGCCGACCGGGACACCTCTTCGACCACGCCGCGCCGCACGAACTCCTTGGCGGCTTCCCTGGCGCAGAGGAACTGGCCGGTCAGATTGACGTCGATGACCTTCTGCCACTGGGCGAGCGACATCTCCATCACGGTCGCGTCCCGCTGGAGGCCGGCGTTCGCCACCATGATGTCGATGGTGCCGAACTCCTCGACCATCCGGGCCACCATGGCGACCACCTGGTCCTCGTCGGACACATCGGCCTCGTGGGCGTAGGCACGGACCCCGAAGTCCTTGATCTGCGCCACGACCTTCTCCGCCTCGTCCGCGCCGACGACGTAGTTCACCACGACGTCCGCCCCGGCCCGGCCCAGGGCGATGGCGGTCGCCAGCCCGATGCCCGAGTTGGCACCGGTCACCAGCGCCTTCTGTCCCTTCAGCAACTGCACGGTCCCGGCCGCGTGGCGCGGGTCGACTCTGGTTGCCACTGTCTCTCCTTCGGCACGTCGAACGGAGCAGGTGGCCCTGCGCTGTCCCCGGATCGGGCGCGCACGAACGGCCCCCGGCCCGGGCACAGACGAAAGCATCCTGCGCGATGACGGAACGCACCGGCGCGCCATGCGGCCCCCTTTCGGCCGGGCAGGTCACACGATCGGGCCATCCGCCGGGGCGGCCCCTTGCCCTCGCCGCGCGTACGTCCCCGTCCCCCGAGGTGCCGTGCCGGGCGCCGTCCCGCACCCTGTACGCAGGGAAGGAGCACCCCTGATGGCTGAGAAGGGGGCCGCGGACCGCCGGGGTGTCTTTCGACCGTCATGGTGGCGAGCGAAGGCCCACAACGTGACGGTCACCGCGCGGCGGCTGCGGAGCACCGCCGAGACCCGCTTCCCCGTCGTCTCTCATCTGACCAACCGCATGCTGTCGGTGAACATCCTGGACGCCGCCACGCGGTTGGCGGCCCAGTGCTTCCTGACCGCGATCCCGCTGCTCTTCGTCGTCGGCTCCTTCGCGCCGGAGGGGGTGAAGGAGCAGCTCGTCAGTTCCGTACGCGCGGTCTTCGGACTCACCGGCGCCGCCGACGACGAACTGAAGAAGCTCTACACGTCCCACACCGAGTCCTTGGAGCAGGTCACCGGCGTCGTCGGAACGCTGATGGTGGTGCTCTCCGCCACGGCGGTGAGCCGGGCGATGCAGCGCCTGTGCATGCGCGCCTGGGAGATCCCCAAGGGCGGTGCGAAGGTCGCCCCTTGGCGCTGGCTGGTCTGGATCGCCGTCTGGCTGGTCGTGCTGGTCGTGCAGGGTCCGCTGCGCGACGGTTTCGGCGCCGGGCTGTGGCTGGGCATCCCCGTCACGGTGGTGTGCCAGACGATGTTGTGGTGGTGGAGCCAGCACCTGCTGCTCGGCGGTCGCATCGGCTGGCTGCCGTTGCTCCCCGGCGCCGTGCTCACGGGCGCCGCCGTGACCGCCCTGTCGATCGGGGCGCAGTTCTACATGCCGGTGGCGCTCAACCGCACCCTGGCCGAGTACGGGTCGCTGGGCCCGGTCTTCACCCTCCTGTCGTGGCTCATCGTGGTCTGCGCGGCGGTCGCCGTCGCCGTCACGGCGGGCGCCGTTCTGGCGCAGGAGACCGGCCTGGCCCGTCGCCTGGGGAGCCCGGCCGCGCGGCGGGGCGTCTGAGGCTTCCGAGAAGCCTCCGGGAGCCTCCGGACAGACCCCCCTCACCCGTTCGGCCGCACAGCCGCCGTGTGCGGAAACACGGCCCCGGCGTGGGTGCGCGCTCTGATCGTCCGGTCCGTCATGATGCCCTGCATGGGCTCGTACGGCGGTCCCGCCGACGACGTTCCGTGAGCCGGCCGGGTCGGGTGCGGACCCCTCACCCCGTCGACCGCACGTCTTCCTGGGAGGGAAACGATCCATGGCGGAGCCGAGCGACCGACCTGTCGCACCCGAGAGCGCGGCGGAGGCACCGGATGCCGACCGGTTGCGGGATGTTCTGCTCAGCCCGGGTTACCTCAAGGCGCTGGTGTTCTGCGCGCTGATCGGTGTCCCGGTCTCCCTGGCCGCCTTCTGGTTCCTGGTCGGCCTGCACGAACTCGAGCACGTGCTGTGGGAGGTGTGGCCGCGGGCTCTGGGATGGGACGTTCCGCCGTGGTGGTGGCCGCTGCCGCTTCTGCTGGTGGCCGGGGTCGTCGTGGGCCTGGTCGTCACGCATCTGCCGGGGGCCGGCGGTCATGTCCCCGCGTACGGTCTGCATGCCGGGGGTGGCGCCTCTTCGAAGGCGGTGCCGGGGGTGTTGATCGCCGCGGCGGCCAGCCTTCCGTTCGGGGCGTCCCTGGGACCTGAGGCGCCGCTGATCGCGCTCGGCGGAGGTCTGGCGCTCTACTTCCGGGACCTGGCGCGGGCCCCCGCCACGCCGCAGAGCAACGTCCTGCTCGGCGCCGCGGGCGCCGCGGCCGCGATCGCGGCGATCTTCGGCAATCCGCTCATCGCGGCGGTGCTTCTCATCGAGGTGGCGGGCGTCGCGGGGACGCAGTTGACCGCCATCATGCTTCCCGCTCTGCTGTCGAGCGGGGTGGGGTCCTTGGTGTTCATCGGATTCGGGCGCTGGAGCGGCCTCGAGACCGGCGACCTCACCCTCAGCCTTCCCGAAGCGCCACCGAACCTGGACACCGGTGACGTGGTCTGGTCGATCCTGATGGCCGTGGTCATCGGCGCACTGCTGCATCTGGCCGTCGTCGGCGGGCGTCTGACAGCCACGTTCGTGGCGTCGAGCCCGCTGACCAGGACGACGGTGTGCGCGGTCGCCGCCGGAGGATGCGCGGCCCTGTACACCGTGATCACGGACCGTTCACCGGTGGACGTCGCCTCGTCCGGTCAGGCCACCATGGCCGAGCTGGCCTCGAACCCGCACGCCTGGGGGGTCGGCGCTCTCCTGGCCGTACTGCTCTTCAAGACCGCCGCGTACACCCTGTGTCTGGGGAGCCTGCGCGGCGGTCTCGTCTTTCCCTCCCTGTTCCTGGGCGCCGCCATGGGGGTGTTGCTCTCCCCGCTGCCCGGTCTTGGCGTGGTGCCGGGGATGGCCGCGGGGATGGCGGCGGCCGCGACGGCCGTCCTGCGGCTGCCGGTCAGCAGTGTGGTCCTGGTGGTGCTGCTGCTCGGCAGCGCCGACACGGTCACCGTGGTGATCCTGGCCGCCGTCACCGCGTTCGTCACGACCGAGCTGCTGCCTCCGGGGCCGTCCGCTCCCCCGGTTCCCTCCGGGAAGGGTCGCTCAGGGGACGAAGGAACGCTCAGGAGTTGAGGATGCGGCTTTTTTGGGCCTCGAACTCGGCCTCGGTGAGGACTCCTTGCGCCTTCAGCTCCCCGAGGTCCTTCAGCTGGGCGATCTTGTCGTCCATCGAGGGCGCCACGGCCGGCGGAGGAGGCGCGGCCGCCGGGGGTGGGGCGGCGTAGGCACTCTGCGCCTGTTCCTGCTGGGCCCAGCGGCCGGCCTGCCGTCGCGACACGCGGTTGGACACGGCGGTCGCCGTCCCTGCGACAACAGCGGTACGGGCGACCCCACGGAGTAGACCAGGCATATGTCTCTTCCTTGCCTCGCCGAGCAGCCACTGCGGCTGACTCGGAACCGGAACTCAGGCTTCTTCGGTGGCTTCCATCGATGCCAGGAGTGCGGGCACGGGAATCCGACCACTGGCCACCAACTGGGCACCACCGCGCCGCAGGGCGGCGGCGAGGGGCCCGGCCCAGGTGTTCTCGTAGACGATGATCCCGGCGGACGATTCCGGCTCGAGCACCTCGGCCGCGTCCCGCAGGTCCTCGTCGTCGAGCAGGCCCGACGTGGCGCCCTCGAAGACGGCGAGGTCGAGTCGTCCGTCGCCGTCGAAGTCCGCGATCTCCATGGCGGTGACCGAGCCGTCGCGTTCCTTCCTGACGAATCTCAGATCGAGGATCCGGATGATGCGACGCTCGACCAAGTCGAGCAGGAGCGGGAAACCCTCACCGGTCATGCGGTTGCCGGGAAATTCGACGACCAAATAGTCGACAGGGCCCAACTCGAGTTCTTCGGGTGCGCTCATGGGTGCTCCTGGCCTGGTACGGCTCGGTCGGGGCGTCCACAGGAGACCCGGACCGGCGCGGTTCTGCGGATTCACGCCAACAGCACCATTGCAGCATCGCGCGCTTTCCCCTGCACCTCGGATCACACCCCGCGTCGGAGGCGGTCGCCCCAACGGACGCCCGCATTTCGCGTGTACGGCGATTTCATGACTGGCTTGGGTTCGGCGGACGCGTCGAGGGAGGTGGCCCGCGGATGACACTCGATCTCATCATCATCGGTCTGGCCATCACACTCGAACCGTTCCCGGTCATGGGCTTCATCCTGCTGCTCTCCTCGGACAAGGGCGTGCGCAAGGGGCTTGCCTTCATCGCGGGTTGGCTCGCGTGCCTGGTGCTGGTGATCGGCTGCGTCCTGCTCTTCACCGGTGGGTCACCGCCCAAGCCGCACACCGCTCCCTCGACCGGGTCGCTCGCCGTCAAGCTGGCCATCGGGCTCGGTCTGATCGCCTACGGAGTCCACAGGCAGCGCAAAGCGGGCCATCCTCGGGAAGACCCGGCCTGGCTGGGGAAGCTGCGTCATGTCTCGCCCTGGTCGGCCGCCGGCATGGCGGTCCTGCTCCAGCCGTGGGGGCTGGTCGCGGCCGGGGCCACGACCGTGATGAACGCGAACCTGTCCCACGCGCTCACCTGGCTGACACTGGTGCTGTACTGCCTCCTGGCCACCGCGACTCTTCTGGCGATGGAGTTGTACGCGACCTTCCGGCCCGCTCGCGCCGGGGCCAGACTCCAGACGATGCTCACCTGGATCACCAGCCACGAGGACCAGGCCGTCGTCCTCCTCTCCCTGGCCCTGGGCTTCTGGCTGGTCGGCAGGAGCATCTACGAACTCGCCTGACCGGCGGAATCCCGGCCTGGCCGGGGCCTATCCCGGCTCTTCGGTGGCGATCTCGGCCCAGACCGTCTTTCCGTCCTCGACGTACCGCACGCCCCAGTTCGCGGCGAGGGAGGCACAGATGTGGAGGCCGCGTCCGCCCTCGTCGATCGCCTTGGCGTGGCGCAGGTGCGGCGCGGTCGGTGCGGCGTCGCTCACCTCGCAGGTCAGCCGGGACTCTCCTCTGATGAGCCGCAGGGTGATCGGAGCGGCTCCGTAGCGGATGGCGTTCGTGACGAGTTCGCTGACCACGACCTTCACGGCGTACGGATCGACGGAGACGCCCCATGCCGTGAGGCACTCCCCCACCCGGCGGCGGGCGGCGCCCACGGCCTGGCCTTCCGGAGGGACGGGCCACTCGGCCAGATCGCCCTCGGGCAGGAGGCGAGTCCTGGCGACGAGGAGGACACGATCCGCGGCGAGCAGTGCCTGGACGTCGTCGGCCATGTCCTCGGGCCCGCGATCGGGATGAGCGAGGGCGTCCAGCACCTGGTGCGGCGCCGGGTCCTTCTCGTCCGGCGAGGCGGCGGAGGCGAGGCAGAGCGTGCTTCCTTCGGGAAGCCGGAGCGTGGCGCTGGCGAAGGGCGGTCCATGGGCTCCGAGCAGCGGGCCCTCGGCCACCGGATCGAGATCGACCGATCCGTCCGGCCGGACGACGGCGAAGAGCGAGGCGCCCGCGCGTGCGGCCTCGAGCCTGCCGTCGACGGGATCGTGGACGACGAAGGTACAGCTCGCGGTCGGTTCCCCGGCGCCGGCCGGGCCGCCCTGCTCCAGGGCGAGCCTGAGCGTGGTCGAGTGGAGCCGTGCCAGAACTTCGTGCGGGTCGAGATCGAGTGTGGTCAGGCTGTGGACCGCCGTGCGCAGCCGGCTCATCGCGGCGACGGCACTGAGACCCGGACGCTCCACGCGCCCCACGACGAGCCCCACCCGCGCGCCCGGCAGCGGGATCACGTCGAACCAGGAACCGCCCCCGCTGCCGCCCGGACGGTGGCGCTGGGCGACCTCGACCGCCCGCAGGGTCGTCTCCTGCGGTCGCAGGGGCCAGCTCTGCAGCGCCGTCATGACCACGTGCTCCCGGGTGAACCGGAGGGCGTTCTCCAGGCACGTCGCGGTGCGCGAGGCGATCCCGCCGGCGAGGACCAGGTCGTCGTCGGCGTACGGCTCGGAGCCGTACGCGCGCTGGAAGGCGACCACCCCGAAGATCTGGCCGCGTACGGTGAGGGGCACCACGAGTCGCGCGCCGCCCGCTGGGCCGGACCCCGGTGGTCCGGCGGGCAGCAGCGTGGGCGCCGTCGGCAGTTCCTCGCCGAAGAGACCCGGCAGCAGGACGGAACCGGGAGCCGGTGTCGGGGGCCTGGAGTCACCGCCCCCCGTGGCGGCGCAGCGCAGCACCGGGGCGGCCTCGCGGGGCAGGAGGTCCGGTGACTTCCCCTGGAGGACGGCGTCGGTCAGGGCGACCAGGATGGAGTCGGCGAAGGCCGGCACGGCGACGTCGACCAGTTCCCGGGCGGTCCGCTCCACGTCCAGACTGGTGCCGATCCGCTCGTGGGCCGCGTGGAGCAGACGCAGCCGCGCCTGAGCCCGCTCGCGGTCGGTGACGTCCACGGCCGTGGCGACCACGCCGAGCGGCTGTCCGGTCCGGTCCTCCATGCGGTAGGCGGAGACCGAGACGATGCGCTCATGGGGCGAGTCGCTGGGCGGGTGCATGCTGACCAGGACGTCGTGTGCCGGGCGGCCGGTGGCCAGCACCTCGCGGAGTGTGCTCTCGGAGACGGTCACACCGGCCGCCGCGTAGGCCTCTGCCAGCGGGCGCCCGATGAACTTCTCCTCGGGAATCCCGCGCATGCCGACCGCGACGATGTTGACCCGGAGCACGCGCAGCTCCGGGTCGAGGACATGGAGCCCGACGGCCGACTGGGTGAAGACGGCCTCCAGGACCGCTCTGTCCAGCCCCGCCCTGTCCTCGTCACCGGCCTGCCACAGGCCCCAGGCGGGCCCGCCCGGATGATCCGGGATGGCCGGGGCGGGTCTGAGAGACCAGCTCTCGACCGCCGGGAACGCGGCGAGGAACTCGGGGACGGTCAGCCCGAGCGCGTCCCGCGCGCGCCGGCCGAACAGCCGCGCGGCGACGTGGCTCAGGCCGATGACGTGCCCGGACGCGTCGAGAGTGAACAGGGGTTCAGCGTCCTGCGCCATAAGGGCCTGCCCGTACTCGCCGTACACGGTGCGCCCTTTCGACTCTCGCACCTCTCCCGAAGCTCTGCCATCGCTCGCCGTTCCCGGTCAGCCGGAGGCCGGCCGGACCGGTGGGGTGAGGTGCCGCCACAAGAAGGTGTGCATGAGGGCGTCGTTGTGGGCGGCCTGTTCGTTGTCGCCGGCTCCCGCGTGGCCACCGCCGGTGTTCTCGTGGAGCAGGACCCGGTGGCCGAGGTCGCGCAGTCGCGCGGCCGTCTTGCGGGCGTGGCCGGGGTGGACCCGGTCGTCACGGGTGGAGGTCATCAGGAGGACCGGCGGGTAGACCCGGTCCGCGGTGAGCCGGTGGTACGGGGAGAGCGCGAGGAGGTGCGCGCGGTCGGCTTCGTCGTCCGGGTCGCCGTACTCGGCGATCCAGGACGCGCCGGCCAGGAGCTTGTGGTAGCGGACCATGTCCAGGAGCGGTACCTGGGCGACGATCGCGCCGAACAGCTCGGGGTAGCGGGTGAGCATGGCGCCCATGAGCAGGCCGCCGTTGCTGCCTCCCGCGGCGCCCAGCATGTCCGGGGTGGTGATGCCCCGCGCGACGAGGTCCTCGGCGACGGCCGCGAAGTCCTCGAAGGCCCGTGGCCGCCGCGCGCCGAGCGCGGCCTGGTGCCAGTCGGGTCCGTACTCGCCGCCACCTCGGATGTTCGCGATCACGTAGGTGCCGCCGCGCTCCAGCCAGGCCCGGCCCGTCACCGCGTCGTAGAAGGGGGTGAGGGAGACCTCGAAACCGCCGTAGCCGTAGAGGAGGGCAGGGCCGGGGCCGGGGCGCGGGCCGGTGGAGGAGACGTCGGGGCCGATCACGAAGTACGGCACCCGTGTGCCGTCCCGGGAGGTCGCGAAGAACTGATGCACCGTCAGTCCAGCCGTGCGGAAGCGGTCAGGAGCCTGCTTGAGGATCTCCGTGTCGGCTCCGATCTGTCCGTGGTAGAGGGTGGAGGGCTGCAGGAACCCCGACACATCCAGGGAGAACTCGTCGGAGACGTCCGGGTCCGTGTCCACGACGGTGACGGCGGACAGCGTCGGAACATCGGCGAGCGGTCTGCGCTCCCAGCCACCGTCAGGGACGGGGGTGAGGACCTCGATGCACGTGCTGACGTCGCGCATCGTCTCCAGGATCAGATGGTGACGGGTCCAGAAGTGGTCGCCCAGAGCCGTCCGCTCGTCCGGGGTGAACAGCACCTCGGGGCCGCGGTCGCCCGCGAGGAAGGCGTCGAAGTCGAACGCCAGCAGGGAGCCGGCGCACTGCCCGAGCCAGTCGGACTTCAGGGTGACGATCAGATGCCGGCGATGGACATAGGCACTGGCGTCCTCGGGGACCTCGATCCTCACGGGCGTGCCGTCGGGGCGGAGGATGTACAGCTCGCTGCGGAAGAAGTCCAGCGCCCGGCCGACGAAGTCCCGCTCGAAGCCGGGTGTGGAGTCGTGCCGGCCCCAGGCCGACACGTCCGCCGTCTCGGCCTCGAAGACCGGGGCGGCTTCCTGCAGCGGCGTGCCGCGCCGCCATCTGCGCACCGTGCGCGGGTAGCCGGAGTCGGTCAGCGAGCCCGGTCCGAAGTCCGTGCCGACGAAGACGGTGTCGGCGTCGATCCACCCGATCCGCGTCTTGGCCTCCTCCACGCGGAAACCGTTCTCGACGAAGGCCCGGGTGGCGAGGTCGAACTCGCGGACCACCACCGCGTCGCCGCCGTCGCGCGACAGACGCACCAGCGCCCGGTCGTACTCGAGACGGCGCACCCCCGCACCGGCCCACAGCCACTTCTCCCCCTCCGCCGCGGCGAGCGCGTCGAGGTCGAGAAGCACCTCCCACTCGGGAGCGTCCTTGCGGTACTGCTCCGGCGTCGTACGTCGCCACACGCCGCGCACGTGCGCGGCATCCCGCCAGAAGTTGTAGAGGAACGCTCCGCGACGGGTGGTGTACGGGATGCGGTCCGAGGCGTCCAGCACCTCCCTCAGCCGCTCCTTGAGCCCGGCGAACCCGTCGTCGGCGCCCAGCGCGGCCTCCGTCTCGGCATTCCGCTCGGCCACCCACGCGAGCGCGGCCTCGCCGTCGATCTCTTCCAGCCACAGGTACGGGTCGTCGTCATCGGTCACACGCCGCATTGTGCAGGCCCGGAACACACGGCGGGACCACACCCCCCTCCCACCGCCGCTGCTCGCTGCACTGGACAGCGCGGCACGGTCGTTCAGGCCGCCGAGCAGGGAGTGAGGGCCACGAAGGCATCGTAGTGGTCGCGGTACGTCTCCGTGTACGTGGACGGCGGGCACAGGTGTGCGCGCCGTCGCATCGCGTTCGCGTCCTCGGGCAGGATGTAGCCCGCCCGCAGATACGCGCGCACCCGGACGTCGAAGGCCCTGCGGTACGCCCTGTGGTCGGGGAACGCGAGCTGCTGCACGGTGCGCACGTCCTCGTACGAGCCGAGGAAGCCGGGGATGAAACGTGCCTCGCCGAGTTCGACGAACGGAAGGCGCGGGACGGTCCGGCCCGTGGTGTCCTCGGTGATCGCGTTGCCGCGCGCGTCGCGGACGACGGTGCCGTCGTTCACGGTGCGCAGCCGCGTGCTGACGGGAGGCGTCGAGCCCCTGCGCACCCAGTCGTGGCCCTGCAGGAAGTGCGCGCGCAGGGCGGGGACCCAGGTCGCCGGCGTGGTTCCGGCCACGGGCAGGCCCGGGGGGTTGGCGCCCAGCAGGTCGGGCACGTGCGGGCTTCCCGCGACGACGTAGAAGCGGTACTGCGCCGGCGCGACGCCCCGGTCGGTCAGGGTGGAGGAGTCGTCGGCCTCCGAGTTCACGACGACGACCTTGCCCCGGTAACGGCCGGCGGCGATGTCCGCCTGCGGGTCGAGGGTGTCCGTGGTGAACGGCATGGCGAGGTCGAAGACGCCCGAGGCGTCGCCGGACGCGATCAGCCGCAGCACAGGGTACGAGCTGTCGGAGGCGCCCGCCACGTACCGCCGGGACACCTTGCCCACCGTCTCCGGTGCGCGGGCCAGGGCGCGGCCGAACTCCGTGATGATCTCGTCGTCGACCCGCGCCCCTTCCTCGTCGAAACCGCCCTCGATGAAGGTCCCGGGCACCGACGGGTCCAGGATGCGGTTGGCGAACGTGCTCCAGCCGATCCCGGCGTGCACGAACCCGCGGGGGAACAGCAGCTCGGGCCGCAGGTACCCGTTGAGCGTGCCGAGACCGACGGCGAAGTGCGGCGGCTCCACCAGCACCGTGCCGTTGGTGCGGCTCGGGTCCTGCGGGGCGCTGATCCGGTACGGGACGCGGAACCGCCCCGTGGACGTCCGCCCCTCGAAGACGCCGTCGTACCGGACGTAGGGGATCCCGCCGAAGGTGCCGAGGGGTGTGACGGAGGGCTCGCCGAGCGGTCCGTCCGTGGCTCGCGGGGCGACCGGGGCCGGCGACGGCTGCCGGGGTGCCGCCTCGGCGGACGGTGCGAGCAGGGCCAGGCCCAGGAGGGCCGGGAACAGCGCGCGCAGGGTCGCGCGGGCCCGCCGGCCCCCTGGCCGCGCGCCGGAACGATGCCGGAACATCAGGTGCTCCCTCCGCACCGGAACGCGGCCCAGGCGCCTCGGAGTGGTCCGCCCGGTGCAGGTCGTCGGTGTGCGGCGCCGGGCCCAGCCGAACACCTTCCGCCGCCGACGGCCTTCCGGCCACGTCCGAAGGGGCGAGCCACTGCACCGCATGGCCCAACCGCCCCCGGAGCGACAGGCTCCCCGGGTCTCAGGCCTTCAGCGCGGCGGCGATCGAGTCGGCGATCGGCGTGGTGGGCCGGCCGGTCAGACGGAAGAAGTCGCCGCTGATGCCTGCCAGCTCACCCTTCTCGATGGATGCCTCCACCCCGCCGAGGATCGCCGCGAGCGGCCCGGGCAGCCCGGCCTGGCCGGTCAGGATGCCGGTGAAGGTCTCGACCGAGACGGCGTTGTACGCGATCTCCTTGCCGGTCTGCCGGCTCAGCTCGGCCGCGTAGTCGGCGAAGCTCCAGGCGGTGTCGCCGGTGAGCTCGTACGTCGTGTTCTCGTGGCCCTCGGCGGTGAGCACGGCCACCGCGGCGGCGGCGTAGTCGGCTCGCGCGGCGGAGGCGACGCGGCCCTCGCCGGCGGCCTGGGTGACGGCGCCGTACTGGAGGACGGGAGCCAGCTGCTCGGTGTAGTTCTCGTTGTACCAGCCGTTGCGCAGCAGCACGTAGGGCAGACCGGACTCGACGATCGCCGCCTCCGTGCCCCTGTGGTCGTCCGCGAGGGCGGCGGTCAGGCTGCCGACGGCGCTGGTGTACGCGAAGAGGGCGACCCCGGCGGCCTTCGCGGCGTCGATGACGACCTTGTGCTGGCCGACGCGGCCCTTGTCGACCTCGCTGCTGGAGATGAGGAGCACCTTGTCACCGGCGGAGAACACGCCGTCGAAGGTCTCGGGGGTGTTGTAGTCGGCGATCGCGATCTTCACGCCGCGGGCCGCGAAGCCGGCGGCCTTCTCCTCGCTGCGGACGACGGCGGTGATCCGGTCGGCGGGAACCTTCTCCAGCAGGCCCTCGATGACGAAGCGGCCGAGGCTTCCGGTGGCGCCGGTGACGATGATGCTCATGGTCGGACATCTCCTTGTGGGGTGGGTCTGGCCACTAACCCTAGGGATGGCGCTAACCATGCGTAAGTACCCACTTTGAAGTAAGGTACGGGCATGGGAGTAAGTGAGACGACACTCATGGAGCGCGTACGGAACGCCGACGGCGACACGATGTGTCCCGAGCGTCTGGTCCTGGAGCACGTCACCAGCCGCTGGGGCACGCTCGTCCTGATCGCGCTGCTCGACCGCTCGTACCGCTTCAGCGAACTGCGCCGGGAGATCGGCAGGGTCAGCGAGAAGATGCTGGCCCAGACCCTGCAGACCCTGGAGCGCGACGGCCTGGTCCACCGCGACGCCAAGCCCGTGATCCCGCCCCGCGTGGACTACTCCCTCACGGACCTCGGCCGGGAGGCGGCCGAACAGGTCCGCGGCCTCGCGCGGTGGACGGAGCGGCGGATGGCGGCGATCCGCGAGGCACGCGAGGAGTACGACGCGGCGAAGGCCTGACCGGCGGGTCGGGCCACCACCCATCACCGCGCCCGGGGGCACCCCTTCCATGGGGGTCGCGCGGGGGAATTATGGGGGGCGATCTCTCATGTGCGGGCGGAGCGTACGGCGTTGACTGTGGGCGTGCCGATCGGCCGGTACTCCAGCCACACGCCAGCGCGTTCCGCGCTCTCGACCACGAGGAGATGATCCGCATGGCCGTTCTCAAGCTCCAGGCCCTGCAGCCGACCGCTGTGACCAACAGCGCCGCCGTCGTCAGCCTGACGAGCAGCAGCAGCTCCTGCTGCTCCACCAAGCCGGTCTGACCGGCCGCGGTCCGTGTGGGGGGGGCGCGTGCCGCGCCCCCCCACACGGACCGCTCTTTTTTGTCACCAGCCGCTGCCGGCGGCGGCCCCTCGGACGAACAAGAGGCTGACATGCGCAACGAACGATGGGTCAACCGATTCCTCTTCGCCTGGAACGACACCCTGTTCTTCGACCCGCTCGACGTCCATTACGAGCCGAAGGCGGACCACTTCCTCGCATCGCTCGACGAGCAGGTACGGGGACGGTTCGTCCGCAGTGGCATCTGGTGGAGCCATCGGCACAACCCGGCCCTCCCCGCACAGGGTTGGAAGATCCATGTGTCGGCGAGCCCGCGCGACGTGCGCGAGGTCGCGGCCGTGGTGATCGGACATCTCACGGCGCGCGAGATCGACTTCAAGATCGCTCTCGACCTCGATGTGTACGAGATGCTCAACTCCAAGGGCATGTCCCGCGGCAGCGGCGGCAAGTTCATCACCGTCTACCCCCGTGACATCGACGAGTTCAGGACATGCCTGGCCGACCTGGCCCGCCTCCTGGAGGGCGTCGAGGGTGCCTATGTGCTGTCGGACCTGCGCTACCGGGACAGCAAGGCGCTCTACTTCCGGTACGGGCAGTTCCTCGACACCCACACCGTGGACGTCCTCGGCCGGCGAGTGCCTCACATCATCGGGCCGGACGGGCCCGTCCCCGACGAGCGGCGCATCGGGTACGCCCAGCCGGGCTGGGAGCCCTGGCCGTTCACCGACTGGAAGCCCGCCGGCGACGAGGCGGAGGAGAGCGACCTGCTGGGGGGCCGATTCCGGGTGACCGGGGCGATCCAGTTCTCCAACAGCGGCGGGGTGTACAAGGCCGAGGACACGGTGAACGGCAACCGGCCGGTGGTGCTCAAGGAGGCCCGCCCCCACACCAACGTCAACCCGCGTCAGGGCCACGACGCCGTGGACATCCTCGCCCGGGAGTGGACGTTCCTCAACCGGCTGGCCGACGTGGGCGCGTACCCGGCTCCCGTCGCCGCGTTCCGCCACTGGGAGCACCACTTCATCGCCGAGGAGTTCGTCGACGGTTCCGACATCCGCTCGGTGCTGCTCACGCACAACCCTCTCGCGCGGCCGGGATTCGACATCGGGCGGTCGCGGGAGTTCCTGCGGATCTTCCTGACCGTCTTCCGCGGACTGGCGCGTGCGATCCGGGCCGCCCACGAACGCAACGTGATCCTCGGCGACTTCACCGCCGCGAACCTCCTCATCGACCCCGACACGTACGACGTGACCATCGTCGATCTGGAGGCGTGCCGGCTGATCGAAGCCGAGGCCGAGGGGGAGGACGGCGAAGCAGGGTCACTGGTGAAGCCGGTCGAGCTGTACACACCGGGCTTCAGCCTGTCCCGGGGCGGCTTCAAGGCGTCCGGACCGGAGGGCGATCTGTTCGGTCTGGCGACGACGATGGCGTACTTCATCTTCCCGATCGCGGCGATGTCGTACCTGCGTGAGGACGTCCTGGACCAGTACCGGCTCTTCGCCGACGACCTGGGATGGCCCGCACGGATCCACGAGCTGATCACCGACCTGGCCGGTGCGCGGATCACCCTCACCGACGTACTCGACGCCCTGGAGCACGAGACCGAGCTGCTCGACCAGGTGAAGGCCGCACCGCCGCGGCCGGTCGTCCAGGAGCGGCTCGGGCTGGTGGAGGCCGAGGCCGGGGTGGCCGCGTTCGTCGAGGCCGTCGTCGACCCCGACCGGGCGACGCTCTTCCCCGTCGACCCCTTCGCGCACGTCACCAACCCCCTGAGCCTCGGCTCGGGAGCGAGCGGCGTCCTGTGGGCGCTGCACGCCTCCGGCGTCCCGGTCCGGCCCGAATGGCGTGACTGGCTGCGCGACAAGCTGGCCGGCATCGGCCTGGCGGAGTATCCGGACGGTCTCATGAGCGGCCTGGCCGGCATCGCCTGGGCGGCCGACTCGCTCGGACTGCGGGCCCAGGCCAGGGAGTTGCTGGCCCAGGCCAACCGGCGCGCGCCCGAGACCGGCGACCACACCTTCTACTACGGCCTCGCCGGCCTGGGGATGACGAACCTCCGCTTCTACCTCCGCGGTCGGGACCAGGGCGACCTCGCCGCCGCGCGGGAGTGCGCCCGCGCGCTGCACGACTCCGTACGGCGCGACGGGCGGCACGCCTACTGGCTCAACGACTTCGCGTCCAAGGGACCGCTGACCGGGCTCGGCTTCGGCCAGGCAGGTGTCGCGATGTTCCTGCTGAGGATGCACCAGATCACCGGCGAGGAGGAGTGGCTACGGCTCGGGCGGGACGCGCTCTCCTGGGAGATGGCCCATGCACGCCCCCTGGACGCCGAGGACGACGACAGCCCGCTCATGTTCGAGCACGAAGGGACCATGGAGCCGTACGTCGAGGTGGGTTCCGCGGGCGTGGCGCAGGTGCTGCTGCGCTACGGCGACCTGGACGCCGCCCGGACCGTCCTGCGCGCACTGGACGTCCGGCACTCGGTCCTGCCGGGCTACGGCTTCGGCATGAGCGGCATCGCGGACGCGCTCCTGGACGCGGCCGCGATCACCGGCGACCGTGCGTACCGTGACACCGCGTTGCGGCAGCTCGACTTCGTCCGCAAGACGTTCCTGTTCGAGCCGGCCGAGCGCTTCGCGGTCCCCCGCGGCGACGGCGCGGCGCCCCTGGGCGTCCCCGGTGAGGGACTGCTGCGCTGCGCCTGCGACTATCTGACCGGCTCGGCGGGCGTGCTGCGGGTGCTGCACCGGGTGAACACCGGCGGTACGGCGGACTTCCTGCTCGACGAGGTCGCGCCATGAGGCAGCTGTGGCACACCCTGCGGGGTCACCGGGCCCGGTTCGCCGGGATCACCGCCGCCGAGACGGCCACGGGCGGACTCGAGGCTCTGCTGCACCCGCTGCTGCTCAAGGCCCTGTTCGACCAGGCGATCCTGGCCGCGGACTTCCGCAGGTTCCTCGTCCTCGGCACGTGCTACCTGCTGCTCGGTCTGACCCTCAACCTCGCGGGTTACTGGATCTCCTGCCGGCGCAAACGGTTCGAGAACGCGCTCAGGCTGCGCCTGGAGATGGAGCTGCTGGACCGCACGCTCGGCCTGGACGGCCGGAAGGTGGCGGAGGCGGGGAACGCCTCCTACGTCAGCCGGATCCACCAGGACGTCCACGAGGGTGTCCTGCCGGCCGTCGACGTCGCCATCCGCATCGCGAAACAGACGGTCTCGTCGCTCGCCTTCCTCGGTGTGCTGCTGTATCTGTCCTGGCAGGCCAGTCTCATCCTGCTGGTGATCGTGCCGCCGCTGGTCCTCGTGAGCAACCGTCTGGCCAAGCGGATCGAGAACAACACCGAGCCCGAACGCGAGGCGGAGGCGCGGTACATCAACAAGCTGACCCGGACGCTGGAGGCCTTCCACGCGCTACGTGGTCTGCCGTCGCTGCTGCCCGGCACCCGCGCGGCGAACGGGGACGCGCTCCGCGGATTCCTCGGCCTCACCTTCGTCAACTACCGTCTGACGCTGAGGCAGAGGACCCTCAGCGACCTGGTGATGAACCTGTCGGACACCGCGGCGATGATCATCGGAGCCTTCTTCGTCTTCTCCGGCAGGATGTCGTTCGGCAGCTTCCTCGCCTTCGTGAACTCGCTGTGGCGGGCGGTCACGGGGATCTTCGAGCTCGTCAACATGATCCCGCAGGCGCGCCGCAGCACCGCCGTCCTCAAGCGCATCGAGACCCTGCGCGCTTCCCGGGAGGCGCCGTACCACGACGCGGGGTCCGTGGTACGGGTCCGCGGAGCCCGGGTCAGGTACGGCGACGGCGACGGAGACGGTTCCGGTGACGGCCCCGGCACCGCCCCCCGCGGAGACGGTGCCGACCTCGCGATCGCCGACTTCGAACTGCGCGCCGGCGAGCACGTCCTGCTCCGCGGCCCCAACGGCTGCGGCAAGACCACGCTTTTGCACATCATCTCCGGGACGCTCGCCCCCGACGCCGGAGCCGTCACCCTGCCGCCCCGGGTGGCGAGCCTGACCACGCCGGTGCACCTGCCCCCGCTGCCAGTACGCGACCTGGTGGCCGACGAGGGCGTGCGTACGGCGATGGGCCTGGACGGCCTGGCCGACCAGCTGCCCTCGGGGCTGTCGTCCGGCCAACGGCAGCGGGTCGGGGTCGCCGCGCTGCTGTGCGAGGACGCGGACGTGTACCTCGCCGACGAGCCGTTCGCGAACCTCGACGAGCCCGGCAGGGACCTGGTGCTCCAGGCCCTGCAGGAGCGCACCGAGGGGCGCGCGCTCCTCGTCGTCCACCACGGGGACGAGGGACTCGACAGCCGCTTCGACCGGGTGGTGACCCTGGCGGGGGCCGCCGCGCTCTCCTGAACAGACCCCGGAGCGCCGGACCTCAGGTGGCCAGGTCGCGGGCGGCGGAGGCGAAGGCCGCCCGGTTGGGGTGGCCGGTCTTCTGGAGGACGCTCGCCACGTGCTTCTCGACCGTACGCGGCGAGATGTGCAGGCGGCCGGCGATGTCCTTGTTGCCGATGCGCTCGGCGAGCAGCCGGGCCACCTCGAACTCGCGGACGGTGATGCCGCGTCTGCGCAGATCCGGCGGCACCTGTTCCGTACCCGTGCGGCGCTGCCGGACCGGTGCTCCCATCCCGCGGAGCAGGGCCCGGCAGGCGCCGGCGACCGTCCCCAGGCCGGCGCCGTGGAAGTGCTCCTCCGCCTCGCGCAACCAGTCGACGGGCGCGCCCCAGCCGTCCTCGTACGCCGAGCGCGCGACCAGGCGCCGACACAGGTGGCGCGCCATGGGGTAGAGCTCGCCCGCCTCCAGCGCCGCGCTCGCGGCGGCCGTCGCCTCGCCGGGCCGGCCCTCGCGGCCGAGGAGCACCGCGTGCGCCAGGCCGACGAACTGGCGGTTCCACCGGGTGCCGCCGCCGCCCGCCGCCTCCGCGACGCCGGTGTGGTGCCGCCGGCCCATGCGACCGGCGAGCACACCCAGCAGCAGCATGACGCCGCGGTGCCCGTCGAACTCACCGGTCGCCGGGCTCTCCGCGTCGTGGGCGAGCGCCTGGGCCAACTCCTGCTCGGCGGCGTCGTGTCTCTCCTCGAGGAGCGAACAGAACGCCCGCGCGAGGCCGTACGACGCCGCTCGCACCCCCGGCGCGGCATCGACGAGCGGGGCGAGCCGCTCCAGCGCGCCCGCCATCTCCGCACGCCTGCCCTGGTGCGCGTACCGCACCGCGTCGGCCAGCCGCAGCATCGACAGCGCCCGGCCGAGTCCCCGCCGTGTCGCCTCGGCCACCCCTTCCCGTATCCGGTCCCCGGCCGCCTCGAACGCGCAGCGCCGGACCTGGTCCAGCGCGAGGAGGGCGTCGGTCTCGTACGCCAGCGGCAGCGCGCCCATGCGCAGGGCCTCCTGACGGGCCTGTTCGACAGGGGCGGGCCGGCCGTCGCGCCGCGCCGCGACCCTGGCGAGGCACACGTCGGCGGACACCCGGTGTACGGGGAGGCGGCGCGCGTGGGCGATCGCGCGGACCCGCAGGAAGTGGGCGATCGCGGTCGGTTCGTCCTGCTGCCAGGACAGTTGTCCGAGCACGAGCAGGGCCTCGCAGGCCACCGCCGGCAGGTCGGCGCACTCGGCGGCGTCCGCCGCACGGCGGGCGAACAGGGCGGCGGTACGCAGCCGGTCGGGCGCCGGCCCGCTCAGTTCGACGTGCGCCGCGGCGACATCCACGAGGGCGGCGTGGGCGTCGGTCGGACGGTCGCCGAGCAGCCAGCGGGCGGTGTCGAGGTGCCGGAGAGCCTCCGCGGGCCGGCCCCTGAGCACCTCGATGCCGGCGAGCCGCGCGTGGAGCCCGGCCCGGCGCGGCGCGGGCAGGTCGTGCTCGCCGCCCGGGGTCTCCAGGCCGGCGACCGGCTCGGGTAACAGGTCGAACCGGGCCGAGCACGCGATCGCGTCCAGTAAGTGCTCCAGGATCGTGGCGTGCGGTTCGGGCGCGGTCCCGGGGCCGATTCTTCGGTGGGCCCGGACCAGGAGGTCCACGGCCCGCTCCACGGCGCCCTCGGTCATCGCCCGCTCCGCCGCCTCGCAGGACAGGCGGAGGGACTCCTCGGTGTCGCCGGCCTGCGCGTGCAGTTCGGCCGCGTGGGCGCACCACGCTCCGGGCAACCCCGGGTACAGCTCGGCCAGGGCGCGCGCCGCCCGCCGTGCGCAGCCGGCACGCTCGCCCGGTCCGAGGTCGTCCCGCAGCGCCTGCGCGGCCAGCGGGTACCGGAACGCGTACCCCTGGGTGTCCGGACCGTCCGGCACGATCAGGTGCGACGCGACGGCGGCGCGCAGGATCGCGAACAGTTCACCGGGGTCGCAGCCGAGCGCGTGCTGGAGCACCGGCGCCGGGAAGCGCGTCCCGAAGAGGGCCGCCATGCTCAGGAACTCCACGCCCCGCGGGCCGAGTCCGCCGGCCCGACGCCTGACGCCGTCCGCGACGGCGGAGGGGACCGAGAAGGAGACGGACCCCGCCCCCGTGTCGTCGAGAGCGCGGCCGGCGAGCTCATGGATGAGTTCCTTGGCCACGAACGGGATGCCGGCGCTGGCGGCCGCCGTCCGGTCGACGAGGTCGGGGCCGACCTCGGCCGGGGTCGTGCCCAGTTCGGCCGCGACGAGGAGGTGCACCTCGGGGCGGCCGAGGGGGCTCAGTTCGAGCAGCGCGCCGGCCCCGCGCTGGCGCGCGCCGGCGGCCAGCTCCGTCGCCGCGCAGGGTTCGCGCCGCGCGGTGAGCAGGAGCACGACCGGCTGGTGCCCGATGTTGTCCAGCAGGTACTCGACGATCGCCAGCGTCCCGGCGTCGGCGTCGTGCAGGTCGTCGAGGACGAGCAGACAGCCGCGCTGCCGTCCGACGACGGTGAGAAGGCGCAGGACCGCCTCGGCGATCACGACGTACGACTCGGCGGCGAGTCCGGTGCCCCGGCTGTCGGTCAGCAGGCGGGTCAGGACCGGCCCGTAGCGGCCCAGCTCGTCCGGGTCGGGCAGCAGGCCGGCGCGGGCCAGCGAGAGCAGGGCTTCGACCAGCGGCCGGTACGGGACGACGGAGCCCACCGTGCCGGCCCGCCCCTGTGCCGTGGCCATGTCCGCCTCGGCGGCCACGGCGAGGGCCTCGGCGGCGAGCCGGGTCCTGCCGACGCCGGGCTCGCCGGTGACGAAGACCGCTCCGCCCTGCCCCGAGCGTGCGGCCGTCAGCAGGGAGACGACCTGCCCCATCTCGGCCTCGCGGCCGATGAGTTCCCCTCGTCCCGGGTGAGGGCCGTCGGGGCCCGGGGCCGGATCCAGGTCCGGGTCCGGGTCCGTGGCGGTGCGGTCGTTGGACTCTGTCATCTGCCTCTCCTCGTGCGCGGGAAGGGGAGTTCAGCGTGCAGGGTGCGTGAAAGCTCGCTCTCGGACGAGGTCCGGGCGGGGGATGACGATAGGAGGGGGCGGCTGTCCCCGTCAGCCGTCCGTTTGGGGGGCTTGCGCCGGTTGTCAGCCTCCGTCGAGGCTGTCCTCGCGTACCCGCCGGGCCAGGTCGAGCTTCGTGTACGTGGGGCGGCCCGCCTGCTGGTACTTGGCCTTGACCCGGTCCAGGTAGTCCTTGGCCGTGTGGACCGTGATGCCCGCCCGCCGGGCGGCGGACTTGAGGGTCATCCCGGACGCGTAGTCGAGCAGGATCTGCCGCTCGCGCGGCGAGAGCCGGGGACGGTCGGGACCGGTGTCGTGGGCGCAGGCGAAGGCGAGTTCCGCGGAGTGGGCGCTGCGGCCCGCCGCGATGTCCTGGACGGCGGCGACCAGCGTCGGCAGGTCGTTGTCCTTGGTCAGGTAGCCGTCGGCGCCGGCCCGGAGCGACTCGATGATCCGGGAGCGGTCCGGGACGGTGCTGATCACCAGGACGCGGCTTCCGGTGCTCAGGAGCCGCCGGATGTTGTCGGCGGGGGCGGAGCCGTCCCGCAGCATCAGGTCGAGGAGGACGACGTCGGGCGGTGCATACGCCGACCCCGACTCGGCGGGCGCCGACGGGAGTTCGGCGTCCGGCGCGCCGGGGAGGAGCTCCCTCACCGTGGCCGCGGTCGCCACGAGCCTCAGCTCCGGTACGCCGCCGAGCCAGGACCGCATGCCGTCGAGGAGCATGCGGTCGTCGTCGACGACCGCGACGGTGATCACCCGGGCCATCGCAGCTCGACCCGTACGCCTTCGCCGGGAGCGGTGTCGACGGTGGCCCGGCCGCCCACCTCCGCCATCCGGCCGTGGACCGAGCCGCGCAGTCCGCGGCCGGGCACATACCGCTCGGGGTCGAAGCCGGGACCGCGGTCGACCACGGTGACGACGGCTCCCCCACGCCCGTCGGTGTCCCGGGTCGCGGTGACGTACGCGTGGCCCGTGCCCGCGTGCCGCTGGACGTTGTTCAGCGCCTCGCGCACGGCGTCGGCGAGCGCGGCGGCCACTTCGGGCGGCACCTCCGGAAGGTCGTGGTACTGGGCGGTGACCCGCAGCTGCAGGCGCTCCACCGAGGCGACCGCCTCCTCCAGGGCGGCGCCGATCTCCCGGTGGTGGACCTCGTCGGCGGTCTGCTGGATCAGCCGGCGCAGATACGCGGCCTCGCGGGCGCAACGTTCCCTCACCTCGGGGGCGTTGGCGTCGATGCCGCCGGCCGCGAGGGTGGTGAGCGTGGCGAGGACGGTGTCGTGGAGGGCTCGGTGGTGCTCGAGGCGTTCGGCGTAGCGCGCCTTGTGCGCCTCGGCCGCCAGCGTACGGGCGTTGGCGTCGTCGAGGAGGCGTCCCTGGCGGCGCAGGTACCACCAGAAGACCCAGGCCATCACGGCCGACGAGAGGAGTGAGTTGACGTGTCCGCCCAGGACGGCGCGGCTCGCGCCCACCGCCTGGTAGCCGATGAGGTGGGTCACCACGAGCAGTGCGACGGCGGCGAGGGCGTGGAGCCGGTCGAGGGCGATGGCCGCGGCGGCGCTCGCCGAGCCGCCGAGCAGCATCGCCCAGCCGAGTGTGGCGGTCTCCCGCACACCGCCCCAGGCGCAGAGGGCCAACGGCAGGAGGCACCCGGTGACCAGGACGTCCGCCCAGACGTGCCGCCGGTCGAACCAGCCGCGCCGCAGGGCTGTGCCGTAGCCCAGCACGCTCAGCCCGAGCGCCGTGACGAGCCCCGCGTACTGCAGGGGAAGATCCCGCTGGCGCTGGGTGACGGCGAGGACGCCGACCGTCAGATGGCTCGCCCGGTAGAGCAGGGTGGCCAGGATCATGAAGGACTGGGCGCGCTGCAGCCCCGACCCCACCCCTGTCCTGCCCCACCGTGCCCGTAGACGCCGTATCGGTACGTACCCCACCGACAAGACCACGCCTCCCCCTGCACGGCGCACCGCGGGATCCCTCGGAGGTCGTCCCGGGCGGACCCGGGGCCGAGGTCACGGTGCGCACATTGTCACTGACGGCACGTATTGTGCCCCAGCCGGTGCGCGCCGGCAGGGCGTCCGCCGACGAAGGCTCGGTTCCGCCGAAGGGCATTCGGGGGAGGCCCCCACCCGGTCCCGGCGTACGCCCGGCGCGTTGGAACAGGCCGCGCGCCCTCCGCTTCCGGTTCCTTCGCGTGAATGTGATCACGGGCCGTGTGTCGCGTCCCTTGCGTGATCAAGGTCGCCTCCAGGGTGGGCCTGCCGGCGCCGGCACCCCTGTTGAGAGCCACGGAGAGGCACACCTGTGCACATCAGTCGACGAGTCGTCCTGCGTGGAGGCGCGGCCGCCGCGGCCGGGGCCGTGGCGATGCCCGCCGCGGACCTGACGGCGGCGGCGCACGCTCAGGCCGCCGAGCCCTCGGCCTGGCGGGAGCTGAGCCGGGCCCTGAGCCCGGGGGCCCGGCTGTACCGGCCCGGCGGGCAGGACTACCCGGCGCACGCCACGGCCGACAACCAGCGCTACGTCGCGATCCGGCCGGCAGGCGTGCTGTCGTGCGCCACCGAGAACGACGTCCGCGCGGCGATGCGCTGGGCCGCCAAGCACGGCGTGCCCTTCGCACCCCGTTCCGGCGGGCACAACTACGCCGGCCACTCGACCACCACCGGCCTCGTCGTCAGCCTGCGGCCGATGAATCAGGTGACGCCGAAGGGCCACCGGCTGCGGCTGGGCGGCGGTGCCACCAACTCCGACGTCTACGCGGCCAGGGAGGCGGACCTGTACTTCCCCGGCGGACGCTGCCCCGGCGTCGGTGTCGCCGGGCTGACGCTCGGCGGCGGGCTCGGCTTCAACGACCGCAAGTGGGGCCTCACCTGCGACCGGCTCGTCGAGACCCGCCTCGTGCTCGCCGACGGCACCCGGGTGCGCGCCGCCGAGGACGAGAACGCCGACCTGTTCTGGGCCTGCCGCGGCGGAGCGGGCGGCAACTTCGGCATCAACACCGCGTTCGTCTTCGACGCCGTGCCCGTGGGCCGGCTGCGGGCCACCGTGTTCGATCTCTCCTTCGCTCTGACGGCGGCCAGGCCCGTGGTCGCGGAGGTGCAGAGCATCCTCGCCGACGACCGCGCCTGCGACCTCGACGTCCGTGTCGGCTTCAAGCACGCCGGCGACGGCACGACCGTCCTGTGGCTGCTCGGTCAGCGGATCGGCGACGAGGACGCGCTGCGCCGCGTCCTCGCGCCCCTGCTGGCGCTGCGGCCGACCCGCGCCTTCATCGAGGAGCGCGGCTTCTGGTCCGCCCAGGACTACTTGATGGAGACCCCGGGCACCAAGGACTGCTACGCCTCCAAGTCCCTCGTCCCCCAGCGGTGGTTGAGCGCGGAGGCCGTGACCGACATCGCCGAGTGGGCGCGGTCGTGGCGGCCGGGACCGACGGGGGCGACCGGCTATGTGACGCTCTTCGCCATGGGCGGCACGAGCGACGCGCCCCGGCCCGACGAGACCGCCTATCCGCACCGCGGCGCCACGTACGTGATCGACATCGGTACGCACTGGAAGCCCGGCACCGCCCAGGAGCACGTACGTCCGCTCCTTGAGCAGACCCGTACCGTGCACCGGACGCTCCGCCGGCACCTCGGCACGGACGCCGCGTACGTCAACTTCCCCGACCCCGACCTCCAGGACTGGCACCACGCCTACTACGGTGCCAACTACGCGCGGCTGGCGGAGGTCAAGCGCCGGTACGACCCCGCCGGTCTGTTCCGTCACGGACAGGCCATCGCGACGCGCTGATGCCCGATGCCGGTCCCCGGCAACGAGCGGTGGTGGGAAGTGCCCACCTCACGCATGCACCTGCCCCTTGCCGCGCCCGCACAATGCGCTGGTGACTCCCGCGAAGACCGATCGCCCCCACCCGAGGATCCGTACCGCGATACGCTCCGCCGCGGTGTTCGGCGCCCTGTGTGTGCTGGCGGCCGCATGGCTGTTGCTCGTCTCGACGCGCGGCGCGCTCGACGAGGAGCGCGCGTTCAGGGCAGCGGTCGGCTGCGCCGCCGACGGTGACGGTGACGGTGACGACGACTGTCTGCGGACCGTCGCGGCGCGGATCGACCGGACCGAGCGCGAGACGGGACGCAAGACGCCCCGGTACCGGCTCTACGTCGTCGAGGCGGACGGGACCACCCACCGCACTCACCTCAAGGGCAGCCCGCAGGACCATCCGGTCGCGCGGGCGGGAGCGGGCGTCGAGGTCACGTACTGGCGGGGGCGGATCCGGTACGTCGACATCGCGTCCGTACGCCGGTACACGACCGCGGACCCGCGCGGCGACTACAAGATCTTCTGTGCCGCGGGCCTCGCGCTCGGCGTCTACGGGACGGTGTTCCTGTGGTGCGGGTTCTGGTCCACCAAGGTGTCCCACGCCTCGGTCAGGATGAACACCTGGCAGATCGGCGTCCCGGTCTCGGGCGGGCTCGGCCTCGCCGCGATCGGAGCGGTCGCGCCCTTCCCCACCGACAGCCCCGGGGCGGCGTTCCGCCTTGTCGCTCTGAGTGTCCCCGTGGTCGTGGCCGTCTGCTCGGTGGCCGCCCTCATCCTGCGCAGACGTCAACGAGGCGACGACACCATCGCCTTGACACCGTCCGTGCCGGACAGGGAACGGTGCTTCCCGGGCCTGATCGTGAGCGAGGCCTCGCACACGGGCACCGGCGGATACCTGGTGGCCGGCCCGGGCGTTCTGGCGTCGACCGTCGACCCGACCGGCGCCTCCTTCCGCCACGAGGTGTCGCCCGGTCTCACTCCGATCCGCGTCCGCCCGCCGTACTGGACGGACCCCGTCCGCGCCGACTACGGCGGCCGGTCCCTGGTCCTGGAATGCGAGGACGAGGGCGTGCGGGTGCTCGTCGTCACGCACAGAAAGCACATGCCCCGGGTCCTGGGCGCCCTTCAGACGATGGGCCGGGAGCGGAAGGTGCGGCGGTAGGTGTCCGGCGGCACGCCGACCGTGCGGTTGAAGTGGCGGCGCAGCGTGGTGGCGGTGCCCATGCCGGTCGCCGTCGCCACGGCGTCGACACTGTCGTCCGTGGTCTCCAGCAACTCCTGTGCGCGGCGGATCCGTTGAGTCAGGAGCCACTGCAGCGGGGTGGTACCGGTAGCCGCCCTGAAGTGGCGGCCCAGGTGGCGTGAGCTCATCCGTGCCTGGCGGGCCAGGTCCTCGACGGTCAGCGGGTGGTCGAGGCGGTCGATCACCCAGGGAAACAGCGCGGCGAGCGGGTGGTCGTCCCGGTCGGGCACGGGGGCGGCGACGAACTGGGCCTGGCCGCCTGCCCGGTGGGGAGGCACGACGAGGCGGCGGGCGACCGTGTTGGCGACGGACGAGCCGTGGTCGAGGCGGACGAGGTGCAGGCACAGGTCGAGGGCGGCGGCCTTGCCGGCGGAGGTGAGCACGCTGCCGTTGTCCACGTAGAGCACGTCCGGGTCGACCTCGACCCGGGGATGGCGGGCGGCCAGGGCTCCGGTGTGCGCCCAGTGCGTGGTCGCGCGCTTCCCGTCCAGCAGGCCGGCGGCGGCCAGGACGAACGCGCCCGTGCAGAGGGAGGCCACGCGCGCGCCCGCCGCGTGGGCCACGCGCACCGCCTCGACCAGGTCGGCGGGCGGGTCCACGTCGATGTCCGCCCAGCCGGGGACGATCACGGTGTCGGCGTGCCGGAGCCGGTCCAGGCCGTGGTCGGGCTCCAGCAGGAACCGGCCGACCCGCACGGCGGCCGACCCGCAGACGGCGACGTCGTACCAGGGTCCGGCCACGCCGGCCGGGGCGGCGCCGAACACCTCGTACGCCACGGACAGTTCGAAGTGCAGCATCCCGTCGGTGACGGCCAGTGCGACGGTGCCCATGTCGGGAATTGTACGGGTCATGTCGTTCCGGACACTCACGGTGGGACGCCCGGACTCGGCAGGATGGCGGCAGTCGATCGTTCGGGCACGAGGAGAACGCATGGGATCGGGACAGATGGTGGCGGTGTTCGGCGCGTACGGGCACACCGGGCGGTTCGTGGTGGCGGAGCTGCGGGAGCGCGGCTTCGTCCCGGTCGTCTCCGGCCGCGACGCCGAGAAGCTGCGGGCGCTCGCGGCGTCGGATCCCGGGCTCGTCGTCCGGCCGGCGTCCGTCGACGACGCGGCGTCGCTCGACCGCGCCCTGGCCGGTACGGCGGCGGTGATCAACTGTGCCGGGCCCTTCGCCACGACCGCCGCCCCCGTGATCGAGGCGGCACTGCGCGCCGGGATCCCGTACGTCGACGTGGCGGCCGAGATCGAGGCGAACCTCGACACGTTCACCGAGTTCACGGACCGCGCCCGCGCCGAGGGGGCGGTGATCGTCCCCGCGATGGCCTTCTTCGGCGGCCTCGGCGACCTGCTGGTCACCGCGGCGATGGGCGACTGGACGGCGGCCGACGAGGCGCACATCGCCTACGGGCTGAGCAGTTGGCACCCCACCGCCGGTACGCGCGCCGCGGGCACGGTCTCCCGGCAGCGGCGCGACGGCCGGCGCATCAGCTACACGAAGGGGCGGATGGAGTACCGAGACGAGGCCCCGCCCACCCAGAAGTGGCCCTTCCCCGACCCGATGGGCACCCGGGAGGTCATCGGCGAGTTCACGATGGCCGACGTCGTCACCGTCCCCAGCCACCTGCCCATCCCTGAGGTGCGCACCTATATGACGACCGAGGCGGCCCGGGACCTGTCGGCCCCGGACACGCCGACACCGGCCGCGGTCGACGAGCGCGGCCGGTCCGCGCAGACCTTCCTCGTCGACGTCGTCGTGCGCGCGGACGACACGGAACGGCGCGCCGTGGCGAGGGGCCAGGACATCTACGCGATCAGCGCTCCCCTGGCGGTGGAAGCGGTGCACCGCATCCTCACGGGGCGGACCAGGACGGTCGGCGTGGCCTCCGCGGGCGCGCTCTTCGACGCCCCCGACTTCCTCCGCGCACTGTCCCCGTACCTGTCGGTCGAACTGAGGTCGAACTGAGGTCGAACTGAGTGGACTTCAGGCGACGGACTCATGAGCGGGTCGCCCCGTCACGCCCGTGGCGACACTTCGGCGACGAGGAGAGCGATGTCGTCGTCGCTTCCGGGGTCGTGCAGGGTGGACAGGAGTTGGTCGCAGGTGGCTTCGAGGGGCAGTTGGGGGCCGGCCAAGTGGTGCAGGAGGTCGTTGATCCGGGCGTCGATGGGGTCGTTGCGCGTCTCCACGAGACCGTCCGTGTAGAGGAAGAGGCGGGTGCCGGGCCGCAGTTCGACGCGGGTGGTCGTGAAGGGCACGAACTCGGCGGCGCCCAGAGGCGCGCCGGTGGGGAGGTCGAGCAGGGCGGGTGAGTGGCCCGGACGGGTCACGGCGGGGGGCGGGTGTCCTGCCAGGGCGATGTGGCACTCCTGGGCCTGCGGGTCGCACAGTGCGTAGACGCAGGTGGCGATGGTGTCGTCGAGTTCGGTGGTGAGCTGGTCGAGGTGGCGGAGGATCTCGGCGGGGTCGAGGCCGAGCCGCGCCAGGGTGCGGGCGGCGGTGCGGAGTTGGCCCATGGTGGCGGCCGCTGTGATGCCGGAGCCCATGACGTCTCCGACGACCAGCGCGGTGGTGCCGTCGTCGAGGAGGATGACGTCGAACCAGTCCCCACCGGCATGGCCGGCGGTCCCGGCGGGCTGGTAGCGGCAGGCCACCTTCAGTCCCGGCGGGTCGGAAGGCGTCCGCGGCAGCAGATGGCGCTGCAGGGTGGTGGCGGCCTGGAGCTGGGTCTGGTACCAGCGGGCGTTGTCGATGCAGACGGCGGCGCGGGACGCCAGTTCCTCGGCCAGCAGGACGTCGTCGTCGCTGAAGGGCAGGGGATTGCGGGCGCGTTTGAGGTCGAGAGCCCCGAGGACCTCACCGCGGGCGGTCAGAGGAACCGCCAGGTAGGAGTGGACGCCGGCACGGGCGAGGACGGCGGCCGCCGACTCGTTGCGGGCGATCCGTGGCAGGTCGTCGGGGCCGACGTGGACGAGATGCACGGTGCGGCCGGTGGTCACACAGCGGGTGACCAGGCGGTCGGCCTCGTAGCGGGTGATCTCCCCCACCGGATCGGCCGCGTCGGCGGCGCTCGTGGCGTAGGCGGCCTTCACCGCCAGGGCTCGGAAGACCGCCGGCCCGGTGGCGCCGATGGTGGTCGTCCGCGCGCCCAGGGCCGCGTCCAGGACGTCGACGGCGGCGATGTCCGCGAGGTCGGGGACCACGATGTCGGCGAGCTCGCGGGCGGTCTGCTCCAGGCCGAGGGTGGTGCCGATACGCGCGGAGGCCCGGGCGATCAGCGCCAGGCGCCGGCGGGCCTGGGCCCGCTGCCGGTCCGCGAGGAACTGCTCGGTGACGTCGACCAGAGTCACCGCGACACCGATCACCCGCCCGCCGGAGTCGTCCAGCCGGAAGTACGACACCCGCCACGCGCGGCCGGAGTCTCCGCTGCCGGGCGTCCCCTCGACCACCGAGCGGCCGAGGAGCGGGCTGCCGGTCCGCAGGACCTGGCGTATCGCCGTGTCGATGTCCTCGTGGGCGCCGAACGGCAGAATCTCCTCGACGGAGCGGCCCAGGCACCCCTGGGCGGTGCGGCCGGTGATCCGCTCGAGTGCCGGGTTGACCAGGACGAGGCGCAGATCGGCGTCCGCCACCGCCACCCCGGTCGGGGCCTGGGCCACCAGCTGCGCGGACAGCGCCAGGTTGCGCTCGATCCCGCGTACGACGGTCTCGTCGGCGGCGAGCCCCAGCGCGTACCGGCGGCCCTCCTGGTCCGACAACCGCATGTTGCGGAACTCCACCTGCCGGACGGAGCCGTCCTTGTGCCGGACAGGGAACACCCCCGCCCAGCTGCCGCCACCCTCCATGACCTGGGCAAACAGCTCCAGGACGAGCCCGACGTGCTCCTCGGCGACCAGCACGTCGACCGCGTACCGGCCCAGCGCCTCCTCCGCCGTCCAGCCGAACAGCGTCTGCGCCTGCGGGCTCCACAGGGTGATGCGGCCGTCCGCGGCGACGACCACCGCGGCGACCCCCAGCATGTCCAGCAATCCCCCCGGCGCGGACGGACCGCCGGGGCCCGCACCGGGCATGGGCAGAGGACTGGGGGCATCAGCCGCGTTCAAGACAGGGCCTCCCTCCGTGCCGAAGCAGGCGCAGATCTCCCGACGCCGGGGACCGTCGCTTCCATCGTCCTCCCCGGAGGCTCGCCGGGCAGCCCGCCGGGCGGGGAACTGTCCGGCTCGCCGGAACCCGGCGTCGGTCGTCGACGCATCCACCAGGGCTGTTACGCCTGGTAACAGCCCTGGCGGTGGATCAGCCGGGTGACGCCGCCTGCCGCGCTCCCCAGGACGCGCGCGCCCGCACCGGCAGGGAGAGCCGCGCGCAGCGCGCGCCGAGCGCCACGAGGAAGGCGGTCGGCAGGAACACCGCGTCGCACACGATCATGGCCAGCGACAGGAACGGGATGCCGAGGACCACGGCGATGCCGAGGTGCTCCAGAATCATCACGGCGAGCAGGACGTTCTTCACCTTGCGGTTGGCCAGCGTGAACGGGAACGCCACCTGCACCATCACGGTGGCGTAGGTGAGGACCAGAATCGCCGGCGTGTTCGCGGCGAGCAACCCGGAGAGCGCGGGCCAGGGCATGAAGTAGTCCAGGTTCAGGGCGTAGTACAGGGCGCTGCCCTCCTGCCAGCGTGTGCCCTGCACCTTGTACCAGCCGGCGGTCGCGTAGATCAGGCACACCTGCGCGGCGACGACGAGCATCGCGCAGTTGTGGAGCATCGAGGCAGCCGCGTCCAGCACGGCACGTACCTCGTGGTCGGGGAACCACCGGTTCACCACGTACCAGATTCCCTGGACGGCCCACAGGATCCAGAAGAGGGGCAGCCAGCCCTGGGTGGGGAATCCGGACATCGCCACGAGAGGGGTGACGGCCGCCGACCAGAGGGCGATCCCCGGGAAGTCGAAGGCCGCCCGGCCGGCGCCAGGTGAGTCGGCCCGCAGCCTCCGCTCGCGGCGCGCGTCGAGGGACCACACCTGGGCACAGCGGGTGAAGACCAGGTAGATGACCATGATGCGGATGACGTTGTCCCCGCCGTCTCCCACCAGGGTGTTGCGGTTCTCCAGCGAGAGCACGCCGACCATGAGCAGCACGGACATGGTCCGGGTGCGCCAGCCCAGCAGGACGGCGACCGCCGCCGCGATCGTCAGGGTGTAGACGGTCTCGAACCAGAGCTGCCCGTCGCTCCAGATCAGGACCGTGAAGCTGCGCTCCTCACGGACCAGGATCTGCGCCAGGTCGAAGGAGAGGGGGCTGCGGTTCCCGTACAGGACATGGCGGTGCGGCCATTCACGCAGCAGGAAGGCCAGGACGACGGCCGCGAGGCCGATGCGGAAGACGGCCGCCTGGTAGGGGGCCCGTACGGAGCCGATGAAGGACAGGGCCCGGGCGAGACGCGCGGCGACGTCCGGGACGGTGGTCGAAGTGGTCACGTCACAGCCCCCTGTGGTCCTGCTGGTTCACCGGCCACCACGGCAGCATCCGGTAGTCGGTCGTGTCCGGCGGCTCCTCCGAGCTCCACGCCGGCGGGTCGACCAGCGTGTAGCGGCCGGCGACCTGGACGGAGACGATCCTGTCGCCCTCCCAGGTGCGGCCGACGCGCTGGAGGACGACGCGCTTGAGGTAGTCGCCGGTCAGCGCCCCCCGGACGCCCTTGGGCAGGTCTCCTTCCAGGCTGTGGGTCGCGACGTACGAGTCCCAGGCGCGGCGGAGCATGTTCTGGTCCACATGGCTCGGCGCGATGTTGCCGCGGATCACCTCGACGTCCTCGGCGGTGAGGTTGACCCAGTCGGAGACGTGCGGGCGGCCGTCCTCCCCGAGGGTGCTCACCCGGACACCGACGGCGTCGTTGCGCTGCATCGGGTTCGGTGCGAAGAGCTTCCAGTCCTGGCCGAACTCCGGCTGGACGTAGGCGTCGATGCCTTCGTGGTGGTGCACGCTCACGGCGTTGGCCGGCGCCACGCTCAGGAAGACGAACGCCAGGTGGACGAGCAGGGCGCCGATCAGGGTCAGTGCGGTGACCGCGAGCGCGGCGACCGACACCGGGGACCACTGGGCGGGGTGCCTCGTTGCTCCCATCATGCTCCTTCTGGGGGTGGCCCGTGCGGCAGGGGTGTCCGCCGCACGGGCCACGTCAGGTCAGAGAGGTCTCTGGGGTGGTTCGAAGTTGTTCAGGGCAGATGCGTTTCGCGGCGTCGCCGGGTCCTAGAGGGGGCAGTTGTCGACGCGGAAACCCTGGTAGTTGATGTTCGGGTGCTGGTCGCTCAGGTAGTCGGCAACCCGGTTGGTCGCGTCGCCGCCGTACCACTGCGGGTTGGACACGACCTCGAAGAGGGTCGGGTCGGTCGGCGCGCCCTGCCGGACGCCCTGGTTCGACCGGGGCGGCGTCGCACCGAAGACGGCGCTGTACTTCGTGGTGAGCGGGACGCTCCAGTCCTCGGGGTGGTTCTTCCAGAAGCCGGGCGAGCACCACTCGGCGTCGGCCGGCGGCGTGGAGGTGCCGTTGGTGCCGTTGGTGCCGTTCGTTCCGTTGGTTCCGTTGGTTCCGTTGGTGCCGTTGGTGCCGTCGGTTCCGTTCGTGCCCGTCACGCCGATCAGGCCGTTGGTGCCGATGAGGCTGACATCACCCAGGAGCTTCGGGGCGAAGTTCACCTTCTGGGTGCAGTAGCCGAACGTGCCGCCCTCGCAGCTGTGGTTGAGCTGGTGCTTCGACTTGTCGATGAAGACGTGGTCGCCGCCCTTCTTGTGGTCGTCGCCCTCACCCCCCTTACGGACGTGCGCGGCCGCGTCGGTGGTGCCACCGATCGCCTGGGAGGCGGACACGGTGCCCAGCGACAGGGCGCCGGCCGAGAACGCGATGAGCAAACCGCGGAAGTACCGCATGGATTTTCCTTTCTCCCGGCGGGAATGAACATCCCGCCCTAGCCGCCTTTAACCGATGAAAAGGCGAGGGGGTGACGAGGTTTTCCTTCAACTCCTCTGAATGGCGCACAATTTGCTATTACCTGAGAGCTGAGCCATTCGGAGGGGATATGGCTGGTCCGGAGCAGCCGAAAGGGGCGGATCGAGCTGTGTCAGCAGCTCGATCCGCCCCGAGGTCCGGTCAGTCACTCACCGGACGGACGCGACCCAGGTCAGGGGTCGATGACGATTTCGCAGGTGTACGTGCCCGGCGGAAGGTCGTTGACGTTGAGCTGGACCGGGTCCGAGGGGCCGGCGCTGTTGCCGTTGCAGGCGATGGTGGAGCTGATCTCGCCCGACTCCTGGCCGTCCACGCGCACGAGGAGGTCGGCGAGCGGGTCGTTCGTGAACGAGGCGACGGCCGTGCCGGTGGGCTGGTTGGTCGTGCAGTTCGTCCCGGGAACGACCGTGACCTGCTGGTTCGTCTGGGTCGCGGCGCCGTATCCCGGGGGAGGCGTCACTTCGTTGATGGTGTACGTACCGGCAACGAGCCCGGATACGCAGACCTCGCCGGTGGTCGGGTCCTCGTCGGGCGCCGCCATGGTCGTGTCGTCGGTCACGTTCTGGTCGTAGCCGCCGGGGCCGGTGACGTTGAACACGGTGCCGGCCTGGCTGACCAGGGGATTGCCGGTCTTGGTGCTCTTCTTGAGGATCTTGAGCGCACCGGGGCGCGGAGCCTCGCCGATGCAGAACGAGATGTGGCTGAGACCGTAGAAGCGGTTGTTGTTCGGGTTGATCGGGGAGTGGAGACCCGTGTCGTCCGGGTTGCCGGTGGGCCGGTAGTCGTAGAAGTTCGCGTTCGGGCCACCCTTGACGATCACGCCGAAGGCGGTGAAGTCGCCGTCGAAGTTGTAGTCGAAGACCTGGCCGCTCCCGGTGTTCCTGACGTCGATGTCGAGCGTGCCGGTCAGCCCGTTGAAGGACAGCGGGATGTCCGTGGCGTCCTGGACGGGTTCCTGGCGGAACTCGAACAGGAAGGCACCCGGCATGAGGTCGTCACAGTCCGGGTTGGTGATGTCCGTAATCTCCACGGGCTGCTCGCCGTCCCCGCTCGGGCCCCCAGCCGCGGCGGTCGCGGAACCGGCGAACGGGACGGCGAGTGCCGTGACCATGCCGACGCAGAGGAGGGAAGCCCTGAGCGTTGCACGCCTCGGCTGCTTCCTGCCTCGTGATACTCCAGCGGTTACTGCCATGAAGTTTGCTCCACCTTTCGATGCACGAGACCCCGGCCTTTCGTTGGCCAGTCAGGTGTCGAGCCACGCCAGAGTGTGGACAGAAGTCGAGCTCGTGTCGCCGCGCCACTCACTTCCCTACGCCGACCGGACGCGGATCTGGGGCCGAACGGAGGTACCCCATGGGCACATTCAGAGCAGTCGGGGTCGGACGGTCGTCAAGGTCGACGGGCGATACGGTCGGCAGACGGAACTCGCCTCCGGTTATTGCCAGTTCAACCGAACCGGTCACCACCACGAGATCGCGCTGCGAAGCCGCTCGAACGGCCGAGCTGCCGCCCAGACGGACGGCAGCTCAGCTCCCCCGGTCAACGGTTGTCGTGCAGCTCCTGGTGCATCTGCGGCTGGTCGTCCTGCTCGTGGGTGAGGGCGTACCTCTCCACCTCGTTGAACGCCTTGGAAACGGTCCCGAGGATTTCCTTGGAGGGGTTGACGCCGACGGTCTTCTTGGCGGATTCGCCGAACAGGCCGCCCGCGGCGCTGCTGACGAGACCGTGGCCGGCGGCCGGGGGCTTGCCCGCGAGGTCGAGGGGGCTCTTCGGGATGCCGGCCATGTCGGCGTACTTGTCGGTGAGCGCCACGCGCGTCAGGGCGATGTACGCGTCGCCGGCTCCGGGCCCGACGAGGTCCCGGTAGAACTTGATGGCCTGCGCGGTCATGAAGACACCGTCGTCGGTCTTCTTCCACTCCTTGTCGCGCTGAGCGTTCCAGACCGCCTCGACCTCGTCGGCGTTCTTCGGCAGCAGCCACTTGTCCGGGGTGCCGAGGTAGTGGTTGACGTAGTGCCAGGCGCACATGAAACCGTGGGCGTCGTCCTTGGATACGTGCAGGCCCAGGTTCTTCATGCCCTGGAGGATCTGGGTGCTGAAGACGCAGGCGGCGCCGGTGGTGTACTTCTGGGAGACCGGCTCGCCCCATGTGGCGTAGTCCCACTCGCCGCTCTTCTTGTGCAGCTGTCGCACGGAGGCATGGACCAGGCGCCCCGGTCGGGGAGAGGTAGGTACCGATGAGGCCGACGGTGCCCTGGAGCATCGACGCCTCCCCGTGGTGGTGGTCGAAGAAGCCCTCCGCCGCCTTGACGTCCGCGTCGCTCCAGTCCGGCGGCGGCACCTCGGCGTCCCGCAGGAACTGGGCGAGCCGCTCCGGCAGCTGGGAGAGATCCTGGCCCGGCCCCAGCTTGTCGATGGTGCGAAACAGATGGTTGACCCCATCGACCTCGCGGTTGTCGATCATGTCCGACACCAGAGTGTCAGCAGCCGGGTCCCCGACCTTGCCCGCGGCCTCCATCGGGGCGCGCCGCCGCCCGCAGCGGACAGCGCGGGGCCCGCCAACCAGGCGAAGGCCCCGCTCCGTGATCTTTCCGTCGTCGGCGCATGCCCGCGATGCCCCATTCGAGGCACGGAGTGGTACGCCCGAGCGCTGCGGGGGCGCACTCGCGTGTGCGGTGACGACGCGTCAGACGCGTACGGCCGCGCCCTGTCGTGCCACCGAGACCATGAGCTCGCGCAGCCGGTCGACGTACGTCCGCATGCTCCTGTACGCGATGTCGGTGTCCGGGTAGCGACTGGCGAACTGCAGGCCCTCGTGGAGCCTTGTGGTCCACGCGCAGACCTGGTCGCCGTACGACACTCGGATCAGCCCGTACGCCTTCAGGGCCTCCCACCGCTCCGCCCCCGGGACGCCACGCGCGTCGACGTACGAGACGATCGAGTACAGGTCCGGGGACGTGGGCCGGAAGTCGGTGCCCAGCAGATGGAGCACGCGGGCGATCGGCATACGCGCCAGTGGCCGGTTCTCCCGCAGCGCGGTGCGGACCAGCTTCAGCGCCGTGTCGAAGTCCGGGGCCTGTGCGACGGGGACCTCGATCGGCGCGCCGCCCACGTACCAGCCGACCGAGTCGGACCACTGGGATTTCGCCCGGGTGTGAAACGGCACGACCGTGCGGTACACCTCGTGTCCGCCGATCTCTCGGACGATGAGGCCGGTGGCCGCGAGGACGCCGATCAGACTTCCGCCGTACGGGCGGCAGTACGCCTCGAAGGCTGCCGCGTCCGCGTCGTCCAGGAGCATCTCGTTCATGAACTTCTGGGTGGGCAGCGGCCCTTCGGGATCGAGACCGAGGTCGAGCGGGAAGGCCGGCAGCTTCCCGTCGCACTGGGCGATGAACTCCCGCCAGCGGGCGACGATGGCGTGGGTGTCGTCGATCTGGTCGGCGTTGGTGCGCTCGGTGGCGCAGAAGTCGACGTAGCTGGCGATCGGAGCCGTGTCGGCGGCGCTGCCTTCGAGGCCGGCCGCGTACAGCTCGTGGATCTCGGCGGCGATGCGGTAGATCGAGTAGGAGTCGACGTTGCTGTGGTCGAACGCCATGTACACGCTCGCGCCGTCGTCCCTGACGACGGCGCTGAAGAGGTAGTTCGGCCAGGTGAGCGCGTCGGCCGCCACGTCGAAACGGTCCTGCAGATAGCGGGTCAGAGTCGCCGCGTCGGCGAAGTCACCGAGGTACTCGCGCTCCAGCGCCACGTCGTCGGCGTCCAGCGTGAAGCGCCGCATCTCGTCACCGCTCCAGCGGAAACCGCTGCGCAGCGTCTCGTGCCGCAGCGTCCATGTCCGCAGCGCGTCCTCGAGGACGTCGAGATCGACCTTCCCCGGGATATCGAACGCCGTGCCGAGCCAGGTCGGTACGAACAGGCCGCCCTCGCGTACCGATCGGGCCGTCCGCACATGCGACTCCTGTACGTACCCGGGCGGGCGGGGATCGTCCCGCAGACTCGTCGCGGTCTCCACGGTCTTCGGGTGAAGCCTCCATTCCACGAGGCGTCCGGGCCGGATCTCGCAACGCTGAATGTCCGTCATTCGCACGGGGCTCTCCATTCGCGTGCCCTGGCGGCGCGGCCCGGGCACGGGAGGGGCGGGTCGGATGGGGCGGCGGTGAAGCGGCCACCCGCCCCGCCGCGGGCATCGCCCCCACGGGGCCGCCATCGATCCGTGCCATGAGACATACATCGTTCCGTGGCACATCCGGCCCAACGAGCGGACGATCTCCAGGAAACGCCCCGTACGGAAACGGGCACCCGGATCCGTCGGCGGCGACCGCGCCGTGCCGTGCTGTGCCATGCCGTGCCGTGCCGGTGACGGGCGGGGAGCTTCTCGGCCCGAAGCGGCCACCCGGGCGGCGTGGGGCCGACCGGGCGGAGGTGTCCATCGGGCGTCGTTCCGCCCCGGCGCGTCAGGCGCTGTCCGTCGCGCCGGTCGTCTTCGTATGCCGGACCAGGGCCGAGCCGGCCAGGGCGACCACGGCCGCGGCACACAGCAGCGCCGCGGCCTTCGCCCAGGCGAACGTGGAACCGAGGCTGCTGTCCAGCAGATCGACGCTGCGGGCACTCGCGAGCACGTGGATCGCGATGACACCGACGGCGAGCCCCGCGGCGGCGGCCCAGACGATCATGGTGTCCCGCACCGCGAGCCATACGCCGCACAGCAGACAGAGCACGGTGACGGCCATGGACAGCGTCTCCGCGTAGCCGCCCGAGCGCATGCCCGCGAGATCCGTGGGCAGGTGGATGAGGCCGCAGGCGAAGAGCGTGACGGCCGCCGGCCAGCGCAGCGACGACCGCAGCGCCGAGGAGGCGGTGTGGCTGCCGGGGCCTGCGGCCAGCGCGCCGTCCAGGGCCGACTTCGGCCACTTCGCGGCCCCTCGCGGCCGCTTCGGGGCGGCGTCGACGACCGGGACGGCGTCCTTGCCGTTCCTCACGCGGTCGTCCCGGCCGGGCCCGGTCTTCCGCTCCTCGGCGTCCCCGGCGTCCCCGCCACCGGTCGAGCGCCAGTCGCTGCCGTCGGTGCCGAGGATGTTCACGAGCTGCACCACGTCCTCGATCGGCCGGCCCACCGCCGCGGCGCGCAGCGTGGTTTCGGCCTGCTGGAGGTCGTAGCCCGATGCGTTGAGCAGCGCGACCAGCTGCCGCACCTCCTCCAGGGGGCGGGAGACGGCGGCTGCGCGGAGCGCCACGTCCGCGGGGCTGGACAGCGCGCCGGTCTGCTTGAGCCTGGCGACCAGCGCGGCGACCTCCTCCACGGGACGCTCGGTCGCCGCCGTCCACAGAAGCGTGTGTATCGCCTCGTCGCCGGCCTCGGACTGGGGTGGCGTCTCCGGGGCTTCGTTGGGCTTCGGCGGCGCCTCCGGGGCGGCCTTGGCGTCCGCCGCCGGCTCCTGCTTCTCCGGCTCCTGCCTCTCCGGCTCCGTCGCCGGCCGTGTGGGCTGGTCGGCTTGGTGCGCGGGGGCGGGAGCCGCTGCCACGATCGGGGTGCGTGGCACGGCGGGGGGCATGGTGGGCGGGTCTGGGATGGGCCCGGCGGTCGATCCTGTGTCGGCTGCCGCCGGAGGGGTGTGGAAGGGGTCGGGGGTCATGTCGCGGCTCCGTTCGTGGAACATCCGGATAGGCGTCCACCGTGGCTGTCTCGTGACGCGTCAGAATGCGCACACTTGATGACAACTAGTGCGTAATTCGAGACACTGCGCCATCCGGGAACGGTCCTGCTGGGCCGACGGGGCGAAAAGGACCTCCGCTCGTACGCCGTCCGGCTTCTGCTCACGCCCGGCTGGGGAGGCGGGCGATCAGCAGCGCGATGTCGTCGTCGGCGGAGCCCGGCACGAGGTGGGTGAGGAGGCTGTCGCACAGCCCGGTCAGGGACGGATAGGGCTGGGCGAGCAGGTGGGTGAGTTCGGCGAGGCGTTCGTCGATGTCACTGCCGCGGGCCTCGATGAGCCCGTCGGTGTACAGCACGAGGAGGCTGCCCGGTTCCAGGGTGATCTCCGTGGTGGTGAAGCGGGTGCCGCCGACGCCGAGCGGAGTGCCGGGAGGCAGGTCGAGGAGGTGGACCGTGCCGTCGGGGCTGACGGTCGCGGGCGGAGGGTGGCCGGCGCGGGCGATACGGCAGCGGCGGGTGGTCAGGTCGATCACCGCGTAGAGGAAGGTGGCGAGCATCGGCTCGGCGAGGTCGTCGAGCGCTGCCTCCAGCTGGTGCAGCAGTTCCTCGGGTTCGATGTCGAGCCTGGCGAGTGCCCGGACACTGGCGGAGAGCCGTCCCATCACGGCGGCGGCCTGGGTGCCGTGGCCCATGACGTCGCCGATCAGCAGAGCCGCTCTCCCGCCGGGCAGGTTGAGCACGTCGTACCAGTCGCCGCCGACCTCGTTGACGTCGCTGGCGGGCAGGTAGCGGTGGGCGACCTCGAGCCCGGCCGGTGCGGTGATGTGCTGGGGCAGCATGCTGCGCTGCAGGGTGAGTGCGGTGTCGTGTTCGCGGTGGTAGAGGCGGGCGTTGTCGATGCTGACGGCGGCACGCGCGGCGAGCTCGCCGGCCAGGATCACGTCGTCGGAGGTGAAGGGGCCGATCGGACGGGAGCGGTAGAACGTGGCCACGCCGAGTACCAGGTCCCGCGCGAAGAGCGGGGCCATCATGAACGAGTGCACGCCGAGCTTCAGCAGCTTCGCGGGCCTGTTCGTGTGGCGGGCGGCGGGGGCGATGGCCTTCTCGTCGAGGCTGGCCAGCAGGTACGTCTCGCGTCTGGAGAGAGCCTGGGTGTAGGGGGCGGCCGCCGGGAAATCGAGGGTACGGCCGAGGGGGGCGAGGACATCGGTGATCGCGGAGCCGGTCAGCGGGGCCTTGCCCAGGCGGCGCAGCGCGACACCGCCGGCCAGGCCCATACCGGGCTCGTCACCGTGGGCGAGGGTGTCCAGGACATCCACGGTGACGGCATCGGCGAAGCGGGGAACGGCGAGGTCGGCGAGTTCCTGGGCGGTGCGTTCCAGTTCCAGGGTGGAGCCGATCCGGATGGACGCCTCGCTGAGCAGGGCGAGCCTGCGTCGTCCCGTCTCGGCATCGATGTGGGCCTGCTGCTGGTCGGTGATGTCGAGCAGCGAGGCGATGACTCCGATCGCCCGGCCACCCGGGTCCTCCACGCGCACATAGGAGCAGGACCACGCCCGGTCGTGGTCGGGCTCGGCCGGTGTGCGTCCGATGCGGCGGCGGTCCAGGACCGGCTCCCCGCTCTCCAGGACGTGCCTCATCGCCGCTTCCATGTCCTCGGCGTTCACCTCGGGCAGGAGTTGGGACAGGCGCCGGCCGATATGGGCCGACTCCGACAGACCGTTCATCCTCTCCAGGGCCGGGTTGACCCGGAGGAACCGCAGCTGCGTGTCCAGGACGGCGATCCCGACCGGGGAGCGGGCGAACAGCCCGTCCCACACGGCCGACGATCCGCGGATACGCCGCGCGGCGTGGGCTTCGGCGGCGAAGAGCAGGACGGCGGAGGCGTCGTCACGCCGGTCGGGAACGGGGCTGGCCCAGATCTCCAGTTCCACGGGGTGCCCGTCGCGGTGCCAGGCGGTGACGGTGCCCATGACTCCCCGCCCACCGGCCGCGGCTTCCCACAGCGACCGGCCGAGGCTCCTGTCCGCGCCCGGGTGCAACAGCTCGGCGATGTGCCGTCCGATCACCTGCTGCGGGCTGTAGCCGAGGAGTTCGACGGCGGCCCGGTTCCAGCGCACGATCGTTCCATCGGCGCTGGTCGCGACCTGCGCCACCGGCAGCGCGCCCAGCCAGCCGCCGGCGTCCTGGGCGGCGGCGCTGACCAACTCCTCGACCGGGTTCTGCTCCGTCATCCGGGCCTCCCGCTCAAGAGGTCATCGCGGCCCACGCACGCGTGGAAGGGGTGGAACGCCGTCGCGTACGAACGTGTCGCGGCTACCGCAGCGCTTCCTCCCTACCTCCCAGGGTCACTCCGGCGGCACCGGCCCGCTCCCCCAGCAGCTCCTTTCTCACTGCCCGGCAGCGCTCGATCACGCACCGCTGCGAACGGCTGCCACCGGCTGCGAAGCCGGGCAGCGGTGCGGGTGAGCGTCGCCCGGTGGGCCGGAACAGCGCGGACCGCTCGGGAGTAGGCTTCGCCCAGCACGGACTCGGCGTGGGGGGGGCGGGGGAGATGACGGCTGGGGCAGCGCAGAGGTGGGGCTCGACCCTCGATGCGGTCGTGGTGTACGCGCAGGGCGCGCTCTGCCGCCGCCTGGCCCGGGGCAGCGTGCCGCCGGACGGCCGGCTGCGGGTGACGGGACTGCCCCGCTCGCTGGACCCGAGTTCCCTGCGGGCCCGCGTCGTGAGCGCCCCCGGGGTGCGCGTCACCGAGGCGCGGGTGGAGGTCGAGGCCGAGCCGCTCGACACGGGCACGCCCGACGCGTTGGGGCGCGAGGTCGAGCGGCTGCGCGACGCGTACGCGGCGGCGCAGGGACGCCGGGACCGGCAACTGGGCCTGATCGAGGAGGTCAAGGGTCTGCACCCGGTGCCGCCGGCCCGCAGGCGCGAGGACCCGCACCGCCGCACCCCGGTCGACGCGTGGCTGGAACTCGCCGATTTCGTCGACGAGCGGCTGACGCGACTGCACACCCGCCTCGTCGAGCTGGAGGAGGCGCTGCTCCGCGCCGAGCACGAGCTGGACGTCGCCGCGGACCGGCTCGCCCGCGCCTCCACCGCCGCACCGTCGGCGCACGTGGAGACCACGGTCTCCGCGGTCCTGACTCTTGAGACCCTCGAGCCCCTCCACGGCGCCGGTGACGCGGAGGTGGAGCTGGAGCTGGAGTACGGGGTGCCGGGCGCCGTCTGGGTGCCTGCGTACCGTCTCACCCACCGTCAGGGCGACGGCACCGGCCGTCTGGTGCTGCGCGCCTCGGTCGCCCAGCGCACCGGCGAGGACTGGACCGGCGTACGCATCGCCCTGGCCACCGCCGACCTCGGGCGCCGCACCGACCTGCCGAGGCTCCGCTCGATCCGGATCGGACGCCGTCAGCCCGCCCCCGCGCCTTCCGGCTGGCGCGAGCCTCCGGCGGGGCTCGCCGACCTGTTCGCCGGGTACGAGGCGGCAGGCCCGCGCCCCGCAACAACCGCCACGCCCAAGGCTGTTGCGGTCGGCTCCGCGCCCGTGGCTGTCGCGGGCGGCTTGGCGGGCGGTCCCGTTCCGCCACCGCCGCCGCCTCCCCCGGCACCGCAGGCGTACGGCGCTCCGCCGGCTGGGCTCCCGGTGCCCGGCGGCGCGTACACCCCCTCCCCGGAGGCGTTCGGCGGCGGGATGTCCGACGCCGCGCAGCCGGCCCCGTCGCGACCGCGCGGCAGGCCGGGTGCCGGGAGCAGGTCCTTCGCCGGACCCCCCGCCGCCATGGCACCCGCTGCTCCTGGCGCGGCCGCACCGCCACCGCCGCCGTCACCGCAACCGCCCCCGGCGGCCGGTCCGCCGCAGCCGAGCGGCGCCGAGCTCGACTACGCCGCCCTCGTCCTGTGCGGCCCCGACGAGCAGGGCGGTCGCAGAGGCCGGCTCTTTCCCGACTCTCCCTTCGACGCGGTGGCGGCCGAGTACCGCCGTCGCGCCGAAACGGTGGCCTCGCTGCCGCTGCCGGGGCACGCCGTGCGGCCCCGCGAGTCGGCGGGGTCCTTCGACCACCGCTTCGATGCCACCGCCCGAGCCGACGTTCCGTCGGACGGCACCTGGCACACCGTCACCGTCGGCGAGATTCCGGTGGGCTTGCGCACCGAGTACCTCTGCGTGCCGTCCGTGGAGCAGACCGTGTACGCGACGTTGGTGCTGTCCAACGCCACCGACCAGGCTCTGCTGGCCGGCCCGGTGGAGGTCAGCGTCGACGACGAGTTCCTGCTGACCGCCGCACTGCCCACGCTCGCCCCCGGCGGTGTCCGCCGGGTCGGGCTCGGGCCGGCGGAGGGCATCCGCGTCACCCGCCGTACGAACGTGAACGAGTCGACCGCGGGCCTGCGCAACAACACCACCGTGCTCGACCACCGTGTCCATGTGGAGCTGGCCAACCGGCTCGCGAGGCCTGTCACCGTCGAGGTCCGCGAGCGCGTGCCCGTCACCTCCGAACCGGACGTCCGGATCGAGGAGCGGGCCGACTGGACCGCACCCGAGGACGGCGCGGGGAGCGAGCACCATGCCCCGGGCACCCGGGTCTGGCGGGTGGACCTGCCCGCCGGCGGCACCGTCGCCCTCGACGGCGGCTACGAGATCCGCATCCCGGCCGGCAAAGCCCTGGTCGGCGGCAACCGCAGGAGCTGACGCACGCCATGTCCACAGCCTCGAAGGTGATCGCCCTCCCCGTCACCGCCGTCACCTGCCTGGAGGACCGCGCCCACGTCGAGCGCGCCGTCGAGCTCGACCTGGAGGCCGGGGTCCAGCGGCTGCGTCTGGGGCCGGTCAGTGCGCTGGCCGTCGACCGTACGCTCCATGCCGAGCTGACCTCCGGTCACCCGGCGACCGTGCTCGACGTGCGGATCGTCCGCACCTGGACGCCGCGGCAGCCGGCGCCGTCCGCCGACGACGACTCCGTCCTGCGCCACCGCGTGCACTCCCTCGAGGAGGAGCGGCTCGGCCTGGAGCGGCGACGCGATCGGCTGCGTGCCCGCCTCGACCTGCTCGGCCGTCTCGCCACCGATGTGCTGCGGGAGATCGGCGAGGGCGCCGGCTCCGGGGAGACCGAAGGGACCCGCTGGGCCCGCGAACTGGACCGCGTGGACGAGGAGCGCGACGCGTACGGCGAGCAACTCCGCACCGTGGAGGCCCGGCTGGCCGCGATCTCCGTCGAGCTCGGGGAGACCACGCGGGCCATGGACCTCTCCGAGGAGGAGCCCGCCGAGCTGGTCGGTCACATCGAGCTGACCGTGGAGGCGGCGGCCGCCGGCCCGGTCGGGCTGCGCCTGAGCCACCTCACGCCGTGTGCGCTGTGGCGGCCCGCCTACCGGGCCGTGCTCGACGGGGACTCGTTGACGCTGGAGACCGACGCGATGGTCTGGCAGCGGACGGGCGAGGACTGGTCGGACGTACGGCTGACGCTGTCGACGGCCCGGTCGGCGTCGGCCACCGAGCCACCGTGGCTGGGCGAGGACCGGCTGACGCTCAGGGACCGCGCAGCCGCGGAGCGCCGTACGGTCGACGTCGAGCTGCGCGAGGAGGAGATCGGTGACCTCGGCCCGGTCCCGGTGCTCGGTCTGCCGGGGGTGGACGACGGCGGCGAGGCGCGGGTGCTGAGCTCCCCCTCGCCGGTCTCCGTGCCCGGCGACGGTCGCGCCCACCGCGTGCCGCTCTCCGTCTTCACCACGGACGCGAGCAGCGAGTACGCCTGCTCACCCGAGCTGTCCCCGCTGGTCACCCAGGTGGTGCGGTTCGACAACCGGTCCGGCCATGTGCTGCTCGCCGGGCCCGTGGACCTGGTCCGCGGCAGCGGATTCAGCGGCCGCGGCACGCTGGACTTCACCGCTCCCGGCGCCCCCGTCGAGCTGGCCTTCGGCAGCCGCGACGACCACCGGGTGGTCCGGCAGGCCGAGGAGTCCCGCGATTCCGCGGGCATCATGCAGCGGAACGTGGTCACGCGCACGGTCCGGCTGCACCTGTCCCGGTTCTCCGCCCCCGGGGAGACGGGCGAACGGGCGGTGGTCCTCCGGGAGCGGATCCCGGTCTCCGAGGTCTCGGCGGTGGAGGTACGCCTGCGCGAGGAGGCCTGCTCCCCGGCGCCCGACGTGGTCGACGCCGAAGGCATCGTCCGCTGGGACGTCGCCCTGCCGCCCGGCGGCCGCCGCACGGTCACCCTCGTCTACGAGCTGTCGGCGAGCGCCAAGGTCATCGGCCTCTGAGCACAAGGGCCATCGGCGCCCAAGAGCCGTAATACGGGCACCGGCGGGGGCAACTCATCACTCTCGCCAGGGTGTTCGATACCGTGACGCCTTCTTCACGCATGTTCCCGCGGGCATCCCCCACTGCCCGCTTCCCTATGGAGTGAAATGAGAAGGCCTATATGGGCCACGGTCGTCACCGCGATGATGACCGTGACCCTCGGCGCCATACCGGCCAACGCCGCGCCGGTGAACGCCGGAACCACCACCCCCACGGCAGCCGACCCCATCGACCCCGCCCTCCACGACGAGGTCGCCGACGGCGGCACCGTCAGGGTCAACGTCGTCACCAGGAGCCGCGCGGACCTGCCCGCCGCGGCCCGTGCCGGCAAGGCGCTGCAGACCTTGGCCGCACTGCCCGTGACCACCCTGAACGTGGACGAGGCGGGTCTCGAGAAGCTGGCCGCACAGCCGGGCGTGGTCAGCGTCACCGAAGACGTGGCCGTCCCCCCGACGCTGGATTCGAGCCTTCCCGTGATCGGCGCGGACAAGACCCGCGCCGCGGGAAACACCGGTGCGGGCACCGCGGTGGCCATCCTGGACACCGGCGTCGCCGTCAAGCACCCCTTCCTGGGCAACCGGGTGATCGCCGAGGCGTGCTTCTCCACCGTCGTCCCCGACTACCCCGCCACCAGCCTGTGCCCCAACGGCACCGAGCAGCAGGAGGGGCCGGGCTCGGCGGACACGGAAGCCGGGCCCTGCGCGACGATGGGCACCGTCTGTGACCACGGAACCCACGTGGCGGGTATCGCCGCGGGCAACGGGCAGGGCGTGACCGGAGCTCCCAAGGCCGGTGTCGCCCCCGGCGCCTCCATCATCGCCATTCAGGTGTTCAGCAAGGTCGACTCCGCGGAGCGCTGCTCGCCCAGGACAGCGCCGTGTGTGCTGACCTTCACCAGCGCCACGCTCGCGGCCCTGGACCATGTGCTGCAGCTCCGGCAGTCCGGGACGCCGGTCGTAGCGGCCAACATGAGCCTGGGCGGCGGCCAGCACACGACGGCCTGCGACCAGGACGCCCGCAAGGTGGCCGTCGACAGCCTGCTCGCCGCCGGGGTCGCCACGGTGGTCTCCGCCGGCAACAGCGGGTGGACCGACGCGGTGAGCTCCCCCGGCTGCGTGTCCTCTGCCATCACGGTGGGCAGCACCGTGGACGACGACACGCTGTCCTCCTTCACCAACCGTGGTCCGCTGCTTGACGTGTTCGCACCCGGCAGCGACATCGTCTCCTCGATTCCCCGCGGCGGCTTCGGCTCGAAGAACGGCACGTCCATGGCCGCTCCCCACGTGGCGGGCGCCCTCGCGGTTCTCCGGCAGGCGTACCCCCGTGCGACCATCGCGCAGCTCGAGACGATCCTGAAGACCGGCGGGAAGACCGTCACCTACACGGGCGGCAGCACTCCGCGCATCCAGCTCGATCTGTCGCCGCGTATCACGGACTTCAACTGCGACGGCGTCGAGGACACCGTCTTCGGCGACCCGAAAGCGACGGTGGGCGGCGACGCCAACGCCGGTGTCGTACGGGTGATCCACGGCGGCGGCAAGGGCACCGCCGAGATCAACCAGGACCTCGCCGCCGTCTCCGGCGGTGCCGAGCCGGGCGACTGGTTCGGCGAGAACCTGGCCACCTTCGACCATGACAAGGACGGCTGCACCGACCTCGTCGTGGGTGTCCCGGCCGAGGACGTCGGCACCACCACGGACGCCGGTTCCGCGCAGATCTTCTACGGCGCCGCGAACGGCCTGTCCACCGGCAAGGCGGCCCTCGACCTCGTGCAGGGCACGGGCGCGGGCTCGATCCTGTCCTCGGCCCCGGAGGCGGGCGACCGCTTCGGCAACGCCGTCGCCGCCGGTCACACCCGCGCGGGTGAGCCGTACCTCGTGATCGGCGTGTCCGGCGAGGACCTGGGCACCGTCGCCGACGCGGGCAGCGCCCACTACCTGCGCGGCAGCATCAACGTCGCCGTCCACCAGGACAAGCCGGGCATGAGCGGTACCGCCGAGGCCGGCGACAAGTTCGGCTCCTCCCTCGCGGCCTCGGCGAACCATGTCGTCATCGGCTCGCCGGGTGAGGCGATCGGCACCCTGGCCAACGCGGGTGGCGTTCAGATCCTCAAGCACGACCTGAGCGTCGACGGCATCCCCGCCCCGGTCCAGGGCATCAGCCAGGACGACGACTTCGTGTCCGGCGCGTCCGAGGCGGGCGACCAGTTCGGCGCGTCCGTGGCGGCCGTCACGTACCGTCCTTCCGCCACGGCTGCCGCGACCGACACCGTCTTCGCGGTCGGCTCCCCCGGCGAGGCCCTGACCGTCGGCACCAGTACCGTGACCCAGGCCGGAGCCGTCCAGAGCTTCCGCGTCACCGGGACCGGTACGGTCACCCAGGCCGCCAACTTCCACGCCGAGGTCGAGAACGTGCAGGGCTCGGCCGAGGCCGGCGACAAGTTCGGCCAGAAGGTCGCCCTCGCCGACCTGGCGCCGCGCGCGCCCGGCACGGCGAGCAGCCTCGTCCTCGCGGTCGGCATCGCGGGTGAGGACGTCGGCACCACCACGGACGCGGGAGCGGTCCAGACCTTCTACCCGTTCGGGGCCCCGGGCGACAACGACTTCTGGATCGAGGCCGGTAACGCCTCCGGCCTCGGCGGCACGCCGACGGCCGGCCACGCCGTGGGCACCCACCTCGGCGCCACGGCCGGCAGGCTGTACATCGGTGTGCCCAACACCGCTCCGTACGGCGCCGCGTACGCCCTGCCGTGGAGCAACGCCACCGGCGGCCGCACCGGCACGACCGGCACGGTCACCACGCATCAGCCGGGCCAGAACGGCCTTCCGGCCGCGGGCGGCGGATTCGGCTGGTCCATCGGCTGATCGCGACAGCGATCCGGCCATGACCGGACACACCTGAAAGGTGAGGCCCTGGAGGATTTCCCTCCGGGGCCTCACCCGCTTCGGCCGCCGAAATGATGATCGGAAAATGCCCGCCTTTCCTTACGTGGGGTGCTCTGCGTGTGTCTCGTAGCGACGCGCTCTTCGGTGCGCGACCATGCAGCAGCCAGCACACGGAAACACCGAGACGGAAAGAAGGGCGGACGTGAACGGCAGCGAAAGCGAGAACCCGGCGATCCCCTCCCCGGCCCCCACGGCGACTCCCCCCAGGACGAACCGGGACTGGTGGCCTAATCAGCTGGACCTTCAGGTCCTCCACCAGCACGCGCCCCAATCCAATCCGATGGGTGAGGACTTCGACTACGCGGAAGAATTCGCGACCCTGGACGTCGACGCGCTGAAGCAGGACGTCTTCGAGGTGATGACGGCGTCGCAGGACTGGTGGCCCGCCGACTACGGACACTACGGGCCGCTCTTCATCCGGATGAGCTGGCATGCCGCGGGAACGTATCGCATCGCCGACGGCCGGGGCGGTGGCGGCTCCGGCGCTCAGCGCTTCGCCCCCCTCAACAGCTGGCCGGACAACGCGAGCCTCGACAAGGCGCGCCGTTTGCTCTGGCCGGTCAAGCAGAAGTACGGCCGGAAAATCTCCTGGGCCGACCTTCTGGTCTTCGCCGGCAACTGCGCCATGGAATCGATGGGGTTCAAGACGTTCGGATTCGGCTTCGGACGAGAGGACATCTGGGAACCCGAGGAAATCTTCTGGGGGCCCGAGGACACCTGGCTCGGAGATGAGCGCTACAGCGGCGACCGGGAACTCACCGGTCCTTTCGGCGCCGTGCAGATGGGACTGATCTACGTCAATCCGGAGGGGCCGAACGGCAACCCGGATCCGATCGCCGCCGCCAAGGACATTCGCGAGACGTTCGGGCGCATGGCGATGAATGACGAGGAGACGGTCGCGCTCATCGTCGGCGGGCACACGTTCGGCAAATGCCATGGTGCGGTCGATCCCCAGTACATCGGTCCGGAACCCGAGGGCTGCCCCATCGAGCAGCAGGGCATCGGCTGGAAGAACACGTACGGCACCGGCATGGGCGCCGACGCGCTCACCAGTGGGCTCGAGGGCGCGTGGACCACCGCGCCGACGACGTGGGACAACGGGTACCTGGACAACCTCTTCACGTACGACTGGGAGCTGACGACGAGCCCGGCCGGCGCGAAGCAGTGGACTCCCAAGGATCCCTCGGCCCAGGGCACGGTGCCCGACGCCCATGATCCGTCGAAGCGGCACGCTCCCATGATGCTGACGACGGACCTCTCGCTGAAGCTGGATCCGATCTACGCGCCGATCGCGAAGAGGTTCCACGAGAACCCGGACATGCTCGCGGACGCCTTCGCCAAGGCCTGGTACAAGCTGTTGCACCGCGACATGGGGCCCCTCACGCGGTACCTCGGCCCGTGGATTCCCGAGCCGCAGCTGTGGCAGGACCCCGTCCCCGCGGTCGATCACGAGCTGGTCGCGGACAAGGACGTCGCCGACCTCAAGAGCAGGATCCTCGCCTCGGGACTGTCCGTCCCCCAGCTGGTCACCACCGCTTGGGCGTCGGCGGCGAGCTTCCGCGGCACCGACAAGCGTGGCGGCGCCAACGGGGCACGGATCCGACTCGCGCCGCAGAAGGACTGGGAGGTCAACGACCTGCCCGAGGTGGCCGAGGTGGTGCGGTCCCTCGAGCGGATCCAGCAGGACTTCAACCGCTCACAGACCGGCGAAACGTTGGTCTCGCTCGCCGACCTGATCGTCCTGGGCGGGTGCGCGGCCGTCGAGAAGGCCGCGAAGAACGCCGGGTACGACATCACGGTCCCGTTCGCACCGGGGCGTACGGACGCCTCGCAGGAGCAGACGGACGTGGAGTCGTTCGGCGTCCTCGAACCCAGGGCGGACGGGTTCCGGAACTACCTCCGGGCGGGAGAGAAGTTGTCGCCGGAGACGCTCCTGCTGGACCGCGCGAGCCTGTTGACCCTCACCGCTCCCGAGATGACGGTCCTGATCGGCGGCATGCGGGCCCTGGGCACCGGCTTCCGGCGGTCCCCGCACGGTGTCTTCACCGGCCGGCCGGAGACGCTGACGAACGACTTCTTCGTCAACCTCCTGGACATGGGTACGGAGTGGAAGGCGTCGACCTCGGCCGAGAACGTCTTCGAAGGCCGGGACCGCGCGACGGGAGAGGTCAAGTGGACGGCCACCGCCGTCGATCTCGTCTTCGGGTCGCACTCCCAGCTCCGGGCCGTCTCGGAGGTCTACGCGTCCCAGGACGCGGGAGAGAAGTTCGTGCGTGACTTCGTGGCGGCGTGGGACAAGGTGATGAACCTCGACCGGTTCGACCTCGCCTGAGCCCGATGTCCCGGTCGGCCGCGCGTCGGCCGACCGGGACGTCGTCGGGCATCGTCGGGATCCGCCTGTCCGGCGGCGACCGATGGCCGCGCGGAACGACCCCCGGTATACCGGAGGGGTGCGTGTGCCCGAGCGGCTGTCGGCCGCGGTCGAGATCCTGGGTGTGCGCCCGGACGACCACGTGCTGGAGATCGGTTGCGGTCGCGGGGTCGCCGCGGCACTGATCTGCGAACGGCTCGTACGAGGCGACGGCCGGCTGCTCGCCCTGGACCGGACCGGCCACCCGCGAACTGTCCATCATCGCCACACTGCTCCGACCGGAGGGCCGGCTCCTCATCGCATACGACCCCCCGCCGGGCGGCCCCGTCGAGCCACTCCGGGACACGGTCCGCGACCACCTACGGCGAGCCGGATTCCACCCGACGGTCACGACGCGCCCCCTGTCCGGGACCACCTTGCTCGCCATCAGCGCGCGTCTCCCCGCCTGAGCCTGGATCCCCCGACGACCCGCGCGAAGTCTCGGGCTACACACTGCTCGCCAAGATCGGCAGCTTCATCGGCACTCCGCAGTACATGTCCCCCGAGCACGCCTTCGCCCGTCCATCGCCGCCATCATCGCCGATACGGAACACCGGCCGCCAGACCTCAGCGGCTTCCCCGAGGCTCTGCGCAACCTGCTGACGGCCTGTCTGGCCGCCATTCCTTCCACTCCGGAGCTCGGCTTCTGCGGGGAGTGGGATGTCGGCGGTCACAGGGAGGTTCGCTGGAACCGCTGGTTGGCGGCGCCGGTGCAGATCGCCTGCCTGAGCTGGGCGTTGTTCGCCGTGGAAGCGTTGGGGACCTCGGCGCACTCGCCGGTGACGGCGTTGTCGAGCTCGGCGTAACCGTTGCCCAGGTCCCTCAGGGTCCAGTGCTGCTCGGCCTTGTCGACACCGCACGTCCAGGTGATGACACCGACGCCGAGGTCCACGCACGTGTTGACGCTGCGCGAGACGGGCCTCGAACACGCCGAGGCCGTCATCGCCGGTGCCGGAGAAGCCGGTTCACCCGTCGTCCTGCAGATCGGCGAGAACGCCGTGCGCTATCACGGTGCCCTCGCCCCTCTCGGCGTCGCCGCCCTGGCCATCGCCAAGGCCGCGCCGATACCCGTCGCCGTCCACCTCGACCACGCGGCCTCCGCCGACCTCGTCCTTCAGGCCTCGAACTCGGCTTCTCCCCGGTCATGTTCGACGCCTCGCCCTGGAGTACGAGGACAACGTCCGCGCCACGGCGGCGATCGTCGCCCACTGCCACGCGGCAGGGGTGTGGGTGGAGGCGGAGCTCGGGCGAGGTCGGTGGCGAGGACGGCGTCCACGCCCCGGGCGCGCGGACCGACCCGGACGAGGCCGCCGCCTTCGTCGCCGCGGCGCTCGACTTCGCCCTGATCGGCGCGTTGCGCGCGACCGTCCCCGTACCGCTTGTGCTGCACGGCTCGTCGGGCGTGGCGGACGAAATCCATCCCGCGTCGTCGACCACGGCATGACCAAGATCAACATAGCCACGCATCTCAACCACGACGCTCGCCGAGGACCCGGCCCTGGTGGACACCAGGCGGTACCTCGGTGCCGGACGCGCCGCGATAGGCCGTGAGGTGGCTCGGCTGCTCGGCGTGCTCAGGGCCGCCGGAGCGTGACGTCGGGCGGGGGCGCAGGCGGGGACGGTCGTCGGTGCTACGTCCGGTCCGGGCCGTCGGTACGGCCCGTGGAGTCGGCGGAGTCCGTGGAGTCGGTGGAGTCGGCGGAGTCGGTGGAGTCGGCGGAGTCGGTGCGTTCGAGCGCGTCGATCAGCGTGTCGCGCAGCCGGGCGAGGTCACCGGCCATGTCGATGGACGGGTCGAGGAGCCACTGCAGCTGAAGCCCGTCGGTCGCGGCGAGGAGCATGCGGGCCGCCCAGGCGGGGTCCGGCCGCTCGGTCGCCGGGACCGCGGCCTCGGTCGCGGGCCGGCCCTGGGAGAGGATGGCGGCCAGGGCGGTCCGGATCGTGCGGTAGCGCTCCTGGAAGAAGTCGTGCGCCGGGTGCTCCGGCTCGGCGGCGGCCGCGGCAAGGTCGACGAACAGCTTGACCAGGCCGGGGGTCGCGACGTTCTCCGCCAGCAGGTCCGTCCGCCACAGGGTGCCGGCCTCGCCGTGGACCTCCGCGGCAGCGGCGTCACGCGCTTCGAGTACAGCGGTGAGCAGCGCCTCACGGCTGCCGAAGTGGTGGAGCACGCCCGCGTCGGTCATGCCGACGCGGGCAGCGATGTCCTTGACCGACACGCCCCGGGTGCCCGCCTCGGCGTAGGCGGCGAGGGCCGCTTCGAGGATCAGCTTCCGCTTGGCTGCGGTCTTCGCGTAGGGGCCACGAGGGCTGCGGGTGCTCACCGGAGAACCCTACTCCGTGGCACCGCCCACCCAAAACCTAGACGGACTAGATTTTAGGCTTTACGGTGGTATCCGGGACGTTTCCCCCACCCCCACACGCCCCGCAGGTAAGGAGCCCAACCATGCCCGCTCCCCTCCTCCCGAACCCGCGACGCACCTCCGTGCTCTGGGCCGATCTGCTGGAGCCGGACGCCGAGCGTCGCGACGGTTGGGCGGTATGCAGCCACCCTCCGCGGCTCGTGGCCTGCGGCGAGACCTGGGACGCCGTCGTCATCACTCCTCTGGAGCGGGGTCTGGCCGCACTCGACCGGCTGAGTCTGCCGAGGGAAGCCGGCTATCCGGTCCTTGCCGACTACATACGGCGTCAGCTCATCGTCCAGGTCCCTGTCGGCACCGCACACCACTGCGACGCCCCCGGCAGCCGCATGCTGTCCGCAGAGACCTGGCTCCTCGTGCCGGACGACCGCTACGGCACGGCCTCCGCGACCTGGCTCAGCGCTCCTGGCCCCTTGTCGTCCCGTCTGGTCGACGCCGCACTGCTGTGCAGGGCACTGAGGGATCTGGACGCATCGTTCAGGAACGGCTGACACACGCCCTCCGGCGGGTTCGGGCGGACGATGGGCTTCAGGCGCCCCTGGGCAGCAGGCGGGAACGGGCGATCTCGCCCAGCCAGGCGGCGGACGGCTTGGGTGCGCGGGCGAAGGTACGTGGGGCGACGGCGATCAGCCCGAAGGTGGGCGCGTACGACCCCCATTCGTAGTTGTCCAGGGCACTCCAGTGCAGGTACCCACGGATGTCCAGGCCGTCGTCGAGGGCCGCCGCCAGGTCCCTGAGGGCGGTGGCCGTGTACGCGATGCGGCGGCTGGCGTCGCCGGTGGCGATGCCGTTCTCCGTGACGATCAGCGGCACGTCGCCGACGACCTGCGCGGTGTGCCGCAGCGCGTGCCCGAGGGCGTATGGGTAGTACTCCCAACCGGTGAGCGTGCGTTCGGCGGCGTCGGGCACCGGAAGCGGCCCGTCGGGTCCCACCCGGGTCCGGGTGTACGCCTGGACGCCGATCCAGTCGTCCTGGCACGCCGCCTCGATGAACACGTCCTCGCGGGGATACCGGTAGGCGGCGGCGATGTCCTCGGCGCCGGGCGTGGCCTGGAAGACCTGGTTGGCCACGGACCAGCCGACCTGGATGTCCGGGGACATCGCCTTGACGGCGGCGACGGCCCGGCCGTGGGACTCGATGAGGGCCGCGGTCACCTTTCCGTCGGGCAGCGGCATCCCGGCCGCCGGCGCGGCCTGCCCCTCCTCCCCCTCCCCCTCCCCCTGCGCCTGGGCGGCGCCCAGGTGGATCACGGCGTCGAACGCGGCGACCACGTTCGGCTCGTTGATGGTGCAGGCATGCCGTACGCCGCTGCCGATGACCCGCTCGGTGGCCGCCACGTACCGGGCGAACCGGTCGACCGACCATGCGCCGGTAGTGGGCGAGCGCGGCCTGGGAGAAGTGGCCTGGAGCGCTTTCGATGCGGGCCCACTCGATGCTGAACCGGTAGTCGGTGAAGCCGAGTTCGGCCAGCAGGTCCATGTCCTCGCGCCACCGGTGGTAGCTGTCGGCGGCGTCGCCGCTTGGCTCCTTCACCGGGCCTCCGGCGTGCTCCAGGTGCCACCAGTCACTGTTGGTGTTGCCGCCCTCGGTCTGATGGGCCGACGTCGAGGCGCCGAACAGGAAGTCGTCGGGCAGAGGCAGGCCGTCGGCTGCGGTCGGCAGCATCACAGGGGTCCTTTCGGGTCGGCGGAGGTCAATGCGCACCGAGGTGGGCGTGCGCCGAGGTGGGCGTGCGCCGAGGTGGGCGTGCGCCGAGGTGGGCGTGCGCCGACGTCATCGCACACGGCGGATCGGCTTCACGCACAGGGCGCCGGCCACGGCGCAGCCGGTCGCGAGCAGGAACAGCCCACGGAAGCCGAGGCCGGGCACGATGACCACGGCGATGACCGGCGCCACGATCTGGGGTGCGGTGTTGGCGATGTTGAGGATGCCCATGTCCTTCGCGGCATGGGCCTGACTGGGCAGCACCTCGGCGATCAGGGCCTGGTCGACCGCGAGATACGCGCCGAAGCCGAAGCCGCCGACCGCAAGAAAGGCGTGGAAGGCCCACAGCGAAGGAGTCAGCGCCAGGGGAAGCGCGGCGGCGCCCATCAGCAGCGAGGACGCGGCGACGAAGACCTTCCGCCTGCCGAGCCGGTCGGAGAGGGGACCGGCAAGGGCGATCGCCGCGCCGGACGCCACGGCCATCACGACGCCGCCGGTGGCGATGGCCTTCGCCGCGTCGGACGTGCCGAGCCCCAGGTAGTCGGTGAGTGTGTAGAGCTGGTACATGAGGACGAGGAACAGGCTCAGCATTCCGAGGAAGCGCCCGACCAGCGCCCACGCGAAGTCGGCGTCGCGCGGCGGGAGGAGGTTCCTGAGGAGCGCGGCGAGCGCGAGCGGTTCCCTGGGCTCGTGCCTGTTGGAGCGGTCCGGGAGTAGGAAGAACACCAGCAGGGCTCCCGCCGCCAAGAGCCACGGTATCCAGCGCAGCCCCTCGGCCGGCACGGCGAGGAACAGCCCCGCGACGATGCCCGCGACACTCTGCGCCACGAGCTGGCCCGCGCCGACACACGAGGACGCCTTGCCCAGATCCGCGGCGCTCACCCGGTCGGGGAGGATCGCGATGAGCGGCCCCAGGAACGCGTTCAACGCGATCTGGAAGACCATCCACAGCGCCACCAGCGTGGCGAAGTCCCGCACGAGGGACATGGCACTGAGCGAAGCGGCCGCGGCGAGCCCGCCGCCCACGATCCAGGGGTTGCGCCGGCCGTAACGCGACCGGGTCCGGTCCGAGAGCACACCGAACGCGACGTTGGCGAGCGTGGCCCCGACCGCGCCCACGGTGCTCAGCGTGGCGTACAGGGCGAGCTTCGCCTCCGCGTCGATCCGCGTGAGCAGAGCCTGGATCAGCGTCGCGCCCGCGGCGGCGGGCAGCAGCCAGCCGAAGTGCGCCAGGAACATCACGGGCCCGACACGGCCCAGACGCGGCGAGGGGTGAGTCGTCTCCGTTCGGACCTCGACGGACGACGACGAGGACGCCGAGGGCAGGGACGGGGACGGGGACGCGGACGGCATGGACACATCGGACATCGCCAGCTCCTCACGGTGTGCTCCCGCCGCATGCGGGACAGGCGATGCGGACACCACCCTTCCGCTTCACCGTAAGGCCAAAAACTTAGCGCGTCTAGGTTTTAGCGCTCCGCTCGTCTCTGTCGGTCCCGTCTGCCGTCAGCTCGGATCCGGGCCCCCGCCCTCGTACGTCCTGGTCCAGGAAGCGCCGCACCGGCAGTCGTACTCCTCGATCAGTTCGCCGTTCTCCGACACCGCGATGCCTCGACGGACGCGGACGTGTACATGCTGACTCATGGGGCACCACGGTTCGTCACGGGCAGCCCCTCGGGCCGCGCTCTCCGGGAGCATAGGTCGCTGAACATGGCATATGCCACCATCTGACCATGCGTGACCGGTGAGGTCACGGCTCGCCGCGCTCCCCGCGGCGCTTCCCCGGGTTCGCTCCGTCGTTGCTTCTACGCTCGGCGCATGACCGAGAACGAGATCCAGCTCAAGGCCATCGCCGCGCTCACGGCCCTGCGCGGTGGCGTCGGGGCGGACTACGTCTCCGACCTGCTCGACGAGGTCATCCCGACGCAGTTCCTCGTCCCCGACACCGGGGATCCGGCGGAGATCGGTCAGGCCGTCCTGAACCAGCTCTCCGAACCGCTGAGCGCCCTGATCGACGGCTTCGTGCTGGCCTTCGAGACGGTCGCGGACGTGTACGACCGGACAGAACCCGAGACGCCGACCGACGCCATCCTGCAGGCGCTCGCACTGGACATCGCCCGCGACTCCGACTGACCCGCACCCCCACCCCGACCCCCACCCCCTGCTACGTGCCTCAGGCCGTACCGGCCGGCCGCGGGGTGTCCGGACGGTGGGGACCGGGCAGTCGCCGGACGTGGATGCCGCGGTTCCCTCGACGATGCGTGGGTGGACGGCCACGGCCGCCGACCCGGGCGGACTCACGTGCGTCGAGCTGCCCGTACCGGTGCCGGCGGCGGACGAGCTACTCGTCGAAGTGCACACGTGCGGGGTGTGCCGGACCGATCTGCACGTACGGGACGGAGACCTGCCGCCGCACCGGAAGCAGGTGGTCCCGGGGCACGAGGCGGTCGGCACCGCCGTGGCGACCGGAGAGGCGGTCACCGGACCGGCGGTCGGCACCCGGGTGGGAATCCCGTGGCTGCGCAGGACGTGCGGGGTCTGCCGGTACTGCGCCGGCGGCAGGGAGAACCTGTGCCCGTCCAGCGTCTACACCGGCTGGGACGCGGACGGGGGCTACGCGCAGTACGCGACGGTGCCCGCGGCGTACGCCTATGAGCTGCCGTCCGGATACAGCGACGAGGAACTCGCCCCGCTGCTCTGCGCCGGCATCATCGGCTTCCGCGCCCTGCGCCGTACGCACCTTCCCGAGGGCGGCCGTCTGGGGATCTACGGGTTCGGCGCGTCCGCCCACCTCACCGCGCAGGTCGCCCTCGCCCAAGGCGCGGTCGTCCACGTCTTCACCCGGTCCCCCGCGGCCCGCGACCTCGCGCTCGAGCTCGGAGCCACCTCCGCGAACCCGCCCGACGCGCCACCGCCGGATCCGCTGGACGCGGCGATCGTCTTCGCCCCGGCAGGCGCCCTCGTCCCGGTGGCCCTGGAGGCGCTGGACAGCGGCGGGACACTCACCATCGCCGGAATCCACCTCTCCGACATCCCGCCGCTGAACTACCAGCGGCACCTCTTCCGCGAGCGAACACTCCGCAGCGTCACCGCCAACACCCGCCAGGACGGACGCGCACTCCTCGCGACCGCCGCCCGGCACCCGCTGCGGGCCACCCTGACGGTGTACGACTTCGACCACGCGGACCGGGCTCTCGACGACCTGGCCGCCGGCCGGATCAACGGGGCCGGGGTGCTCCGCGTCGTATGACCCCCATATCCACCGAGCAGCCTCGGGGCACGCCCACGCCCACGCCTACGCCCACGGCCACGGCAGGTCATCGACCCCGCCGCGCCCCCGTCTCCAGTCGCTCCGCCTCCACGCCAGGGGACTCGTGAAGCGTCCAGCTGGGAGCTCCGGGGCCTGTCGCGGACAGCGGGATGCCCAGGCTCTGGCACATCCGGCGCGCCCGGGCGAGCGCGCTCAGGGACGCCGGCGAGGGAGTCGGGGTGGCGAGTTCGACCAGCACGCGGCTCGGGCGATGGGCGGAGACGAGGGCCTCGATCTCCAGCGCCGCCGCGGCACGGGTGGTGACATCGAGGTCGCGGAGGAGTTTCACACGGAGCACGTCGCTCTCGATGGTGTGGCTGATGAGCACGATCTACCTCCCGACCAGCATTGAAGAAGCCCGAGGTGTGCTGCTCAGGGCAGATGAACGAGTGTGACGGAGGGCCGCGCTTCCGGCCAGTCGACGCGCAGCGGGCCGGTCGTGATCGGGCGGATTTCCTGCGGCGAGCAGGAGCCGTGCCCTTCGCCGCGGTCCGCCTCGCGCTTCGGCGGCGGGGACCGGGGAAACGGCGGACCCTGGAAGCAAGGACCCTGGAGGCTGCCATGGAGCTCGTGGAGGAGCGCCCGTACCGCTGGCGCATCGATCAGCAGCGCGACATGCGGGTGCCGGGGATCGTCTTCGCCTCACGCGGACTGCTGCGGGACGCCGAGAAGTCGTTGGAGCAGGTCGCCAACGTGGCGACGCTGCCGGGCATCGTGACGGCCTCGTACGCGATGCCGGACGTGCACTGGGGCTACGGCTTCCCCATCGGCGGGGTGGCCGCGACCGACGTCGAGGAGGGTGGGGTGGTCTCACCCGGCGGTGTCGGGTTCGACATCTCCTGCGGTGTACGGCTGCTGGCCGCCGACTGCGACCGGCAGGATCTCGCGCCGGTGCTGTCCGCGGTGATGGACGGACTGGGCTGGGACACCCCGCGCGGCGCCGGACGCGGCGCGGTCTGGCAGCTGGGCAGCACCGCTCAGCTCGAGCGGGTACTGGAGGGGGGATCCCGGTACGCGGTCGAGAAGGGCCATGGAGAGCCGCGCGACCTGAGCCGCTGCGAGGACAACGGGGCGGTACCCGAGGCGGACGTGACGCAGGTGAGCGAGCGGGCGATGGAGCGGGGTCTCGGGCAGGTCGGCAGCCTGGGCGGGGGCAACCATTTCCTGGAGGTGCAGCAGGTCGCCGAGGTCTACGACGAGCCGGTCGCCGCCGCCTTCGGACTCGCCCTCGGCCAGATCTGCGTGATGATCCACTGCGGCTCGCGCGGACTGGGGCACCAGGTCTGCACGGACCATGTCCGGGCGATGAACCTGGCCATGCCGCGGCACGGCATAACAGTTCCCGACAAGCAGCTCGCCTGCGCCCCGGTCGACTCGCCGGAAGGGCGCGCGTATCTCGGCGCGATGGGCGCCGCGGCCAATTACGGGCGCGCCAACCGTCAGCTTCTTTCCGAGGCGGCGCGCCGTGTCTTCCGCCGTGAGCTGGGGGCCCGTCTTTCGCTGGTCTACGACGTGTCGCACAACCTGGCCAAGATCGAGACGCATCTCGTACGGGGGAAGCCGCGCACCTTGTGCGTCCACCGCAAGGGCGCCACCAGGGCGCTGCCGCCCGGCCACTCCGATCTGCCGGACGACCTGCGCGGTTCCGGGCAGCCGGTGCTCATTCCCGGCACCATGGGCACCGCCTCGTACGTCCTGACGGGCGTCCCCGACGGCGACGCGTTCTCCTCCACCTGCCACGGGGCCGGCCGGGTCCTGAGCCGGCACGCGGCCGTCCGCGCGGTGCGCGGCCGGGAGCTGCGGTCGCGCCTGGAGGCGCAGGGGATCGCGGTACGCGGTGCGTCGTTGCAGGGCCTGGCCGAGGAGGCCCCGGAGGCGTACAAGGACGTCTCCGCCGTGGTGGAGGCGAGCGAGGGCGCGGGGCTGTGCCGCAAGGTGGCCCGGCTGGTCCCACTGGGCGTGGTGAAGGGGTAGAGGTGCGGGGGTCGGCCCGTCAGTGGAGGTGCGGGGTCGGTCAGTAGGGGTGCGGGGTCGGCCCGTCAGTGGACGTGCGGGTACGACCCCGTCACACGTCGACCGTCACCGCGCAGGACCAGCCGTACGGACCCGGGCCGAGGTGCAGATCGCTCCACGACACGGCCTTGGGCGTGGCGCCGATGATCCGTACCGCCGCCACGTCGGTCACCGCCAGCCGTACGTCGAGTCCCCCGTCCGTCGTCTCCGCCTCCACGTCCACCGGCACCTCGCCGTGTACCTCCAGCCGGTAGATGACCTCGTCCAGAGACGCGATCAGCAGATCGTCGTCGTCGGCCTCGGCCAGCTCCACCTGCCGCACCGCGGTCGGCCGCACGCCGGAGACGTCGGCGAAGCACCCCACCATCCCGAGCACGGCCTCCGCCAGACACTGCTCCCGACTCGCCCCCCACGCCTCGATCCGCACGTCGGCCGTGTGCGGGACCGTCCGGTGACCGCTCTCCCTCTGCGTGTCCCCCCGCCTGTCCCCCTGTGTGTCGTCGGCCATGTCTCCATCATGTGCCCGATCCGTGCCCCGGGCCCGGGCGCGCCGAGCAACACTTTGAGTAGGCGGACGGCCTCGGCTCGGGCGGAGGACCGACCGCTCCAGCCCTGGGAGACGGAGATGAACGGCTCGGTACGGATCGGACGAGTTCTCGGCGTGCCGCTGCGCATCCACTGGACCGTGCCCCTGCTCGTGGTCCTCTTCGGGTACAGCCTGGGCAGCCAGACGCTCCCCGCCTGGGTTCCGGACCAGTCGAACGCCACGTACACGGTCGCCGGCCTGGTGGGGGCCCTGCTGCTCATCGGGAGCCTGCTGGCTCATGAGGCGGCGCACGCGATCATCGCCCGGAGGAAGGACATCCCTGTCGAGGACGTCACGCTCTGGGCGCTGGGCGGGATGACCCAGATGGGCAAGCCGCGTACGGCGGGAGCGGCCTTCCTGGTGGCCGTCGGCGGGCCGCTCACCAGTCTTGTCGTCGGCGGAGCGGCGCTCGGTGCGGGCATCGGGCTGAACGCGCTGTTCGGCTGGGCGATACCGGCCGCGGTGCTGGTGTGGCTGGCGTGGGTGAACTTCTTGCTGGGTGTGTTCAATCTGCTGCCCGCCGCGCCGCTCGACGGAGGGCGTGTGGTGCAGTCGGTGATCTGGTGGCGCACCGGGAACCGGGAGCGGGCCGAACGGGCGGCCGCCCGCAGTGGGCAGGTACTCGGATTCCTGATGATCGCCGGCGGCTGGGTCTACACCCTGCGCGGCGCCTTGGGCGGTCTGTGGCTGATGGTCATCGGGTTCTTCGTCCTGATCGTCGCCAACGCGGAGCGACGGCAGGCCGGCATGGCCGTGGCCCTGCACGGGGTGCGAGCGGCCGACGCCATGTCGAGCCCCGTGGAGACCTGCCCCGACTGGCTCACCGTGGAACGCTGCGTCGACGACGTGGCGATGCGGGCCCGCCATTCCACCCTGGCCCTGATCGACTTCGGGGGCCGCCCCAGCGGCCTGGTCGACCTGTCGCGGTTCGCGAGGATCCCCGCCGCGCAGCGCAAGGAGCTGCGTGTACGTGACATGGCGACGCCACTGTCGCAGTGCACCACCTGCGCGCCGGACGACCTCTTGGAGGAGGTCCTCGAAAAGGCCCGGCCGAGCAGGAGCGGCGTACAGATCCTCGTCACCGAAGGCGGGCTCCTGGTGGGCATCATCACCGCACGCGACGTCGCCCGGCTCGTCCGACGCCACTCACTCCGCGGTACGGACACCTGATCACTTCGCCGGGGGGCGCTGACGCCGGTGGCAGCGGGACCTCGTCCGCCAACTCGCCGAACGCCGACGGACATTCACAGCCGACATCCGCGGCGTCCGCGGCGTCCGCGGCGTCCGCGGTACGACCCAACGCGCCAACGCCCTGCGTACCGCACCCAGATCGCCCGCGGGCCATCTGTTGCGCGGTACGGGGGCCCGCCGCGCATGACCAGCTCGTACTGCGGGCCGATCACGACCAGGTCCGGCTCGGCGCACTCGATCCGGGGTTCGTCGACGATCGGCAGCGAGGCGTCCCGGCGACGTCGGTTCTCACCGGACCGTTCTCATTCCAGGCACTCGAAGATCTCGTCCCAGAACGCGGATTCGCTCACGTACACGTCCTGGCCGATCATGCGCTCACGCAGGTCGGCGACGGCGGCCGCGCGTACGGCGTCGTCGTCCGATTCCAGGGCGTCGCTCGCCTCGGCGATCAGCCCGAGGAGCACGGCGAGCAGGGGGAGGGAATCGGCGGCCAGTCCCTTCCAACCGTCGCCGTGGTCCCACCCGTTGGGGTCGTAGTGGGTGATGCCTCCGTCCGCCGCGTCGAGCATCAGGTGCTGGTCGCCCCAGACGGCGACGGTGAAGCAGAAGTTCTTGGGCGGGGAGTCGTCGTCGGGATAGCGATTCCCGTAGATCTCGTCGGCATCGAACGGTTCCAGCCCGTCCTCGTCCCGTACGTGCCTCGTGTCGATCCCCACGACGTCGAGGTGGACGGCGGGAAAGCCGACCGTGAGCAGGAACTCCCTCGACCGGGCATCGGTCAACTCAGCAGGCAGACCGGCCTCGTCCGGTCGCCAGAGCGAGCCTTCGCCCAGCCGTTCCTCCAGCCACACCGCGTCCGGTATCCGTGGCGTGTCGGTGCTTTTCACTGCGTGGCCCCCATGAGTCCCGCGTCCTTCGAGCATTGCCGAGCCCCAGTCAATCGCATGCTCGCGTTCTGACAACGGGTCTTCTCGACCACCGCGACCGGCCGGCGGCCGACCCTCCGCCAAACGTCCCTGCTTCAGACCGCTGGCGGGGCGGCCTGAAGGTGCTGGGTGGCCTCGGCGGCGGTGAAGGAGGAGGCGAAGGTGAACGCGCGCGGGGACGGCCCCTGCGCCCGCAGGTCCGCCAGGCGCTCCAGGGCCTCGCCGACGGACGGGAGGTGCCCGGCGGGGACCCACCAGAGCACCAGGTGCGCCTCGACGTGCCGTTCGAACCACTCGCGCCGCCGCCGCATCACCTCCAGGTGCCCGCTGCGGTAGGCGAAGTCCCACAGGGCCTCCTGGGTCTCCCACACCGACAGGTTGACGATGACGTCCTCACCCGCCGGGCGCAGGCCTGTGGCGTCGGCCGCCCCCTCCTCCACGAGCCGCCACACGAAGCCGGGTGCGCCGTCGGCGGCGGCGTTGACCGGATCGAGCATCTCGACGAACGGCGCCACGCGCGGGTCGTCGAAGGGATGCCGGAGCGTGGCGACGTTGAGCTGGGCGAGGTGGGCGGCAGGCGCGGATGCGGATGCGGATGCGGTCATGGCCTCATCCCAGCACGGCCCGCATTTCTATGTCAATCGACATTGTTTTTAGAAGTCTCGACCACCACGCAGCACTCCCCCGGCCGGGCGTCCATGCGAGCGCGGACGGGGCCGTCCGTGCCCAGCAACCCCTCCAGCAGCGCGAGATTCATGCCGCAGACGAGCGGCGGGAAGCGTTCGGCGACGGCGTGGAAGGGGCAGTTGCGCATCCGGACGACGTGCGCGGCCGCCCCGGTCGCCCCCTCGTCGACGCCCTCGACGTCTTCCAGGTGCGGTTCGTAGCCGCGGGCGGCCAGCATCTCCACGGCCTCTTCAAGGTCCCCACAGGGCGTCGCCGAACCACGTAGGGCCTCACCCCGGCGGCGCGCGGCCGCGCAGAGCCCGGCGTCGAGCCCGGCCTGCTCGGCGGCCTCGGCGAGCAGCTCGGCGGCGGTGCGGTAGTCGCGGGCGGGCAGTGACACCGACCGCTCGGCCCGCGCCCGCGTGTACACCTTGGCGGGACGGCCCGCCCCCGGCCCCGAGCGGCCGGTGAGGCGACGGCTGCCGCTCTCCAACAGTCCGGCCTCGGTCAGCCTGTCCAGATGGTGCGCGGCGAGCGTACGCGCCACCCCGGCCGCCTCGGCGGCCTCATTACGGCCGACCTCGCGGCCCTGGGCCGCCACGTACTCGTACAGGCGGCGGCGCACCGGATCCTGCAACACCGCGATCGCGTCGATGTCCTTCATCTGCCCATTCTAGGAACAACGCAGGTTGGAGATAGAAAGCCACAGCCCGTCCGCGCCCAGCGTCTGACGGCCTACGCCGGCGGCCCCGGCGTCACCGGGACGAGTCATGGGTGTGGATGGTCAGGGAGTGGGCCTCATGGGAGGAGAGGGGAAGGTCCAGCGGCTGATAGGTGAGTTCCAAGGGGCCGACGTCGGGGTGATGAAAGCGCTTGACGCCGCCGTGGTGGATGCGGACGTCGTGGGCGGCCCATCGGGCTCGGAACTCGGTGCTCACGGTGGACAGCTCTCCGATGAGCTGGCGTAGTGCCTTGTCGTCCGGATAGCGCCCGGCTTCGGCGCGGAGCAGGGCGGCGGCGCTCACGGCGCTGTCCCAGTCGGCGGCGAAGTGATGCGCGCCCGGGTCGAGGAAGTAGTACCGGGCGAGGTCGGGACGGCCGCGTTCGTCCACGGTCCGACTGTCGTACATGGGCGCGAAGAGAGCGCGGGCGAGTGCGTTGGTGGCCACGATGTCCAGGCGGCCGTTGGTGACGAAGGCCGCGGACAGCGTCATGGAGTCGAGCAGCCACTGGACGCGCGGGCGGGACGTCGACGGCCTTACGGCGGCGAGGTGTGCGGCCGGGCGGCTGCGCGGCCCTGGCCAGGTCGAAGAGGTAGGTGCGTTCGTCGTCGTCGAGGCGCAGCGCGCGGGCGACCACGCCGAGGACATCTTCGGATACGCCGCTGATGTGGCCCTTCTCCCGCCGCGTGTACCACTCGATGCTCACACCCGCGAGGACCGCGACTTCCTCGCGCCGCAGCCCTGGGACCCGGCGGGTCGCTCGTCATCTCAAACAACACCTGCGAGATCTGCCGCGCGGGCTACCAGTCCGGTTGCGTGCACAGGGAATTCGTGGCGCAGACGGTCGGCACCCAGGCGGAGAAGGCCCGCATCCCGCACGCGGACGGCACCCTGGTGGCCACGCCGGGGCAGCCGGGCCCGGAGCTGATCCCGTCGCTGCTGGCCGCCTCCGACGTGCTCGGCACCGGCTGGTACGGGGCCGTCGCAGCCCAGGCGGGCCCCGGCGAGACGGTCGCGGTCGTCGGCGACGGCGCGGTCGGCCTGATGGCCGTCCTGGCCGCCAAGCAGCTGGGCGCGGAGCGGATCATCGCGATGTCCCGCCATCCCGAGCGCCAGGAGCCGGCCCGGTTCTACGGCGCGACCGACATCGTCGAGGAGCGCGGTGACGCGGGCGTGGCGAAGATCAAGGAACTCACGGACGGCCTCGGGGCCCACTCGGTGATCGAGGCCGTGGGAACCCAGGAGTCGACGATGCAGGCGATCGGCGCCACCCGTCCGGGCGGGCACCTGGGCTGCGTCGGCGCCAACCACGACGTGGCCATCCCCGGCATGGATCTGTTCCTCGCCGGCATCCACATGAGGGCGGCCCCGCCCCCTTGCGCCGGTTCCTGCCCGACCTGATCCAGCTCATCTGGGGCCGCGAGATCGACCCCGGCAAGGTCTTCGACCTCACCCTGCTCTTGGACCAGGCTCCGGAGGGCTACAAGGCCATGGACGAGCGACGCGCCACCACGGTACTTCTCACCCTGTGACCGTACGCACTCCCTGTCCGCCCTGCGTTCACGCCATAGGCCGTCCCGTCGCGGCCGGCACGACGGTTGAAGGTGGCGCCGCCGCGGTCAGCCCTTCACCAGGGCCCTGGCACGCTCCACGAGCAGGGGCATCAGCCGCTCGCGCCATGTGTCGAGGTGGACCATGCCGCTGGACATGCCACCGTGTGCGTACTGCTCGCGGTAGACGGCCGAAGACTCGGCCTCGTCGAGGTCGAGACCCACGACTTCGCCGAACGACGCCCGCAGCAGGGCGGTGACTTCATCGACCGACGGCGGGACGGCCGTACTGGACAGGCGGTCGCGCACGGCCCACCACACATAGGGGTCGCCGCGCATGCCCCATGTGCCCGGCTCGGGATCAAAGAGGACGGCCATGGTCACGACCGCTGTGTCATCAGGTGCTTCGTGTGCCACGGGGACAGTCTCTCAGAGCCGCGTCGCCGGCTCTCCGGGGAGGTACGCGAATTGGCGGCATACTCACAGGTCTTGACGTCGTACCAGACGCCGCTGTGGTGCGGCCGCAACAATCAGCGAGGCGAGATGGCGCCAGGCGGCGCCGCACCGAGCTGGAGCGTGTGGAGGGCCGGTACGGCGGCAGTGCTCCCCTGGCCGGAACCTAGCGTCAGGGGGCCGTCGGGCTGGAGACCGCGGTGTCGACGGAGGCGTACGTCACGCCGTGGTCGGCCAGGGCCTCCGCGACGACCCCGCCGCTGGTGGTGAGCGCCAGGAGGATGTGCTCGTCGCCTATCTCTCGGTCCTTGCGGGCCACGGCCACCCGGAGGGACTTCTCCAAGACGGTCTTGGCCTCCCTCGAGAAGGACCGACGGCCCGACCACCACCCGGAATCCTTGCGGTCGCCCGCCAACGCGCCCGCGCCGTGGGTCTCCTCGACCCGCGCCACGATCGCACCGACGTCGATGCCGAGGTCAGCCAGGGCCTCCGCGTCCGCCCGGGACAGCCCCGCCCGACGCCGGGCGTCGCCCAGGGCGGCCACCAGGGACGGGCGGCGTTCCGGCGGGCACAGCTCGCGCAGCGCAGCCGCCGCCCGGGTGCCCTCCTGGTCGAGCAGGGCCAGCAGCAGATGCTCACGGGTGACGACCGTCGCGCCGCCACGCTCCGCGTGCTCGACCGCCCCCTTCACCACCGAACGTGCGGCTTTCGTGAACCGTTCGAACATCACTGCCTCCCGTACTTCTTGTGGACGGCCTGTCGGCTGACTCCCAGTTCGGTCGCGATCTCCTGCCACGACCACCCCTGGTTGCGCGCGCTGCGCACCTGGACGGCTTCCAGCTGTTCGAGCAGTCGCCGCAGGGCGGAGACGGCCCGGAGTCCGACCCGTGGGTCGCGGTCGCCCGCCCGCGCGGCGAGATCGGTCGCATCGGTCATGCTGTCAACTTACGTTGACGCCTTCGCTGCGTCAACCTTGATTGACAAGTGACTCCCATCCAACCGGCGCACCCCCGCCATCCCCCGTTCACGGGGCCGCACGCCTTGCCGGCAGCCGTGCACCCCAGCCGAGATGCTCGGGCGAAGACTCGGGGACTACCGGCACGGACGTCGCCCCCGACGCCGAGGGGGGCTTGCACAGCAACTTCGGGCCGAGCGGCCGACGTCTCCACGACGGCCGGACGCGGTGGCTCGCGCTGATCCGCCCCGAGTACGTGGGCATCGACCCGGTCGACCGGGCCATCTACGAGCCAGAGCAGGTCGCCCAGTGCGACCTGCGGCTCCGTGAGACGAAGGTGCCGGTCGGGGCCGCCCCGCTACAGCGACAGGTCACCGACCGGGATCGCAAGGGCACCACGATGCGGATCCGCACCGCGCACTTCCCGCAGGTCAAAACGCTGACCGAGCGCATCATCCGGGTGGAAGCCGACGCCGTATTCGCTCTTCTGACTAGTCTGCGGGCATGACGGAGCACCCCGGGTTCGGCGCGATGTTGGCGTGGTTGCTGGACCACAGAGGGCTCATCGCACAGGAATTGGCCGACCGCGCTGGGGCGACCGCGGAGGAGGTCCGGGCGGTGCTCGCGGGGAAGAGCCCCAGCGAGGTGTTGCTCCGACGGCTTGCGCCTGCGCTGGGTTTCCACGCTGTCGATCTGTTCATCCTCGCGGGGTGGGCGGTCCCGGACGACCTGGCGCCATTGGACGCCGCGGCCGCGAAGTGGGCGGCGAGCATGGTGACGGATACGGTGCGCCTCCCCGAAGCGGGACGCTGTGAACTTCTCCGGCTGATCCGCTCACTGCCGCAGGAGGAACGGCGTTCCAGCTTCGCCCCGAAGCCGCTCGTGCCCCTCGCCCGTGGCCCGGGCGCTTGGGTCATCCGCATGCTCCAGTACCGCAACCTGAACTGGATGGGCATGGCGAGGGCGCTTGCCTTCGTGACGCCCACGTACCTTTCGGCGAGCACCTACGGCCTGATCGGCTCCGGTCGCAAGGAGCTGACCCCGCGCTTGGTGACGGACTTCGCCGCCCTGCTGGGGATCACCGCCGGCGAACTGGCCGCGCTGACAGGCGTTTTCCTGCGTGAGGTTCCACCCACTCCGTCCCCGGAGGCCATGGACGCCGCCGTGCTGCTGTGGGAGGCGCGACGGCTGTCCGCCGACCAGGCACGGCACGTCTCCGAGCTGGCACGCTCGCTGCGCGGGGACCTGCGGTGCCATCGTCCGTAGCGGTACGACTGGCGCGTGACGGGCACCGCTGCGTCAAGAGGTCATTGACGAAGGTGTAGCAGAGGATGTCAAGACGAGGGGCGGATGCGGCCACTGTGGTCGTACCACAGCAAAGGAGACCCGGCATGACGATCCAGCGCATGGACAACGTCCTCATCGTTGTCGACGACCTTGACGCCGCCATTTCGTTCTTCGTCGAACTCGGCATGGAGCTGGAGGGCAAGATGCCGATCGAGGGAGGTTGGGTGGAGCGCGTCATCGGGCTCGACGACGTCCGAGAGGACATCGCCATGCTGCGGACGCCGGACGGCCACGGCCGCATCGAGCTGGCGAAGTTCCACACGCCGAAGGCGATCAGCGCCGAGCCGAAGGACGCGCCGACGAACACGCTGGGTATCCGTCGCATCATGTTCGCCGTCGACGACATCGAGGACGTCGTCGCCCGCCTGCGCACCCACGGCGCCGAACTCGTCGGCGAGCTGGCCCAGTACGAGGACAGCTATCGGCTCTGCTACGTCCGCGGCCCCGAGGGCATCATCGTCGGGCTGGCCGAGCAGCTCGGCTGAAGGCCGCCGAAGGGACCGCCGGCTCACATGGACACGACCTCCCGCGTGCCGATCCGATCACGAGCTGGGAGAGGCGGTGCGGCGCCGTGTCTCAGCGAGGTGGAGGTCGATGGAGCCGGTGAGCCTCAGCGCGTCCTGGGGATCGCCGGCCCGGAAAGTGATGCGGCGGAGCAGACCCACGTCGTCGAGCGTGACGCCTTCGCGGGCGAGGACGAAGAGGAGGACGAGGAAGGCGGAGCGGGCGTTGCCGTCGTCGAACGGGTGGAAGAAACACACGTCGAGGTAGGCGCGTGCTGCGCGGGCGGTCAGAGGGAGCGGTGCGTCGTGGTCCTTCGCGCTCTCGGCCAGGCAGGCGTCGAGGTGGGCCTGGGTGTCCGGGGCGATGCCGGAACGCTCGCGGCCGCCCTTCGCGAAGGCGGGCAGGGTGCGGAACGCGGGCGGGCGCGGTGTGTCCAGGACGTGCTGCTGCCATGCCTGGAGCAATGCGAAGTCGAGCCGGGCGCCGCGTACCGCCTCGGCCCGGACGTGTTCGAGCGCGGCAAGCAGACCCTCGGCGCGGGCGGGGTCAAGAGCGCCGTCGAAGGCGCGGATGTCCTCGGCCGCGCCGTCACGCGCCGGCGTCACCGGTCCTTCCCCTCCGCGGAAGGGGGCCTCGTGCCAAGCCACGGTCCCGCGCACGGCGAGCCACCGTTCCAGGTGGTCGACGGGCGGCTGGGCGACCGACCGCGGTCGGTCGCCCGGCGGCAGCGCCTGCGCGAGGCGCTCGGCGACATCGTCGATCAGCACGATGTCAGGGCTGGTCCAGCTGTGGAACCGCCCGCCGACCGCCTCGGCGACCAGCCCCTGCGCGATGTCCGGGGCGACTCCCCAGCGGCTGAGGAACCAGGTGAGCACCTGCCGGCAATGTGCGTACCACCCGCTGCCGCAGCCGGTGCGGTCGACGACCTGCTGGATCAGGTTCCGGGTGGCGCGCTCCCACAGGATCCGCTGGCCCTCGATGCCGAGCGGATCCAGCGGGTACGCCTCGAACCGCCCGGCGAGGCTCTCCAGCCACGCCCGCCACTCGCACAGCGCCGCGACAACCCGGTCGAGCGTCTCTTCCGGGGTGGTGATCGAGTCCCGCGGGCAGCACCAGCTGCCGACGGGCCCGCCGTCGAAGTCGCCTTCGTCGTGCGCCCAGCGCCAGCCCACAACCCAGCGGCCGTAGCGCTCCATCAGCGCGTACGACATGGCATCCGCCCAAAGCTTGCCCTCGTGCCGGCTCCAGGCACTCATCGCCGGGTCGCCGAGAGGAACGTCGGGGCGGTTCGGTACCCGCAGGGCCGGGCCGAGCGAGCGCACCACGCGCGCTGCGGCCGCGCCGTCGAAGGGATGGCGGGCGGGATCGACCTCGTCCCACGTCAGGAGGCGAGGCCACAGCTCACTTGTCACCACGCAAGCCTGCCACGCGCCCCGTGTGCCCGGGCATAGCGATGACGACGGGCGTCGAAGGCCTCGGACCAGCGGCTGACGAGCGGTCAGCCGCCGCGGAGGCCCTCGTCGTCAAGGCCGACGGCCTCGCAACGGCCGAGCGGCACGGCGGCAGGACGCAGGTGGTCAGAGGGGCTGGATCCGGGCGTGCAGGAGGCAGAATTCGTTGCCTTCCGGGTCGGCCAGGACGTGCCAGTTCTCGGCGCCGGTCTGGCCGACGTCGACGGGCTTGGCGCCGAGAGCGAGCAGCCGCTCCAGCTCGGCGTCCTGGTCGCGGTCGGTGGCATTGACGTCGATGTGCAGTCGGAGCTTCCCGGTCCGCGGTTCGCTGCTGGGGCTGATGACGAGGGTGGGCTGCGGGCCGCCGAAGCCGACGTCGGGCGGCCCGATCTCGATGCTTCCGTCGTCGTCCCGGTCGAGTTCTACGTAGCCGAGGACCTCGCTCCAGAAGACGGCGAGCCGGTCGGGGTCGGCGGCGTCGATGACGAGCTCACTGATGCGGCATGCCATGCCGGCGAGTGTACGTAGAAGGCGACCCGAGAGTCGAGAAGCCTGGTGCGGTTGGGGGAGGGCGACCAGGTGCTGCGCCCGGGGCGAGCCCTCCCCCGGAAGGGAGTTCGGGCCCGACCCGTCCGTCCCGCTCGACATCTGTGGGCCGCACCGTCCCAGCCCCGGCCCGCGCGGCCCATTCGCTCAAGGAGCCGAACGCCGACCGGACCGGGGCATCGGCTTCGCGGTTCGCCTTCGTCACCGGGGCACGTCGTGTCCCGGTCGAGGTCCGTCACTTCGACATGATGAAGTCCAGGGCGAAGCCCGAGGCAGTCGTCCAGTAGGTGACAAGCTGACCGTCGTCCGCGTACAGCGTGTTCACAGGCATGGGAACGTCCATCGGCTTGCTCGCCCTGCTGCCGGGCTTGCTGCCCTGGAGCCTGAGGGTGATGCTCTTCGCCTCGTACTCATCCCTGGCGCCACCGCTGACAAGCAGAGCGGCGTGGGCCTCCTTACCCGGAGCGAGGGTGACGGGCGTTCCCGGGTCCGGGTTGCTGTCCTTGATCACGGGGACCGTGGTCTGGGCGTCGGCACCGAGCTGTACGAGAGGGTAGTGGTAGAGGTTGCACTTCTCGGCGCCCGCGTTCTGGACTGTGATGAGGAGGTGCCGGGCCTCTTTGCTGTCCGCCGGTTCCTTCACGGCGGAGACCGCGAGGTCGTCTGCGGTGCAGGCGGCGATGGTGCTGCTGCCGCCGTTCCCGCCGGTGTTGCCCGAAGTGCCGCCCGGCTTCGGCGAAGCCGTCTCGCCCGGCTTCGCCGAGTTCGTCGCGCTCGGCCGGTCCGAGGGCTTGGTCTCGTCCGAACCGCCGGACGTGCCCGGCTCACACGCCGTGGACGCGAGCAGCGCGGCGACCACCGCAGCCCCGACGACGTAGGTCTTCCAGCCCCTGGGGCTCTTGCGGTACTGGCAGGCAGGAGTGTTCATGGTGTCCCCCGTGGTCGGCCGTGCGTGGCCGCTCTCGACGTTCCCTTGCAGGTGGAGTCTCACCGGGAATCGACCTCAACACGCTTGCCGTGCAGGTCTGTTACCGACGAGGCACAGGGAAGGGGCGGTTCCGTCGACATCCGTGAGGGCCCTCGTCGTCACCTTCGCCTCGATCCGACTCCGACTCCGACTCCGACTCCGAGGCTGGACCGATGACCCTTGCTTTACTCTGAGTCGGCACAATTTCGATACGAACGACCGTACGAGGGGGATGTGTTGGGGTCCGGAGAGATGGAGCTCGCCGAGGCGGTGCAGGCGCTGCGTGACGAGTTGATGAGTGCCGCCGCTCAGGGTGCCGGAAGCGACGTCAGCTTCAAGGTGGGACCGATCGCGCTGGAGTTCACCGTCGAGCTGCGGAAGGACGCCCGTGCGCGGGGCGGCATACGCGCGTTCGTCGTCTCCGGGGAGACCGACGCCGGCGTGAGCCGGACGCGCACGCACCGCGTGTCGCTCACTCTCGAGCCCGTCCAGTCCAACGGAGAGCCGGTGCTCATCGCCGCCGACGACGAGGGTGACGTGTCCGGTCTCGCCGGTGCCGACACGTTGTGAGCGGCACCTTACGCACCGGCCGACCGGTGGACCCTGTCCACGACCGCGTCGCCGCCGTGCAGATCACCGGCAGCAGGGGCAGCGGCTATCTGCTGACCCCGCGACTGCTCCTCACGGCGGCCCACGTCGTCAAGGACGAGCCCGAAGCGCGGGTGACGGTGGTGGGCGGTACCGGCAGCCACAGCGCCCGGGTGGCGTGGAGGGGAGAGGGGGTGTGCGATGCCGCCCTGCTCGTCTCCACCCAGGACCTCGTCCAGCCGGAGACCGCCGCACGGTTGTCCCCGGTGCGCTGGGCGAGGCTGACGGACGACTCCCCCCTCGGCGGCTGCCAGGCCATGGGCTTCCCCCGTGCCCAGCACGACAGGACACGCGGCGTGGACCTCGAGCACATCGAGTGCGCGCTGCGCCCCGGCTCAGGCATCGTCCGCAACAGGTACGTCCTGGACGTCAAGGACGTCTCGCCGGAGCTGGCGAGCGGCAACTCACCATGGGAGGGCATGTCAGGGGCTGCGCTCTTCGCCGAGGGGCTGCTGCTGGGAGTGGTGGCGGAGGCCCCTCGTAACTGGCGGCACCAGCGGCTGGAAGCGGTCAAGGCCAGGACGCTGCTCGACGACGCGTCCTTCGTCGACGTCTTCACCCGCCATGCCGGGACCGCGCCGTCCGTCACCGAACTGTCGTCGGCGACGCGGACGAGGAAGCCGCTCGTCCTGGCCGGTGCGCTGCACTCGGCGCCGTCGGGTCTGGCGGCGACCATCCGCGCGCACTGGGCCACCGCGCGGCAGCAGTTCTTCGACCGCATGGGCACACCGTCCGAGCCCACCGTCGGCCGACGCGACCTGCTGGCGTGGCTGCAGCAGTTTGACGACCCCCTCACCGAGGATGTCGAAGGCCGGCGCAACCTGATCGACCGCTGGCTGACGAACCCGGACGTGACGCCCGATCTGAAGGTCCTGCGCCTGCTGGGCTGGCTCGACCCGGACGGGGAGGCGGTCTGGAAGGGCACTCGTATGACCGCGGAGTCGCTGGCCACGGCGTGCTTGAAAGGCCGCCTGGACACCGACGGTCCGGCGGCGACGATCTACCGGGACCTCTGCGCGGGCGGGTTGCTGGATGCCCTGGCCGCCTTCACCGAACTGCGCGGCCTGCGCGGGAGGCAGGAGGCGTGGGACGACGCCTGGGAGACCTGGCGACAGGTGGCGGGATCGGTCGACCTTCCGGACCAGGCTCGTAGGTGGGCCGACGGCGACGCGCGCGGCATGCTGCTGGCTGCTCTCCTGCCCGATCCCCCTGCCGAGGAAGCGATCCGCACCGCCTTCGGGCGCCTGACGCCGCCCGCCGCCGGGAGTGTCGGATGGTACGACCGCTTGTGCGAGCAGGGCGGCGATCCCGACTCCCCCATCGGACGGCTCGTACGCACCGACTTCGCCGCGTACGCCACGGTCGATGCGGAGCGGCTGGCGCAGAAGGCGGTCGACGACGCGCAGCAGCGAGCCGAACTGACGGCACGTACGGAGGAAGCCCGCGCGCTTGCGGCATCCTTCGCCGAACATGAGCGTCAGTGGGCCGCCTACGAGGCCGCTCGGCGCACACCCGCCGCCCGGTGTGGGGCCGCTGTCCGTGTGACGCTGTGGATGGGGGCCTGGGGTGTGGCGATGGTCCCGGCAGCCTGGCTCGTGTGGGGCTGGACCTTGCCGGCCATGGCCGGAACGATCTCCTGGCACCTGCCCTGGCTCGCCCTGTCGGCGTACGTTGCCCGGCTGCCGAAAGCCGTACGGCTTGCTGCGGCCTATCAACCTCCCCTCCTGCGCCCGCGCGAGTGGCTCCCGGCCGACCTCGCGAGCGTCCGAGGAGGTCTGCCGAAGGCGGGCTTCGTGTTCGGTGCGGTCCTGGTCGCCGGGGTGCTGCTGCACGACGTCGGCCAGATCCTGACGACTGTCTTCTTCATGTGCCTGTACGTCGCGGTGTACCGGTACGCCGACCACGGCTACCACGGCGCAGCGCCGTCTCCTCTCCGCGACTGGGACGACGAGCATCAGGCACGGCTGCTGGCTCATGCGACCGTGCAGAAGCAGGCCGAGGCCTCCCGTGAGGCCAGGCGCTTCTCCTCGTTGTCGCCGCGAGAGCGGGCAGATGCCTACCAGGCCTTCGTCAAGGGCGTCGCCGACGGCAATGTCGACATCGCCAGATACAGCCGACGGCTGCGCTCCACCGATCGCGACGCCGGCTAGGGCAGGCCGACCGCCAGACCACCAGGCCACCAGGCCACCAGGCCACCAGGCCACCAGGCCACCAGGATGATCACTCGCTGAGACGAGAACCCCCGGTAGCGGAACCCGCAGGCAGTCAGGTCGTTGGTTGATGTGGTGCGCCGACGGCGACGGCTTCACCATGCACTACACCGCCCGGGACAGGGAGAGCGGAATGCAGTGCATCGGCGTCGCCCTGGCGCCCTCCGCCGACGGTCCGTTCGAACCGGTCGGGGACCGGCCGCTGGTCTGCCCGGCCGACGAGGGAGGGGCGATCGGCGCCTCCAGCTACACCGAGGACGACCGGCGCTACATGCTCTGGAAGAACGACGGCAACTGCTGTTCGCGCCAGACCTGGATCCACCTGCAGCCGACGTCCTGGGACGGCACCCGCGTCACGGGAGAGCCGGTACGGCTGATCACGCGGGACCGCGACTGGGAGGGCGGTCTCGTCGAGGCACCCACGCTCGTCAAGCGCGGCGGCCACTATGTGCTGTTCTATTCGGCCGGCGCGTACGACGGGGAGCAGTACAAGACCGGTTACGCGGTCGCGGACCAGCTGACCGGCCCGTACACCAAGGCCGCCGCGCCGCTGATGACGACCGACACCGTCTCGCGCACGGTCGTAGGACCCGGGGGTCAGGACGTGGTCACCGGACCGGACGGCCGGGACCACATCGTCTTCCACGGCTGGAGCCCCCACGGTCCCCGGCGGGTGATGTACCGCGCCGACCTCGGCTTCGCGAACGGCTACCCGGTGGTGCGCGGCAGCAAGGTGCGCTACCAGGCGGAGCACGCACGCGTGAACCACGCGATCGTCCGCGACGCCGTCCGCGCCCAGGACGGCCGTGCGGTCGGTCACATCGACCACCCGGACAGCTTCGTGGAGTTCACGGTCTTCGCCGCTTCCGCCGGCCGCCACACCCTGTCCGTACGGTTCGGCAACGGCTCCCTGGACCAGGCGGGAGCCCCCTCGGCGGCCTCGCACGCCCTCTCGGTCAACGGCCGGGGCGCGGGTGTCGTCCACTACCCGCACACCGGCTGGGGCCACTGGGACACCGTCGATGTCTCCATAACGCTGAACGAGGGCTGGAACACCGTCCGGCTGTCCAAAGGGGATCTCTACGCGGAGCTGGACAGCGTGGAAGTGGCCTGACCGCGTCAGCCCCACTTCTGACGGTTCGTACGGGTGCACGGCAGCGCTCGCAGCCCTGCGGTGGCGCTGTCGTCCAGACACGCTCCGGTGGCCCTGCTCCTGAGCTCCACCGAGTCGTCGGGCCAGGCGGTGACCGACCACTTCTGCGTGGTGGAAGGGTCGCAGTCCACGGACCGCAGCCCCTTCTCGCCGTGGTCCAGGCATGCTCCGGTGGCGTGGTTCCTCACCCGGCGCGTGCCGTCCGGGAGCTTGTGGACGGTCCACCGCTGGTAGCTCATCCCGTTGCACGCGTACGCGCGCAGCTTCTTGTCGAGGCTGTGGTCCAGGCAGGCGCCGGTCGCGCGGTTGACGAAGATCCTCGCCGTGTCGGACGATCCCGGTCCGCTCTCCGCGGCTGTCCCGTCGCTCACCACCTCGGCACCCCGTGCGGGGCCGACCGGAGCATCGGGTGAAGGCAGCACGAACCAGGTGACGAGGGAGCCCAGCACCGCCCCGATCACGCCCCCGGCCATGGCGGAGATCCAGCGGCCCCGCGACCCCGGACGGGCGATGCGGTGCCACGGCCGGAGGCCGGACGGCCGGTTGGCCGAGTCACCGGTGGCGGCGGCCGGCTGAGGCTGGGACTGAGGCTGAGGCTGAGGCTGGGACTGGTTCCGCTCCGCGGCCTCCCACAGCGCCCGGTACGCCGCCGGATCTGCGCCCAGCGCGCGGCACAGGTCCAGGACCGTGCCCCAGGGCGGAACGGTGCTCCCTCGGAAGTACCGCGACAGTGACGAATCGCTGATCGGCATCCGGGATTCCAGGTCGCGCAGGGTACATCCGGAGCGCTGCTGCATTGCCCGCAGCGCGGTGCCCAGTCTGCGGGCGGCATCGTCGTCAGGCGCGTCGCCTGCGGCCATGTCGGCGTCCTTCTGTCGGGGCCGTGGCTGCTGCTTCAGCCGGCTGTCCCTCGTCCCGGGACAAGCATGTCCCAGCAGGTCAGAACCTTAGGGATCCCGACATCGCGGAAGCAACCGGGACAAGCTTGCGAAGGCTGACGCACCGCCACAAACTCTGAATCCCCGGCTCGCCGGTGCGGTCGCCGGACGGCCGGCGCAGGCAGCATCCGAAAGCCGCGAACCGACCGCGAACCGACCGTGGCCCGCCTGTCGGCCCCTGGGAACACCACCCGACCCGCAGCCGGGACCGTCACCGCTCGCCACCCCATGGGGTGATGAGCGGGCCTCGTCCAGTCGACGACTCCAAGGAGAAACCATGCGTTCCAAACTGAGGGCCCTCGCCGTGGTGGCCCTGCTGTTCACCGGCACCGCTCTGCAGGCCGCTCCGGCCGAAGCGTCGGTGATGCGCCCGCCCGGAAGCGGCGAGTCATGCACGTACTCGGTGAGTGGCGACGGCATGACCGGCACGGGCATCTGCAAAAACATCGGCGACCACACCATCGAGGTCAAATTCACCATCGTCTGCGGGTGGTCGCCCGACCTGGTCAGCGCTTGGTTGGCCATCGCGCCAGGGGAGAGCGACGGAGGCCGTGGCACGTGCGACGGCGGCACCGGCGTCGGCAGCATCGTGGCGGACATCCGTGACCTGTGAACCACGCGCACCGCACCGCATCCATCCGCTCCACCGCAAGGAGAAGAAGACCATGCGAACCCGACGGAGGGCTCTCGCCCTGTGGGCCGTACTGTCCCTGGCCACGGTCACGCAGCTCTCGCCGGCCGAAGCGTCGGTGATGCGCCCGCCCGGAGGCGGCGAAGCGTGCACGTACTCGGTGGGCTCGTCAGGGTACGAGGCGACGGCGGTCTGTAAGAACAACAACAACCACCCCATCGAGTTCCGGGCCGTCATCGTCTGCGGCCTGAGCTGGGACACGACCGGCGGGTGGGTCACGGTCCCACCGGGAAAGCGCAGGAGCTCCAGCGGTCTGTGCGATGCGTTCGGCACGGGCGTCGGCAGCGTTTCCGTGGACGTCCGGGACCTCTGAGCGCGCCTACGACAAGCCATGGGATTCAGGATTCAGGATCGGGAGAGGGAACATGAAGAAGTCGTTGCACCGAATCGCCCTGGCCGGCGCCGTCGTGGCGCAGGCCGTGCTGCTGGCACTGGCCGCGCCCGCGCCGGCCGGGGCGGAGACGGCCGCCGGAGGGCCGGCCCGGCAGCCCGCCGCCAGGGCGGGCACCCACGTCACGGTCAAGGCCGGCTGGGAACTGGCGCGGATCAGGGAGTACGCCCGAGGTGACTCGGCGATCGTCGGGGAGATCAAGCCCGGAGAGTCATGGCCGTGCTCCACAGGCGGGTGCGGATCCGTAAAGGGAGGTCACGTCACCGCCTGTGCCACCTCCAGCGACCAATGGCACGCCATCAAGTACTACGGCTACGTCAGGTACGTATCCGTCACCTGCGGCACCGCCATCTGACCGGCACACGCACCACCCACAAGGGTCCCGGGCCTCGTCCCGGGACCCACCCTCACGTGAGGAAACGAAGAGGAGAACACATGGCAGCCAGGTCCGGACGGAACGACTCCCGGTCGAAGGGGTCGGCACGGCCCGGAAGCGGGGACGGCGCGGCGTCTTCGCCGTGTCGGCGGTCGCGGTGCTGTGTACGGTCGTCACGCTCGTCACCTTGCTGTGCCTCAGCGTCTTCGGCGTGACCGGGTCCGAGGAGGTGGGCAGGGAGACCACACCACCCGCAGGCGGAGAACCCGTACCACCCGACCGGCCGGACGACCTCTTTGGCCGCCCGCACCGCCCGTTCCCCCACACCCGCTGCCTCCCCAGCCCGGGACCTACCGATGACGCGCCGACGCCGCCCCGGGACCAGCGACGCGGCCGCCGGGGGGCGTTCCCCTCCGGGGGCGGGGGCTCGCCCGGCTCGTCCGCCGTTCAGTCGCAGCAGTCGCAGCAGCACTTGCACGGGTTGCAGCAGCCACCGCCACCGCAGCAGCCGTCACCCGAGCCACTGCCGGAACCACCAGAGCCACCGGACCCATGGCCACCCGAACCCCCCGACGAGCCGCCCGAGTTGCCGCCGCCCTGGCCCCCGAACCAGCCGTCGCCCCCGGAACCGCCCCTGTCGGAACCTTCCCGGCTCGAGCCGCCGTTGCGGTTGCCGTCGCCGAACTGCACGGGCTCACCGTCATCCGGGCCGTCGCCCTCGTCGCAGGTACAGCAGTTGAAGCACAACCTGCAATCGCCGCGCAACCGGCGCCACTCGCCACACCGCCTGCACTGCCCCTCCGGCGGCCGACCCGAGGCCATCGACGCGCCCTCCGGGGCCGCGCCCGCAAGCGCCCCGACGCCGCAGGCCGTGCCCGTCCCGGTCTCCGAGGGCGTTTCCGTCGCCGTACGGCGTCCCAGCCAGGGCAGCATGCGCGGGCCCCGCGCCTGACGGCGGTGCTGGTGGTGACGATGCCGCGGGTCGAAGACCCGGTCGACGGCACGCTCCAACTCGACGCCCAGAAGCGCCTGTACCAGCCGTCCGTCGACGAACACGGCATCGGACAGGGCGAGTCGGATCCCCTGGACGGCGTCGTCGCAGAGCCGGCGCACCTCGGCGCGGTCCGCGCCGGTCACGGCGATCGGGTTCCACGCGCCGGACGCCTCGTCCGCGTCCAGGTCCTCCACCGCGTCCAGCAGATGCGCGAGTCGGCCGAACAGACGGCCGGCCTCCACCAGCGGTTCGGCGTTGCCCGCGCGGTCGGCGAGCACCGCGGTGTACGCGAAGGCGGCGGCGGTCGCCGTCTCCGTGGGCTCCGTGACCGTCAGCAGCGAGCCACCCGGGCCCGTCAACCGCTCGATCTCCGGCTGGCGTTCGACCGCCTCGAGCAGCACCGCGGTGTCGAAGCCGAGCCGTTCGCCACCCGCGGCGCCCGCACGGTCCCAGCCGTGGGCGATCCGGCGCGCCGCCCGCGCCACCGGGCGTCGCCCCAACAGGCCGTCGCCGTCGGCCACATGGTCACGCATCTTCGCCGCGGCCAGCACCAGCGACACCGTCGCCGCCAGCCGCGCGCCCTCGCCCTGTGCCACGTCCGCCGACCGCATCCCGCGCAGCGGGCACGGACCGGCGCCTCGCCGCCAGTCGCCAGTACGCTCCGACTGTGCTTCGGTCAGCACCGAGACGATCAGGCCGTCGTAGTTCGTGGCCACCCTCGCGAACTGCCCGTACTCGCTGCGCAACGCCAGACACAGCCCACACAGATGCGCCATCCACTCGGTACGCAAGCCCTCGCCCAGGCGATGACGGCATGGCCTGATGATTCCGAACACCGAAGTTCTCCCCCGTAGAAACAGCTACCCGGACACAGCCAGACGGACGGCTCCCTGACGCAAAGACCGCACATTCGGCGCGACCGTGCGTGACGTCAACCCCATGTGACGTGACGCGCGGCCGACATCCTAGATGGTCCCTTGCGAGGCGTGTCCGCTGTGCTCCTGACACCTGTCGAGATGACCGCGACGGAGGTCCACCGGCACCGGCTCAACCCGGTGGCGTGGCAAGTTGATCTGCGATGTCCCGCGGACCGCGACACGTCGCTTTCCCCCAAGCGACGGGCTCAAGGGCCCGCCTGACGTGGGTGGCAGCGGGCTTGCCGACGGGCACCGGCAGTCGTCACTCACAGTCGCGCCCTGCCCCCCCCCCCCCCCCCCCCCCCCCCCCCGCAGCCGACCGGACAAAGGTGCTGCCGGTGAGGGGCCGGGTGGCCTGCGAGCCTCAGGCTTCCTTCGGCAGGGGAGGCGTGGGTGTCCTCGCCCGCACCCGGCCGTCTTCACCACGACCACGCCGCGTCCGCCGGCGGGCTCGCACCCACCCCGCGTGTGGCTCGACGGCGAGGTCCGCCGGCGGCTCGATGTCCGATTCGAGGTGTCCGAGTAGCCATGGGGTGCGCCCGGTGGCGTAACTGGGCCGTAATCAAACGGCAGCCGCCATGTGATCGCAGCCACATTCAGGGGGATGAGTTACGGCCAGGCTGGCCAGTTCCAGAATGCCGACAGTGGTGGATAGTCGAACATAGTGGGCCCCCTTGTTCGGCGCTCAATCATCACACTGTGTACAGCGGCAAGTGGAAGATTGAGTTCCTTTCCGAGCTCCTCCACACTCTCGGTCGGCAAGATCTGTCCGAATCATGGAGCTCGGGGGAGCCCCTACATGGCGATTCACTCCATTCCGGTCATCAGCTACAGCGAAATACTTTCCGGCGACGTGACACCCGCACACGTCCTCGACACGCTGGCTGACACCGGCTTCTTCTATCTCTCCGACCTTGACCAGGTCATCTCTCCGCTGCTGTTCAAGTCGTTGCAAGACGTCTCGAAGAGCTTCTTCGACTCCACGACCGAGTCGAAGACGGAGTTCTACATCGGGGATTCCGACAATCACCGCGGCTACGTCCCCGTCACCGAACAGGGTGCGTACGGCGACGAATCCATACGGGCCTACGAGGCCTTCGACATCGGCTACGAGGCCGACCCGCTGCCGCCGAGTCGCAGCCTCGGGTTCGAGCTCGTGGGGCCGAACCGGTACCCCGCCCACATCAACGGCATGGCCGAGACCGCGGAGGCGTACTACGCGGCCAACTTCGCCATCTCCCGCCGGATCCTGCAACTCATCGCACAGGGTGTCGGGGAGCGCGAGGACTACTTCGACCCCTGGATCACCCGCCCGGCCTCACAGCTGCGCCTGATCCACTACATGCCCAACGACGTGCTCGTGAACAGCGGCGACACGTCCATGGGCGCGCACACCGACTACGAGCTCTTCACGCTCATCCACCAGACCTCGCCCGGCCTGCTGGCGTACGACCGCGCCTCGAAGTCCTGGCGCAGCATGCCCGTCTTCAAGAACACCCTGCTCGTCCTGGGCGGCGACATGCTCCAGTTCATCACCGGAGGGAAGGTGAAGTCGCTCCTGCACCGGGTCGTCACGACCGGCGAGGAGCGCTACAGCTTCCCCTTCTTCATGAATCTGGACTTCGAGACCGAACTGAGCGTCCTGCCGCAATTCGGGGACAGCGACGAGCGGATCGTCGTCGGACACCACCTGCTCGGTCAGCTCTACCGCGACTTTCCGTACATCAAGGAGCGCATCGACTCCGGAAAGTGGCTTGTCGATTTCGACATTCCGGACCGCAACGTATTCGAGCAGCTGTGACCCGCTCCGACACCCAGGAGAGTTTCTTCATGCAGGGCATCAGAGGGAAAAGAGTGCTGGTCACCGGCGGTGCGAGCGGAATCGGCCAAGCCACGGTCCGGCGGTTCGTCGAAGAGGGTGCGCTCGTCGCGATCTTCGACCGTGACAAGCGCGCGATCGACGAAACCGTGGCGGCGATCCCGCAGATCTCCGCGGCGATCACCGTGGACGTCTCGGACGACGTCGCCGTGGCCGCGGCGTTCCAGGAACTGGAAAAGACGTTCCCGCAGTTGGACGTGGTGATCAACAACGCCGGTGTCAGCACGCGGCACGAGAGCTTCCGCAGCATCACACCCGCCCATTGGCGCGCCGTGATCGACACCAATCTCAACGGGGTCTTCTACGTCGCGAGCGAAGCCGTCCGGCGCATGGACGAGGGCGTGATCGTCAACATGTCCTCGATCAACGGCCTCGCCGCGTTTCCCCACTACGCGGACTACAACGCCTCCAAGGCCGGCATCCTGGCGCTCTCGCGCACGATGGCGGTCGAACTCGCGCCACGGATCAGGGTGTCGGCGCTCTGCCCGGGGGCGGTGCTCACGCCCATGCAGCGAGCGGAGTACACCGACGAGATGCTCGACGAGGTCAACGCCAACATCCCGCTCGGCCGCCATGCCGACCCCTCGGAGATCGCCGGCTTCCTCGTCTACCTGGCCTCCGACGAAGCACGTTTCATGACCGGTCAGCACTACATCGTCGATGGCGGCGAGACTGCGAGGGCAGCGCTGTGACCCGTACCCACATACCCATGCCGACCGTCGACATCTCCTCCTGGTCGGAGGCGATCCGGCGCCACGCGGTACGCAGCAACCCCTACCGGGAGTTCGAGCGCGCGGCGGCGCACGCCGAGGAGGCGCTCGCCTCGCTGGAGCACGACGACGTCCGCGCCCTGCTCGAGTTCAAGCGGAAGGGCGGCCCCGGCGGACGCCTGCTCATACGCAACGGCGCGGTCGACCCCGACCTCATGCCCACCACGGAGTCCACGGAGGACATCGAGAACGGGAAGGGCACCTACTACAGCGAGTTCACGCTGATCATGCTCGGCAAGCTGTTGGGTGAACCCTTCAGCTACAGCCAGGAGCGGAACGGCGCGATCATCCACAACGTGCGCCCGGCCAAGCGCAACGAGTCCAACATCTCCTCGGACAGCTCGGCCGTCATCCTCGACCTGCACAACGAGAACATCTACCACCCGGTCCAGCCCGACTACCTGATGCTGAGCGGGCTGCGGCGCGACCCGGCCGGGGTCGCCAAGACGCTCGTGATCGGGGCGGACGAGATCCTGCCCCTCCTGAGCGCGGAGGACATCGCCACACTCGGCGAGTTCCAGTTCCGTACGAGCGTCGACTACAACTTCGGCAACAGTGACGCCGAGCGCGGCAACGGTCCCGCGATCCGTGTGCTGTTCGGCGACCCCGCCTCACCCATGATCGCGTACGACGACGAGTACATCGCCGGCACGAACCCCCGTGCCCAGGCCGCACTGGACCGACTGCGCTTGATCCTGCACGAGAACATGTACGCGGTCGACCTCGGGCCGGGCGAGACCCTGCTGCTCGACAATCTCAAGACCGTCCACGGCAGAACCGCGTTCAAGGCACGCTACGACGGGACCGACCGCTGGCTGCAGCGCCTGCTGGTCTCGCGCGACCTGCGCCGTGCGGAAATGCTGCTCGGCGCGTCACAGCGGACTGTGACGTGGAACTACGAGCCCGGGAAGTTCTATGGATACGTCGACTATCGATGACCGTGCCGCTCCTCTCGACCCGAAGGGCGAGAGGAGTCGCGACCGCGTCGCTCTGCTGGCGATCTTCGCGATCCCGCTGATCTGGGGCATCGGCTTTCCGCTGACGCACAACGCCGTGGCCGTGGTCGACCCCGGTCTGTACGCGTTCGCACGCTCACTGGTGGCGACGGTGGCCCTGCTTCCCTTCGCTCTCCCGGTCGCGCTGCGAGCCGGCCGCAAGGCTCTCCTCGGCGGGCTCGTGCTCGGCCTGTTCAGCGCGCTCAACATCGTCAGCCAGAGCTATGCGCTGCACTACCTCTCCTCGGCCAGTACGGCGTTCTGCGTGACGATGTGCATCGTCTTCATCCCGTTCGTCTCGGCCGCGCTCGGCCAGGGGTGGCCGTCGAAGGTGGACCTCGCGTCCGTGGTGGTCGGCGTCGTGGGCGCCTTCATCGTGCTCGGCCCCGACCTCGACGACATATCCGTCGGTTACCTGTGGGGCGGGCTCGCCGCCTTCGCCATCGCGATGACCATCTCGATCATCGGAAAGCTGACGTCCGAGCCCGAGTCCGGGCAGGTCGACCGGATGGCGCTGGGCTTCTTCCAGGTGCTGTTCGGAACCGTCGCCCTGCTCTACTTCCCGTTCCGGCGGGACCTCGCACCACTGACCGACACCAAGGTGTGGATCGCGATCGTCTTCATGGGGGTCATGTCGACCGCCGTGGCGATCTACCTCCAGACCCGTTTCCAGCGGCGCGTCGGCAGCGCGCGCACCTCGGTGATCTTCAACCTCGACCTCGTGTTCGCCAGCCTGTTCGGGCTCGTCAACCGCGAGTCGCTGAGTCTGTCGCAGATCTTCGGCGGTGCGGTCATCTTCCTCGCGTCGATGCTCGAAAGCCTGCGGGACATGTGGACGAAGGCGAGGGCGAGGGCGAAGCCGGGGCCGGAGCCCGACGGGAGTGCCGGTGGCGGGAAGGCCGTCCAGGAGGACGGGCGCACCCCCGCCAAGTCCGCACCGGACCAGGTGCCGTAGCCGGTACGGGGGTCCGGGGCCGAGCTGTCGTGACAGCTCGGCCCCGGACCCCTGCCTCACCATGAGGACGTCCGCGCGAGCGCGTCCACCCGGACGTCGACCTCCGGTGGGAATTCCGAGGAGGGGCGCCGTTCGCGGCGCACCGACCACCACGCCCAGACCCCCGGCAGCACCGCCGCGCCACGTTCACCCGCGTCGAACAGACCAACACCGACCGCACACGCGCCCTGGAAGAACAGCAGGCCGAACTCGACGCGGCTCGGGAGGCGAACCGCGACCTGACCCGAGCTCTGAACCAGCGCGGATGGCGTGCTCGAGCCGCTGACTCGGTCCCCGTGTCCGGGCACGGCCATACGGAGCTACGCCCGGACGACTGACCTGGCGCTCTGCCAGTTCCCGCTGGTCCGCGGCCTTCCCGCGGGGGATCGCGATGCACCCCTGCGGCGTGATCCTGTCCACGCCACGTTGCTGGACCGGCTTCCGGTGCAGCCGCCCCCGGGCGGCCAGTATCCGATGGTGCAGGCCGACAAGGAGGACGGCCGACCCGGGAGACTCCGGTCACGGTGGCGCCGTAGCGGACCTGTCGCCGAGTACGTCGGCCAGCGGCTGCAGGTAGTGCTCGGCCCCTTCTGCACCGGACGGGTACATCAAGCCGTCCGGCTTCACCCAGCCAGTCGGTGCGAGGAGCTTCTCGGCGGCCGGGTCCACGACCTCGGACCAGGTGGAGAACGACCGTACGTAGCCGCACTCGCGGACCGCGCTGCCGGCAGTCGGACCCGTCTCCAGGACGAGCGGCTCAAGGCCCCGCTCGGCGGGCTGGGCGGCGGCGGCAAGACCGGACGGGCCGATGCCCTACCGCGGAGAGGTCCTGGAGGGGCCGCTCCCCGTCAGGGCGATGCGCAGGTCGGCGACGGCCGGGGCGCCGTCGGTCGTGCCGTCGGCGTGGCGGTAGAGCCGACAGGACAGGCTCGGTGCGGCGCCGCTGTGGGCGAACGGGTCGACGCCGTCCACCAGGAGGGTGGGCGAGCCTGTCATGCGGTGCCGGACGGCCTCGTCCGCGTCCTGCACCTCGATCCATTCCACCGGCACGGTCCGGCCTTGGAGAGCTTCGGTGATCCGCTCGCGGATGAGCGGGGCGCTCGGGCAGTCGGGCACGGTCAGCACCGTGACGCGTGGTGTGTCGGAGTGGTTCACGGCGCTCTCTTTCCTGACGTGGTTCTTCTTGCTGTGTGTGGACGGTAGACCTTCCAGTGCGGTGGAAGGTCAAGAGCTAGCCTGGAGGTATGCGCATCGGGGAGCTCGCCGCGGTCTGCGGGGTGACGGCGAAGACGCTCCGGTTCTACGAGCAGGCCGGGCTGCTGCCCGCCCCGCCCCGTACCGCGGGCGGTTATCGCGACTATCCGGAGCAGACGGTGAAGCGGCTGGCGTTCATCCGTGATGCCCAGGGCGCGGGTCTGAGTCTGGCCGAGATCCGCTCCGTGCTCGCTCTGCGCGATGCCGGCGCCTCTCCCTGCGCCCACGTCACGGCACTCGTCGACCGGCATCTTCAGGACATCGAGCGGCGTCTGGCCGAGCTTCGCGCCACGAGGGCGGTGCTGCGTGGCCTGGCGGAGCGGGCCGCCGCGACCGATCCGGCCGACTGCACCGATGCCGAGGTGTGCCGGATCCTCACGGGGGCGACGAGCCGGGTCGAAGGTGAGCGTGGTCACTGAGGAGGCGAGTCGGGTCTGCCTAGCGTGAAGGCTCCTGGGGCATCCCGCCCCGTTCACGGTGAGGAGCGTGGCCATGCTGCGTGCGGTGTGGAACGGCAAGGTGATCGCGGAGGCCCCACGCACGGTGATCGTGGAGGGGAACCACTACTTCCCTCCCGAGTCGCTCGACCGGCAGTACGTCAGGGCGAGCAAGACCAGGTCGCTGTGTTTCTGGAAGGGGGTGGCCCACTACTACAGCCTTGAGGTCGACGGGCGGACGAATCCGAACGCCGCCTGGTACTACCCCAAGCCGAGCCCGCTGGCCCGGAAGATCAAGGACCACGTGGCGTTCTGGCAGGGCGTGCGCGTGGAGGGCGCTCCGGAGCGTGAACTTCCCGCAGAGGGCGGGAATTGACGGTGAACGTCAGTCAGCGGCGGGTGAGGTACCGGAAGGCGACGACTGCCTGGAGGGCTGCGGCCGGCCGCAGCAGGACGGGGCGTGGCCGTTCGGGCATCGAGCCGCGCCGCCCGGCGACGCCGGTGAGGGGGACGACGGGGAGCGCCCAGGCGGCGATGGCCGCCGTTCGTACGGTGCGGCTGGGCTCGCGGCGTGCAGGGTGAACGCGGCGTCGTCGCCGAACGGGGAGACCGTGCCCTGGCGGCGAGCCAGGCGTCCGTCGGCGAGTTCGAGACCGATCGCCAGCACCCCGGAGGCTCGGCCGGCTCCGCCGGCCAGCGCGTACAGGGCTCCAGGGCTCCGTGCAGGGCAGTGAGCTCGGCCGGGGCCCGCGGGCGGCGCACGGCCTGGTGCACCGATCGGCTGGCGGCGTGACCGGGGAAGCGTACGAAGGCTGCCGGGGCGAGGCGCCCTTCGCGCACTTCGCTCAGCAGCGCGTTCGTGGCGTCGCGTCGTCGTAGGTGTAGGTGTAGGTCACGTCCATCGGCATCGGCATCGGGCCGGCGATCGAGACCATGTCCAGCAGCCTCGGCGCTCGTACCCGGCGCCACTCAACACGCAGTCGATCCGCTTGCCCAGGAGATAGACCGTCCGCGCCAGCTCCGCCCCGACCCGAAGCCGCCCGCATCTGCCTGCCGCGTCAGCTCCGCCGTACGAATGCCCTGGGTCCACTCGGCGTCGTGGCGCCAGTCCGTCGCGTACCCGGCCACCTGGTCGCACGGCAGCGGGATCACCCGCTCCGCGGTCACGTCGATAGCCATGCGCAGCCCCGTTCCCTGAAGACAGTTCCATGGATCCATCACCGGCGCGCACCGGCAACCGGACGCCGAGGGGGATTACCGGCGCGTAGGTAAGGGCGCTCACATACCTGCCCACACCACCCGATCTAGCGTCGTCGGCGAAAGCGGAAGAACGACCCCACGGATGGGACGATCACCATGACCACGGCAGCACACGTCTCCCCCAAGATCGCTTCGATCCCCGTGCACGCCGTCTGGGGCGCCGCGGCCGGCCTCGTCGGCGGTGTCGGCATGGGCATCTGGATGTCCGCCTCCAGGCCCGTCATGGACACCGCGATGATCACGATGGTGGCCGGGCTGCTGGGCTCGACCAACGCCTTCGCGGGGTGGCTGATCCACCTCTCCATCGCACTGTTCGCCGGCACCACCTTCGGTATCGTGCTCGGCCCCCTCGCGCAGCGTCTCGCACCGGCCGTCGGCCTCGGCCTGGCCTACGGCGCGGTGTGGTGGACCATCGGAGCACTGTGGATCATGCCCGCCAACATGGGGATGCCGGTCTTCGAGTGGAACGACGTCACCTCCTCCAGCCTCGGCGCCCACCTTGTCTTCGGCCTGCTCGCCGGCGCCACGTTCGCGTTCATCGCCAGGGCGATGGGCAAGCGCAGCGGCCCGGCCCGATGAACAGCGAGGCGCCCGCGTCGTCCCCCAGCCCGGCCGCAGCTCCTCCAGGCGCGGCGCCGCGCCGTACAGGTCCGGTCGACGGCGCGGTGCCCTACTGTCTGGCCAGCAGCGCTGAGGCGCTGGCCAGCCCGGTGTGGGGCGCCGCACCACCACCGTGGGCCCCTGGACGACGCGAGGAGACGTACACCATGACCGACGCCGCAGCAGGCGACGAGGACGCGGAGCGGACCTGGTGCCTGGCCGAGGTCGACATCTTCTGCGACCTGTCCGAGCAGGAGATGGAAGCCATCGCCGCCGCGGCGCCGATGAAGACCTACCACGCCGGTGAGATCCTCTACTCGCCCACCCAGCCCTCCGAGGTGCTGTTCATCCTCAAGAAGGGCCGGGTCCGCGTCTTCCGGGTCTCCGCCGACGGCCGCGCGCTGACCACCGCGATCATCAGCCCCGGCACCATCTTCGGCGAGATGGTTCTGCTCGGACAGCACATGTACGACAACTACGCCGAAGCCCTCGACGACACCGTCGTGTGCGTGATGAACCGCGCGGACGTCAACCGGCTCTTGCTTGCCGACGCCCGCATCGCAGCCAGGATCACAGCGATCCTCGGCCGCCGCCTGGCCGACCTCGAACAGCGCCTGTCCGACAGCGTGTTCAAAACCGTCGCCCAACGTGTCGCCACGACGCTGACCACCCTGACCAGCGCCCAGCCCCCGGCAGGCCCGCTGCGGCCGGTCGGACGCCACCCGCAGATCGCCCTCACCCACGAACAACTCGCCGCCCTCGCCGGCACATCCCGCGAGACCTGCACCAAAGTGCTGCGCGAGTACGCCGACCACGGACTGCTCCGCCTCGCCCGCGGACGCATCACGGTCCTCGACCCTGAGCGCCTCCAAGACGCCGCCGGCTGACGTCACCATTCCATAAGGTCCCGGCCCACTGACCGCTCAAACCGCCACGACACGCAGGGCGATGAGGCGTGAGAGCTGGTGAGCGGACGCGTGACGAGAGCGCGTTGCCCCAGGATGAATATGAAGGGCACGGGATTTGGCCGGTGAGCACCTCAGCCGGCGAACCACCCGCGCACCCTGCCCGCGCCGGCGACCTACGTCATCGGCCGCGACGGCACGATCCGCTGGGCCTTCGTGAACACGGACTACGGACCTACAGACTACGGACTACACCGCCCACGCCGAACCGGCCGATATCCTGGCCGGGCGAAGCGACCTTGGCCGTGAGACGGCAATCCGGTCACGCCGACGCACAGTCGCCTCGCCGCGAGCCAAGGGAAACGACGTTCAGCGGGGCCTTGTGAACGCCGACCGCTCCGCCTCCCCCCGCGGACGGATGACGCACTCGGCCACGTGGTCGTTGACGAGCCCCATGGCCTGCATGAACGCGAAGACGGTGGTGGGCCCGACGAACTTCCAGCCCCGCTTCTTCAACTCCTTGGACAGGGCGACCGACGTCGGTGAGGTGGAGACCGTCTGCGGCGGGTCGACCTCGTCCGGGTCGGGTTCGCTGCGCCAGAAAAAGGCGGCCAGTGAGCCCTCCTCGGCAGCCAGATCGACCGCTCGGCGGGCGTTGTTGACGACGGCCTCGATCTTGCCCCGGTGGCGGACGATCCCCGGATCCTGGAGGAGCCGGTCCACATCGGCCTTGGTGAACTCCGCGACCAGGTGAAAGTCGAAGTCGGCGAACGCCCTTCGGAAGTTCTCCCGCTTGGCCAGGATGGTGCGCCAGCTGAGCCCCGACTGGAACCCCTCCAGGCTGATCTTCTCGAACAGCCGCCGGTCGTCGACGACCGGGTAGCCCCACTCAGTGTCGTGATAGTTCAGGAACTCGGGGGCGCCGCCGGCCCACCCGCATCGCGGGTCGCCGTCGGGGGCGATGAACACGGCCATGGGTCAGGCCGTCAGGAACGCGAGCCGGGGATCGGTGGTGTTCGGCGCGATCTCGATGATCTCGGCCGAGACCACTTCGTGGGCGACGAACGGATCGGCCGCGACCCGATCCCGCAGCTCGTCGAGTGTCGTGCGATGGGCCAGCACGGCACCGCCCTGGCCGGGCTGGAGGCTTCCGACCAACAGGAAGACTCCGTCCTCCACGCCTTGCCGGATCCACTCCTGATGTTCTGCCATGTGATCCGGGGCCTGGCTCTTGTTGGCCGCGAAGCGGAGCAGGACGACGAACACGAAGATCTCCTTCGACTGCTGGGTGGTGGAAGAGGTCGGGTTCAGTGCGTGGAGCGCGGTGTCGGGCCGTGCGCGAGGCGCTCCTCGAGCCAGGCATGGAGGCGATCGACCTCCCGCTGCACGAACCGTCCGTCATGGAAGGCGTTGGACAGGGTCGCCACGCCTTGGCTGAAGGCCAGGACGTGCATCGCGAGATCGTCGGCCTCGGCGGCGAAGCCGAGCTCCCCGAACTGTGCCCGGAGCCACGTCCGGAACAAGTCGAAGACGGCGACGGCCTGAGGGCGTGCGGGATGACCGAGTTTGGCGAGTTCGTTCGTGAGGGTCCCGACCGGGCAGCCGAAGTTCTGGATGTCGGCACCGTTGGTGATGACGATCTCCACGAACCGCCGCACCCGCTCAGCGGGATCTGGTTCGTCCCGATCCCACTCCGCGAGCATCGCGCGCGTGCTCTGGAGCCGGGCCTCGATGACCGCCCCTAGGATCTCGTCCTTGCTTTTGAAGTGGTGGTAGAAGTTTCCCCGCGAGATCCCCACCGTCTCGGCGATCGCCGCGAACGACGTGTGCTCGAAACCCTTCACGTAGAAAAGCCGGTTCGCAGCATCGACGATCTGCGCCCGCGTACCCGCGCGCTCAGCCACCACTTGTCCCCCACAGCCCTCACCCATCGCTGGGACGAGCGTCCTAGCGCTTGACGCAAGCTTAGGACAAGCGTCCTAGGCGGCGTCAAGGCAGAGCGGGAACAAGCCGTGTCGACAACGTCGTGAACCGCCGCACCTGGCACGGGAATGCCACGTGACGATCCGCGAGTGCACGCGGTCTGCTCCTGGGCGTCGTACGCGAGCGAGCGTCTGTCGCACCGGTGTCAGGTGCGAGCGGGCGCGGCAGCGTCACAGAAGACGTCGAACCGGTCGCACCAGATGCTGACGCTCGGGCACTTCGACCAGTCGAAGTCGGCGAGGAGCGGGTCACCACAGCTGCTGGAGCCAGAAGCCCACGGCATTCCCGTCGGCGCGGCGCTGCCGCGCCGGTGACGAACACCTACCCAACCTCCGGCCCGATCCCGCCCAGAGTTTCGGCCAAGGTCGCGATCGCGATCGCGTGAGGGCGTCCTCGGTGGCCACCGCAATCCAGCCGGCTGCACTCACGACATCCGCGAGCAGACACACTGTCTCCGCCGCCGGGTCCGCGTGCTCCTCGACACCGGGCCCCGCCGGCTCCACCAGCTCCGCGTGGACGACAACGCAGCCAGCGCCCCGAGGGACACTGCGCGCGGCGGGCACCAGCAGCCAGCCCGCAACTCGGCGACGGCGAGGAGGGCATCGAGCTCCTGGGCAAGGCCTTCGCTCGGGACCAGGCCCAGTTCTTCAGCCTCCTGCTGGAACTCGCCAACTACCACGCGGCTCCAGACACTCAACCCCGCGGCAGGCCCGCTCAGCGGATCGGCGTGCCTCCCACACAGAGTGCATTCCGCAGTCTTCACCGCCGTGCCGGCCTTCGCCGCGGCTGCCGGGTCGGCTTTCGCCTGCCTTGGTCATCCAGTCGGGGTCACAATCAACTGCTGCGCTGAGTTGGTTTGAGGCCCACGTGTGCGCCGCGCAGGAGAAGGCTGCCAGGACGATTTTCGGACCTCTCGTATCTGCTCGCGTCAACAACGCCTCAGCTGTCTCCTGCGTCACCCCCGTGTCCTGAGCGTCCAGCAGCAGGCGGTGGGGGACTTCAGTTACGCCTCCGACTTCGGCCGCTGGTGGAGTGGTACCACCCGCACCCGGAGTCCCGCGGGGACGCCCAACGGCTGGCGGAGGCCGTCGTAGGACTTGCCTTCGACGGCCTCCGCACCGCGGTTCAGCGGCTTTGCGCTGAGCTGCTAGGCGATCTGGTCGTAGTTCCAGTACCTGTCGAAGCGCGGCACCCAGATGGTGGGCCAGGGCACACCGGAGACGTTGCAGGCGCCGAGGGTCACGGGCGAGCGGCGGCCGGTGTCGTGCAGGCACTGCCCGGAGCCCAGCTCCTGGAACTCCCAGTGGTCGCCCTTCTCACCGCCCTGGAAGACCCACGTGAAGGTGGCGCAGTTCCAGCCGTCCGTCTGGATGAGGTAAGTACCGCTGTAGGCGCCGCCGCTCTTGAGGCCGAGGCAGCGCGCGCCGCCCCAGGTGCCGATCACGAAGTTGCCGTTGCCCACGCTGTGGAAGGTGAAGCGCTGGTGCAGCGCGCCCTTGCAGTCGAACGTCTGGATGATGGCACCGACGCTGGTGGACTCGCCCCGGATGTCGAGGCACTTCCAGCTGTACCCGGCCCGCACCTCGTAGATGGGCGCGTAGTACGGGGTGGTGCTGTAGCGGATCGTCGGGTTCTCGGCGGCCTGCGCGGACGCGGGCAACAGCATGACGAACAACGCTGTGAGAGCGGCTATGACCCCGCTGCCGAACCGGCGGAATTTTTGCGCCACGTTCTCTCCTGACTGAAAACAACTGACCGGGGACGAGCTTGACGCCGGAGAAGCTACCGAGATCCACTGAGCCTCCGGTACCCACCCTTTCAGGGGGGTGTGTTCACTGCGGAGGCTGTGGTGAGGGTGGGCTCGGGTCTGCAGCGTGCCCAGCGGTTCATGATGCTGGCGACCGGCCTGTATCGGGCCGGCCACCTGACGGCCCGCTTCGCGGCCGTGCTGCGGAAGGCGCCGCCGGGCGAGATCCTCCCTGGGCCGTGTTCGGCGGAATCCTCGCGTCCAGTGCGTGGCTGTACGGGAACGCGTACGCACGGGGCTGCTTCGACCGGCGCTGGGTGTGGGCCGACGTGCTGGTGACCGGGTGCTCGGTGCCGCTCCTTGTGTGCCTGGGGACCGGTGCGCGGTCGGGCGGCGGCTGGGTGCCCGGGGGCACCGAAGTGGCCGTGTACGGACGGCTGTTCCTGCTGGGCGGGTCGGTGAGCGCGGCGGCGGGCGTCGCTCTGGCGCCGCGACCGGCCGTGGGGGCCGCACTGCTCCTGCTCGGCACCACGCTGGCCGCGTACCTGTGGGTGATCGGGCCGGAGGCGGCTCCGGGGTCCGCGCCCGTCTGGCACCTCAACTCGGTGGTCTCTTCGGCCGTGATGGCCAGGGTCTTCTGGTGGTACCTGCCCCGCCAGGGCACCCAGCTGGACGAGGCCAAGGAGCGGGCGCTGACCGCCGAGGCCGCGCGGGCCCGGCAGGCGGAGCGGATCGCGCACCACCGGACCCTGCACGACACCGTGCTGACCACGCTGACCACCATCGCCGCCGGCCGTGTGGTCGCCGTGTCCGAGGCCCTGAACAACGTACGGTGTCACGCCGCGACCGGACAGTCCGAGGTCGACAGCCCTCCCGGCGAGGGCACCAGCATGCAGCTGCGGTGGCCCACGTGATCACCGTGGCCGTGGTGGACGACGACCGGATGCTGCGCGAGGGCCTGCGCTCCTGGCTGGCCGGGGTGGAGCGGTTACGGCTGCTGGCCGCGGTGGAGACGGTGGACGAGCTGCTCACGGTGGGCGGCCGGCCCGCCGACGTGGTGCTGCTCGACCTGGTGCTGCGCGACGGCTCCGTCCCCGAGGAGAACGTCCGACGGCTGTGTGCGGCGGGCAGCCGGGTGCTGGTGATCAGTACGGTCGCGGACCGGGCCCGGATCGTCGGGACGGTGGCGGCCGGGGCGGACGGCTACCTCACCAAGGACCACTCCCTGGAGACGCTGGTGGGCGCCGTGGAGACGGTGGCCGGGGGCGGTACGGCGCACTCCGTCGAGCTGGCCTTCGCCTGGGCGCACGACACCGGCCCGGCCCGGCCGCAGCTGGCGCCGCGCGAGCTCCAGGTCCTGCTCGACTACGCCTCCGGGCTCACCCTCAAGGCCACCGCGCGGCGGGCGGGCGTCAGTCCGAACACCGCCAAGTACTACCTGGACCGGGTCAAGGAGAAGTACCAGCGGGCCGGTCGCCCGACGTACACGAAGATCGACCTGGCCCTGCGGGTGCGCGAGGACGGGCTGGGCCCACAGGACCGTTCCCAGCACCGCCCTTAGAGGTCATCTCATTTGGTGGCTACGTGTGGGGAATCCGCGACAAGTTGAGCCATCTCGCGCAGGCGGTGCCAGTACTCAGGGGCGTCCGCTTCGCCGAGTACAGGTACGACCCGGTCTAGGCGGGCGATGCAGCGAAGCAGAATGCTTCGACCCCGCGCTTCGAGCTCGCCGCCGTTCTTGATCCACGTGAAAACACAGCCTGCGGTGTCCGAGTCCAGCATCACCAGGTCGAAGCCGGCCCGGTCCGCTCCAGCCAGTCTGGGAGGAAACGGCGATTCCATGAACTCTTGGTACAGGCGTGATACGGCCTCAAACACAGTCTCTTCGCTCACGCGGACCATCATGGCGCAGCTTTCACAACGCCTGGAGTCGTCTCGAGCCTGCGGTAGCAGATGAGGGTGCAGGCGATGCTGGTGAAGGCGAGGAAGTGGTCGGCTTTGCGTTCGTAGCGCCGGTGGAGGCGTCGGCAGCCGGCGAGCCAGGCCATGGTGCGTTCGATAGTCCAGCGATGGCGGCCCAGCCGCTGCGAGGACTCGACACCCTTGCGGGCGATGCGATGGGTGATGCGACGCTGGCGTAACCATCGCCGCAGGTGGGGGTAGTCGTAACCCTTGTCGCCGTGGAGCTTGCCCGGCTTGCGGGGGAAGCCCGCGGCCTTGATCCGACGTTCGGAGCGGCGCCGGGCCCGGTATCGCACTCAGCCAGCAGGAGCTCGGAGAGGAAGCCGAGGCAGGACATCTACTCTCGGCCGGCGGTCTCGACGAGTTCGGGGGACTGTTTCCGGATGGTCGGCAGCCGCAGCACCCTGGCCCCCTCGTCGTGCAGAGCACAACCACGGTCACGAAACAAGCATCCAGGTGCTCTCAGAACTCAGGTTCTGGTCCAACATTTGTGGAGCGGTGACGCTCAGTGTTGTTGAAGGCCTCTGTGTATGGTGACGTGCCACCACGACCGACAGGGGTGTCGGTGGGACGGTCGATAATGCCGGTCATGGCAGATCGCAGTCCGGTCCTCCGGATCATCACCTCGGCGGCACGGGAGTCCCTTAAGCCGCTTGGCCTGGCCCAGCGCGGGCGGTCGCGGCTGTGGATTGATGATCACGGCTGGTGGCTCGGGGTTGTGGAGTTCACCCCGCCGCGGATTGCTGGCAGCGGTCTGTACGTCGGTGCGATGTGGCTGTGGCACGACGTGGACCACCTGGCGTTCCACGTGGACGCAGTCCGGGTCGGCTCCGAGCTGTTTCGCACCGAGGACCAGTTCACGCCGCTGGCACTCGAACTCGGTCGGCAGGCGGCTGCGAACGTGACCGCCTTGAGGGAGAAGTTTCCGGCTCTGCCGGACGTCGCCCGATACCTGACGTCCAGGCCGGTGCGCCGGGGATTCTTCTGGGACAGCTTTGACTCCGGGATCGCAGCCGCCCTGGTTGGGGACCCGGCCACGGCCCGCGATCACTTCGAACGAGTCCTTCGAGAGGACCCGCTGGCCCCGTGGATGGTCGAAGCCCAGGAGAAGGCGCATGAGCTTCACGCGATCGCGGCAGATCGTGACGCCGTGACCGCCTGGGTCACGAGGGCCGTCGACTCATGCCGGAGCAAGCTGGGCCTGCAGCCCGTGCCGCTCGCGATGAGCTGAACGGACCCGCTCGTTGAGCGATAGAGCTGCGGTCAGGCAAGGAGGACTCGCTTCCGCAGCAGGCTGAAACCGGCCCGGCCGTACATTTGGCGCTTGATCATTTTGATCCGGTTGACGTGGCCTTCGACGACGCCGGAGCTCCAGGGCAGCGCGAGGCCGGCGGTGACGGCGGAGAGATCCCGTTCGAGGCCGTTGACGAAGGCGTGGAGGCTCGGCAGGCCGTCGGCGCGGACCGCCTTGATCCACTGCGGGAGCTGGTCACCACCCTGGAGCTGGGTGAGCATCTTCCCGAACGCGCGGACGTGCCCGCTGAGGGCATCCAGTTCGGGGCAGCCGGCGAGGACAGCCTTGAGCTTCAGGCGTTCGCTCTCCGGCAGGGTGTCGGGGTGAGTCAGGATCCAGCTGGCGATCGTGCGTGGGGACGGCGGACGGGCTGCCGGTGCGGTCGGGGATGCGCGAAACGGCTGGAGCTAGGCGCGGACGGCTCCGTAGCCGCCGGTGTAGCCGTGCGTCTTGACCTCTTCCCAGAGGGTCCAGGCGTTCGTGCAACCCTCGGCCCATCGCTCGTGCAGGGAGGGCTTGAAGTCGTCGAGCTTGGTCCTGCGGTTCTGCCACTGCCTCTGGAACACGTCTTCCGGCCTCGCGGCGTCGGCCAGCCGTTGGACGGTGCGGTAGGTCATGCCGAGCTGTCGCTGAATCGAGCGCCGGCTGCGGTCGGCGGCCAGCAGCGCGTGGACAGCGGCGTGCTTGGCGCGGGTGCGGTCGGAGAACCGGTGCCCGATGGGCCATGGCGACCCGCTCTCGGCCGGTGCCGGAGCCGGAGCCTTCTCCGGCACCGACTCGGCGAAGGTCGCGCGGAGGCACGAGCGGCGGCGGGAGACGCACCGCTCGGCCGCTTCGCCGAGGTTGCGCCAAAGGTGGAACCGGTCGGAGACCGTCCTGCCACAGGAAGGTCAGCGGAAAACCGCAGGTAAGAGCCGTGCACCCGCCTGGACCAGCTTCCACAACCCGGGCGCCGAGCCCCGGCCGTCCGGCATCTGACACCGACTCGGATCACCTCGCCATCGTCCTGCACGGACACCACTCTGATCCCCGGATCCGCCAGGAAGAGCAGCTCTTCCAGCCGGAGCAGTACCTCGCGCACAGCCCAGAACCATCAGCCCGAACGCGGTCAGCACCGGCAGTTTCCAGAGGATCTCGCGAGACCTCCCGGCAAGACCAACAGTCACAGGGAGTAGGCACACCACAGAAGTTGGACCAGAACCCTCAGCGACATCACTCTCCCATGGAAGAGGGCGCTATCCACGCTGAGCTACAAGCGCTCTCGCAACTCGCAAACAAGGCCAGGTCGGTGAGCGGGAGGGACGGGTAGCGGGTGAGGTGGTCCATCCAGGCGGCGAAGTCACGAGTTGGCACACTGCCGTCACTCCAACAAAAAAGTTGATCCAGGCCCGAGAGACACATCAGTGGCAGCGGCGAGCAGTCGGCCGACTGTGTTGTCACAGCGACGGCGGTCGCCGGTTGCCTCATCGACGAGAATCCTCACAGATTCTCCCTTTGGCCGACGTGCTGCGGGTCATGTCAGCAGTGGTGCATGGCAGGACCGGCCTCAAGTCTCCATAATTCCTTCGGATTTGTGCACAGCATGTGTCCAGCACCTTGACTGGCGTCATTTGACTGCCAGAGGATCTGGCGCACCATCAACCAGCGGAAGGCACCAGGTCTGATATGTCCATGCGCCGCATCGTCAGCATCGCCACCTCGACGGCCCTCGCAGTTCCGCTCGTCACGCTCACCGCAACACCCGCCCAGGCACTGACCTGCGACGGCGCCCACGTAGGGGTGTACGCCACCGTCCGCAGTGTCGGACCGGTCTACACGCCCACCGACGGGGGCTCGACCAGCATCAAGCTGGAGTTGAAGAACGAGCGCATAAGCGACTGGTCTCACGCCCTGATCACGCAAGGCTACCTGTCGGGCGCGTCGATGCGCGTCTGGGTGGAGCGGTCCTCGAACAATTCGACCTGGACCGCCTGTTCCAAGACTACGGGTTACAGGTCCTTGGAGGCCAACAACATCAACTACTACATGCGCGCCTGCATGGACTACCTGTACAACAGCACCCGGTACGGGTTCTGCACCAGCAGCTACTTCGACAAGGACTAGCAGCGCCGGGCTCCAGTTGCTGCGGCCCCGCAACCACCGGCGGGGCCGTTGTGCTGTGCTGGCAAACGGGTCCGCGCGCCGCAATCCCGGGGCACCTATTCGATGACCCTGCGCAGCCCGGGTGCTCGGCTCCAGCAGACCTGCGCGTCGCGCGATCCAGACCGCCTCGCCGTCCTCCTCCGCCGAGATCATTCGCGACCTCGCGATCCGGCAGCAACAGTCACGCGGCGTTGACGCACCACAGAAGTTGAGCCAGAACCAAAACTCAGCGACATCACTCTCCCGTGGAACAGGGTGCTCTCGCCCCTGGGCTACAGGCGCTCTCGTCACTCAGCAACGAAGCCAGCCGTGTACCGGTCCTGGTGAACGCGGTCCGTTCCTATTCCCAGGACCCTGGAGATCTGCGTGTCGTTCAGGCCCTGACTCTACAGCTGCACCACCTTCCGGGGCCGGGCTCAGCGGCATGGCGTCGATCGTGGGTACGACCAGCTCCTCCAGCGGATCGAAGTCGTCGGCAGCCCGCCGCTGGCAGGAGACCGCCACGACGAGCCCGGTGTCGTCCAACGGGTCCAGCCGCGCTTGGGCCCGCAGCATGTCGATCGCCAGATTCCTCGACGCCCTGCGGAAGTACGCCGCAAGCTGCCCCGCGGGACCCAGCTGGCCGTTCATGACCTTCCTCGCCCCCTCTAGGTACGGCCTCGTGGGCACCGTCCTCGCACGCCCGCCAGCCGCCGACCGTCGGCCTCATCACCAGGAAGCGCCGCACCGATCAATCTGCGCACACCTCCGGGAAGCCACCGATCCCACAACAGACCGGCCAGCGCAGCACTGTCCTCCAAGTGCTGCCACAACGGCGCCCACCCGTCGCAGTCCCGATCGTGCTTGGCCCAAAGCGTCAGAACCGGCCCACCAAGCATGCTCCGAAGGCCGGATCGACCCTCCCCCACACCCGTCATGCCAGATCAATTCAGGCAAGTCCTGGCGCAGGATGCCTATATGGCGAGACCGGACAAGATCTCTTCCGGATCTGTCGGTACAAGCGAGGAACCAGCGAAACCGTGGCCGTAAGATGATCGCTTTACACTGACACCCATGGGCCATACTGCCCCACATGTCCGCTCCCCGCACCCGCGGGGATGGTCCCACTTTGCGTAAGCCCGCGGGGTGCCGAGGGCCGACGAAGGAGCGCGAGCGGCATCGAAAGGCCGGCGAAGAGGGGTGTCAGACGGTCCGTTCGGCACCGTAGTAGCCGTGACCGGCTGTTCACTCTGCTGTGGCCGAAAGCACCGCGGGATACCGGGCTGGTCGAGGAGATCTTCGGCGCCCCCTGGACCGGCACACCGTCACCGGTCCAGGGTGAGGCAGCCGCGCCGATCGTCCCGAGCCTCGCCACTTCGCTTGCTGCCGTGCTTGACCAGCGGAAACTACTGGCGGAGCGGATCGAGGAACTGCTGGAGGCTCACCCTCTTTCGAAGACACCTCATGGTGCCAACTCGTCAAGGCACTGGCTGCGGTATTCGAACAGCGATTGCCCGTAGCGCTTCTCAATAGGTGTGGCTCCGGCCGCGGCTTACTGATCGTTTCAGAATGAAGCGCTTGGCCAGAGAGTTAGGCGCTGCGATGATGCGAACTCGACTGGGCGGTGGGGGACGGGGACACCAGATGACGCGGTGGCAGCTCTTGCAGGGAGACGTCCTGGTCGGTGAGCTCAGTGAGTACGGCTGTGATCAGCCGTTCTTCCTGGCGCGCTTCACCCCGGGACCTGGCTGGGAGAGCGTGAGGCCGTTGTTCGAGGCATGGGCGACCTACAGGGGCCCGGACCCGGATGGGCTCAGGTTCGTCTCCCTGGCCAAGCCGTTGCAGGATTTGGGGCTCACACTGGCTCCGGTTGACGGCCAGCAGACTCCGTTGCAGCTCTTCAAGGACTGCATGGTGCGTATCAATGGGGCTGAAGCCCACCTCCGCTACTGACCGAGCAATTGGCCGTTCGTGGGAGTCGGCGCAGGCATATGAGGCTGCAGGCCAGGTCGAGCAGGCCCTGGTGGATGTCAGTGCGTCGTTCGTAGCGGGTGCGGAGTCGTTTGAACTGGTGCAGCCAGGCGAAGGTGCGCTCGACGACCCAGCGCACCTTGCCCAGTCCGGAGCCGTGAGCGACGCCGCGTCGGGCGATCAGCGGTTTGATGCCGCGCTTCCACAGCAGGCGGCGGTACTTGTCGAAGTCGTAGCCCCGGTCGGCATACAGGCGCCGGGGCTTGCGGCGTGGACGTCCCCGCCTGCCCCGGATCGACGGGACGGCGTCGAGCAGCGGCAGGAGCTGGGTGACGTCGTGCCGGTTGCCGCCGGTGAGCGTGACGGCAAGCGGGGTTCCGTGCCGGTCGACGATCAGGTGATGCTTGGAACCGGGGCGGGCACGGTCGACGGGCGAGGGGCCGACGTGATCCCCCCTTTGAGGGCCCGGACATGTGATCCGTCCACGGAGCAGTCGTCCAGGTCCAGCAAGTCGGCGCGGCGCAGTTCGGTCAGCAGGGCGGCGTGCAGGCGTGGCCAGACGCCGGCCTCGGTCCAGTCCCGCAACCGGCGCCAGGCCGTCACCCCTGAACAGCCCACGGTCTCGGCCGGGACGTCGCGCCAGGCGACGCCGGTCCGCAGAACGTACATGATGCCCGCGAGAGCCGCCCGGTCCGGAACGCGAAGCCGCCCGGGATGCCGGCGGCGCCGTTCGGGGGCGGGCGGCAGCAGCGGGGCCACCCGCTCCCACAGGTCGTCAGGAACAAGATCAGCACGCACCCGGACACCCTGCCGACCAAGATCGGCAAGTGCAAGACCCGCAGCTCAACTCATTCTGAAACGATCAGTTAGACGTCGTTTCTTATGGCGGTTTCTGGGGCCATGGGCTATGCGGGGATACTGCTGTGGTGCTGTTGACGTGGATCGCCGAGGTGGCGTACGAGCCTCTGGTACTGGAGCCGGCTGACCGTCGGGTGGAGTGGGAGACCAACACCTGGTGGGTGAGTGCAGAGGACGAGGACAGGAGGTCGTTGTCCGTCTCCACGGTGGTGGCCGCCTTCGAGAGGACAGCGTCAGCCATCCAGGTCCGTATCCGCGAGCTGGGCTTTCCCGGGGTGGCGACGTTCTACGTGTGGCACGACGAGCAGGCCGGGCAGCTTCGGTGCTCGACGGGATCGGTTCCGGCGGATGCGTTGCCGTTCGACGGCGCCTACGCACTTTCTGACGGCCTCGGGCCAGTCATCGAGAGGTTCCTGGCCGACAGTGAGGCGGGCGCGGCAGAGTCGGAGGTGGTTCCCCTCCGGGTCTGGGCGTTCAGCGTTGGAGCAAGCTCACGCTGACCGGTTTTGCGCGTCCGCACGGACGAGACGGCGGTGGCAGATGAGGGCCGCGGAAATGCCCGCGAAGGCGAGGAAGTGCTCGGCCTTGCGCTCGTATCGCCGGTGCAGGCGACGGCAGCCGGCAAGCCAGGACATCGTGCGTTCCACGACCCAGCGATGGCTGCCCAGGCGTTGGGAGGACTCGACGCCGCGGAGGGCGATCCGCGGCACGATGCCGCGCTCGCGCAGCCATCGGCGCAGATGGTCGTAGTCGTAGCCCTTGTCGCCGTGCAGTTTGGCGGGGCGGCGTCGACGTGGTCCACGGCGTGAGCGGATCAGTGGGATGCCGCGAACCAGGGGCTCCAGGGCCTGGCTGTCGTGCAGGTTGGCGCCCGAGATCGCGAGTGAGATCGGCAGGCCGGTGCGGTCGCAGATCAGATGGATCTTCGATCCCTTCTTGCCGCGATCGGTCGGATTCGGTCCCGTCAGATGCCCCCTTTGAGGGCTCGGATGCTCACCGAGTCGATCGCGCACCTGGACCAGTCGAGCTGCCCGCGTGAGCCGAGCTCGTCCAGGATGACCCGGTAGAGACGGGCCCACACACGCTCGCGGCTCCAACGCGCGAACCGCTTGTACACCGTTTGCCAGCAAGCCCCGAAGACCGGCGGAAGCTGCCGCCAGGTGCAGCCCGACGTCGCCACGAACACAATCGCGGCCAGCACCTCACGATCCCCGGCCCGCCGACGTCCCCCACCCTGCGGCCGATGCACCACCGTCGGCGGCACCACCCGCCGAAACAGCTCCCACAGATCCTCCGGAACCAACTGCTCAACAAGACGGTCCACGCACCGTCAACGACCGTCGGACACCAAAGGAAACGACGTCTTAGAAGCCGTATTTCTATCGATCACGAGGACGGTTCTGATCGAACAGGGTGCCTGGTCGGGTGCCGTACGACCCCAGCTCCCTCTCCCGCGACGCGGCCAAGACCCTGCGCCAACTGTCAGAGGACCTTTACAGCGGCAAGGCCGAAATCGACGACCCCCGCAGGGCGGCCTCCTCCTGCACGACCTCCACAACCTTGCGCAACATCTGCCCCAGATCCTGCTGCAAACCTCAGCCGCCACCGACCGGATGGCCCGCGACGACGCCACCGCTGTCGCCCGTGTCATCAGTGAGGCCGCCACCACCGCCACCAACCTCGAAGACCAGCTTCGCCGGGTGCACAAAGCGGCAAGCGACGTCCGGGGGCGCTAGCACCAACGCCACCGGCCTGATCGTGTGTGAAGCAGTGACTTATGGGTGAGTTCGCGGTTGGCGGCGAGGAGGAAGGCCACTGGAGAGGACGCGATGCTTTGACGGCGTATCTGGAATCTACTGGCAACGTACGGCAGGACAGTGATGGCCACTGCCGCACTGGCAACGGTAAACTGTCCTCCTGCGGCAGCCACCCCTCCAACAATCGTGCCGGCAGCAGCGTTGATGTCAATCTTCAGGTCCATCGCCCCAGTGGTCGACTCGATACCCATCCCTCGCAATGCCCTGCGGAGTTCTTCGAGCTGCGGCTTGGTGACTCGTTCGTACAGGGACTCCAGGTGAGCCTGCGTAACCACTAAGTTCTCGACTGAGGCAATGATTTGCAGTTCGCTGGAGAGATCGGCGATGTGCTGACGGAAAGCGGTAAGCTCGGCCCGATAGCGTTCCCGGAAGTTGATCAGCTTCGCCAGAGGAATGTCCATCAACTGCCGAGGATAAATGACCGCTTGCAGAGCGACGTGCAGGTAGGCGCTATCAGCGTTCTCGAGTCCAATCGCTGGGTCCTCGTCGCTGAGCAGCATCTGGGGCAAGCGGTCCAACGCACCCATAGCGCGGTGCATGCGGGCGTCATCGGTGACGGGCGAGAGCATGTTGTGGCGAGCGATCGCGTCAGTCAACGCAGCAAGGTAGACAGAGCCGAGTTGGCGGCGAACGCCAATCGAGCAGCGATCGCCACGCTGGTTTCGTCGAAAGTCGTCAGCCAAGTCTGACGACACGAGCAACTCGCCGAGTTCCCAGCTAATCAGTGGGTCGTTGGGGCCAGCGTGTAGATCGTGTCGAGCCGACCCCACAACCAATACGTTGCTGGGAGCCATTGCCCAACGTTCATCGTCGTCGATCCGTGCATGTCGGCCGTATCGGTCCACAAGTTCCTTCCTGTGCACACTGATAGCTTCAGAGAAGACATCGGTGACCGTCGCCAAGTCGGTCACGCTGGGTACGATGTCAACAAGGAAATCGGTCTCGTTGCAGATTTGCCGAACCGACAGGGAATCGAGGTCCCGCGGTCCTTCGGGACGTAGACGCGCGATCTTGTCCCACATGAGCAGGGACAGCCTGACCCATTCCGGATCCTGGAAGTGTCTCCAGGGATAGCAAAGAGCGATAGACGACACCGGCACCTCCGTACTCTCTCCGCCTCTGGCCAGCCCAAGAGTATTGCCAGAAGAGGTCCTGTGCTGGGCCTTCCAACGTGCTTCCGTCTGAGCTCCACCGAGACTGTCTTCCTGCGTGACTGGGACAGCCAGACCGACTTGAGAAGCCGTCCTATCGATCACGAGGACGGTTCTGATCGAACAGGGTTCCTGATGGGGTGATCTTCCGGCTGTATGCGCATGAGGGCAGGGCCTCTCGGTAGCTCGGGGATGCGAATCTGACCGAGCAGTACCAGGAGGCCCTGTTGTCACTGGCTGGAGGGCCGGGGCGGGCAGCCCGAGGGCTACTGCCACCGCCAGATGCTGGACGCGATCCGCTACCTGGTCGCGGGCGGGATCTCTTGGCGGTCGATGCCCGCGGACTTCCCCCGCTGGGCCCGGGTCTATGACTTCTTCCGCCGCTGGCGCGAGAACGGGCTGGTCGCGGAGTTCCATGACCGGCTGCGCGGCTGGCTGCGGGAGCGCGAGGGGCGCGAGGCGGAACCGACGGCGGGGATCATCGACGCGCAGTCGGTGAAGGCCGCCGCGACGGTGCCGGCCGCCTCACGCGGCTTCGACGGCGGGAAGCTGGTCAATGGGCGGAAGCGGCACATCGTGACCGACTGCCTGGGCCTGCTGCTGGTCGTGGCCGTGACCGCCGCGAACGTGGGCGACCGCGAAGCGGCCACCGGCCTGCTGACCCGGCTGCGCGAACTGCACCGGGACATCTGCCTAGTCTGGGCCGACGGCGGCTACACCGGAGCCCTCATCGACTGGGCCCGCGAGAAGCTCGCCCTGACCGTGGAAGTCGTCAAACGGACCGACGATACGAAGGGGTTCGTGGTGCTGCCGAGGCGGTGGGTGGTCGAGCGCACCCTGAGCTGGCTGATGCACTCGCGGCGTCTGTGCCGTGACTACGAGACGTTGCCCGCGACCAGCGAGGCGGTGATCCTGTTCTCGATGATCACGCGGATGGGCCGCCGCCTGGCCCGGCCACGAGCCGCCGGCCAGCACTGAACGCCCCCGACGCCTCCTGGAGCAACCAGCCCCGCTCGGCCAGGCGTTTCGCCTTCGAGCGCACGCCCTCAACCTTCGCTGCTACCGCTGCGTCGATGCCCATCACGGCCGCGATGTCCTTGGCCCGCAGGGGTTCCAGACCCGGCCGGTCCTGCACCACATTCAAGATCCGCTGATTGTCCGGCGAGAGCACCGACGTCTCCAGCCCCTCCCGCCAAGGCGGCACCACAGCCCCCGGAACCGACGCGGACGCAGGCGCGGGAACGGGGGCGGGCACCGTTCCTCCCTCACCTTCGGCCTCCGTCGCGGCAGTGGTCTCGGCGGCGGATGCGGCCAGGGCGTCGACGAGCTCTTCGCGTGCGATCACCCGCCGGTCCAGCTCGATCTCACCACCTTCCAAGGCCGCAGCCGCACGGGCGGCCTCCTCCCGCAGGGCCTCTACCCGCTCGCGGGCAGACGCTTCCCGCGCTTCCAGCAACCCCAGCATCGACGCCATCGCGCACCCCTCGACGAACAAGCGGAAGCAGAACGCCGGATGTCTCCCTCACCCCGACCGAGACTATGCCTGACCAGCAGGAACCAAGCGATCATGTTCGGTTGAGATACGGCTTCTTACTCCAGGTAGAGAGCAGCCAGACGCGGCAGGCGGCGAGCCATCTCGTCTGAGTCAGAGAAGTCGAAGGCCCAGGCAGGGTCCAGCTGCGAGTAGCGGATGGTGGGTGGGCCCGCGGGAAGCTGATCACCTGTGGCCGTGATGTGCGCGTTCCAGGCGATGCCCAGCATGTCCTCCCCCTCAAGGTCGACGCGGCCGGCCGCGGCGGCTCGCACGATGGGGAGTTCCGCGAGGGCGTCAGGATCAGTGACTGCGCGCTCGAAGACCTCGCGGCCCTGAGCGATCAGCCAGCCGCGAAAGTAGTCGAAGCCGTCGTCGGAGCACCCGCCGTTGGCGATGTAGGCAGCGGCCCACAGTGGATTGCTGTAGGACTCGACCATCAGGTCCCACAGCACGTGCTCAGCGGCGACAATCTCCTCGACCGGCCGGTCGGCCAACAGCGAGGTCGCCTCGCGAGCGACCACTTCGCTTTCGTGTGGAACGATCGCCTGGTCGCGGGCTGCCGCGATGAGCTCCCAGAACTGCTGCTTGTTCATGGTGGCCGAGCATGCCACCTGCCACTGACAGAACAGGTTTCGACCGTTGGAGATCACACCGCCGCCTTCTCCGCCTCCCGGCACGGGAGGCGGAGAAGGCGACCAGTTCATCGAAGGGCGTGTGCTCCTGTAGGCAGCGAGAGAGCTGGCCGAGCATCCAGTTGAAGAGGTTGCACGGCACGGCCGCATGCCAGTCTCCGTGGACGTCACGTTGGCGCCGGTAGTCTGCCTTCGCCCCGGCTGATCCGTTGTGGGCCGCGAAGACCTACAGATAGCCCGCATGGTCGAGCCGGTCGTTCTTCACCCTCCGCCGGATGATGGCCAGATCGTTCCCCCCTCCCCCACCGAAGGGCGCACGCCACAGGCGGGCACAGGCGGCCTCGTCGAAGCCGTCACGGAGACCCCGGTACCGCCCCCATGGTGGTCGCGCGCACTCCGGCGGATAGAACTATGGTGTCCCACCACATACGCCGGTGACCAGCGTGTTTCTACGGTGTGGCGACACGAACACGTCCCCGTACAACGCCTGGAAGTGGTGCACATGGCCTCCCCCGCAGCGGCTCCACCCGCCGAATCGAACCTCAAGCGCATCGTCGCCGCGAGCCTCATCGGCACCACCATCGAGTGGTACGACTTCTTCCTCTACGGATCCGCCGCCGCGCTGGTCTTCAACAAGCTGTTCTTCCCCGAGTCCGACCCGCTGGTCGGCACGCTCCTCTCCTTCCTGACCTACGCGGTCGGGTTCGCCGCCCGGCCGCTCGGTGCGCTGGTCTTCGGGCACTACGGTGACCGGCTCGGGCGCAAGAAGCTGCTGGTGCTGAGTCTGCTGCTGATGGGTGGGGCGACCTTCGCGATCGGGCTGCTGCCGACGCACGCGACCGTCGGGGCCGCCGCTCCCGTGCTGCTGACCGCGCTTCGGCTGGTGCAGGGGTTCGCGCTCGGGGGTGAGTGGGGCGGGGCCGTGCTGCTCGTCTCGGAGCACGGGGACGCGAAGCGGCGCGGGTTCTGGGCCTCGTGGCCGCAGACCGGGGCGCCCGCCGGGCAGTTGCTCGCGACCGGTGTGCTGTCCGCGCTGACCGCACTGCTCTCCGACTCCGCGTTCCTGTCATGGGGCTGGCGCATACCGTTCCTGCTCTCCGGTGTGCTGGTGATCGTCGGTCTGTGGATCCGGCTCTCGGTCGACGAGTCCCCCGTGTTCAAGGCCGCCCTGGCCGCCGCCGAGCGGCGCAAGGCAGCGGCGGACCAGGTCGAGAAGATGCCGCTGGTCGCCGTGCTCAAGCACCACTGGCGCGATGTACTCATCGCGATGGGCGCCCGTATGGCGGAGAACATCTCCTACTACGTGATCACCGCGTTCATCCTCGTCTACGCGACGACCCAGGTGGGCCTGTCCAAGCAGACCGCCTTGAACGCCGTCCTCATCGCCTCCGCCGTCCACTTCGCCGTCATCCCGGCCTGGGGCGCGCTGTCGGACCGGATCGGCCGCCGGCCGGTCTATCTGATCGGTGCGGTAGGCGTCGGTGCCTGGATGTTCCCGTTCTTCATGCTGATCGACGCGGGCAACTTCGGCTCCCTGCTGCTCGCCGTGACCGTCGGCCTGGTCCTGCACGGGGCGATGTACGCCCCGCAGGCCGCGTTCTTCTCCGAGATGTTCGCGACCCGGATGCGCTACTCCGGCGCCTCCATCGGCGCGCAGTTCTCCTCGGTCGCCGCCGGCGCCCCCGCCCCGCTGATCGCGACCGCGCTGCTCGCCGACTACGGCACCTCGACGCCGATCGCCCTGTACGTGATCGCCGCCGCGCTTCTCACGATCGTCGCCATCGCCTGCGCCCGTGAGACCCGCAACCGCGATCTGTCGGAGGTCGAGGAGGACGCCCCGCAGGCCACGGCCGCGGTGCGCGCCGACGCCTGATCCCGCACCGCCCCGCGCCACCCCGCACGCACGGCGAAGGCGCCGGCCCCCCGGAAGGGGACCGGCGCCTTCGCCGTGTTCAGCGAGCGACCGCGGCCGACATCGCGTGCAGGCGCAGGGCCAGCTGGATCTCCAGGGCCCGGGCCGGGGACTGCCAGTCCGGGCCGAGGAGCCTGCCGATCCGTTCGATGCGCTGGGCGACGGTGTTCACGTGGACGTGGAGATCGTCCTTCGTACGGGCGGGGCTCATCCCGCTCGCGAAGTACGCGTCCATCGTGCGCACCAGATCCGTGCCGCGCCGCAGGTCGTACGCGACGACCTGGCCGATCGTGCGCTCGACGAAGCCCTCGATGTCCCTGGTGTCGGCGAGCAGCAGCCCGAGGAAGCCCAGGTCCTCGGCGGCGGCGCCCTCCCCCGAGCGGCGCAGCAGGCGCAGCGCGTCCAGGCAGCGGCGGGCCTCCTCGTACGCGGTGGCGACCTGGGAGGGCCGGGCGAGGGGGGACTCGACGGGGGCGGAGGCGCCCACCGTGACGGGTTCGCGCAGCGTGCCGCCGAGGTGTCCGGCGGTCTGCCGGGCCAGTTCGGCGGCGTTCTCCCCCGGGCCGAGCGGGAGCATCAGGACCGTCCCGCCGTCGCGTGCGGAGGCCAGGCCCCGCCGGGTGGCGGCCAGGTGCGAGGCGGCCGACCACAGCCGCTGCCGGTCCGCGCTCTCCCGTACGCCGGGGTCGGCGCCGCCACCGGCCCCGGCCCGGTCGATCCGGGCGGCGAGCACCACGTGGGGCGCGTCGACGTCGGTACGGAGGCGGGCGGCGCGTTCGCGCAGCCGGCGGCGGTCGCGGTCGGGGGCGTCGAGGAGGTCGTCGAGCAGTTCGCCCCGTACGCGCTGTTCGGCCTCTCCGGCCGAGCGGCGGGCTAGCAGCAGCAGGGAGGTCACGAGGGCGGCGCGCTCGAGGGTGCGCTGGTCGACGGGGTCGAGCTCGGGCTGACCGTGCAGGACGAGGGCGCCGAAGGTCTCGCCGCCGGCCGAGACGGCGGCGACCCAGCGGTCGCCCTCGCGCAGGGCGTGGCCGTCGGCGAGGAGTGCGGAGTCGAGTCCGTCCTCGATGAACTCGACGCGTCCGCCCAGGACCTCGGACACTGCCTCGGCGACGTCCGGGACCCCGCCGCCGCGCAGCACGAGTTCGGTGAGCCGGTCGTGGACCTCTGAGGCTCGTTCGATGACGCCGCTGTGTTCGCGGATGATGTCGTTGGCCCGTTCCAACTCGGCCAGGGCCGAGCGGGTCTCGGCGAGCAGGTTGGCGGTGTCGATGGCGACGGCGGCGTGGGCGGCGAAGGAGCCGAGCAGTGCGACCTGCTCCCGTTCGAAGACGCGGGCTCGCCGGTCTGCGGCGTACAGCACGCCGATGACCTGGCTGCCCAGGGTCAGCGGCACACCGAGGATGGCGACGAGTCCCTCGTCGCCCACCGCGGAGTCGATGGTGGCGGTGTGCTGGAAGCGGGCGTCGTCGAAGTAGTTCTCGGTGACGTAGGGGCGGGCGGTCTGGGCGACGAGTCCGCCGAGGCCCTCCCCCATGCCGAGCCTGACCTGCTGGAAGCGCGCCGAGACCGAGCCTTCGGTGACGCGCATGTACGTGTCCCCCGCGACCGGGTCGTTGAGGCTGAGGTAGGCGACCTCGGTGCCGAGGAGGGAGCGGGCGCGCTGGACGATCGCGCGGAGCACCGCGTCGAGGTCGCGCAGTCCCGCGAGGTCGTGGGCGGTCTCGAAGAGCGCGGAGAGCTCCGCCTCCCGGCGCCGCCGCCCCTCCAGCTCGGCCCGGACGCGCAGGGCGAGCTGCTTGGCCCGCTCGAGCTCGGCCAGAGCCTCGGGGCCCGTGCCGCTCGCACGGGCGAGCAGCACGGGCCGGTCGTATGCCTCCGTCGCGGCTCCTCGTGCGAGGAGTTCCAGGTAGGAGACCTGTTCTTCGGACATGGACACAGGGATACCTGCCGTACGGGTGGTCGCACCAGGGGCTGTGCGGCGGATCAGGGCCGGACAGGACGCGGCCGTCTGGTGCATGGGGTCTCCCCAGGCCCCCAGGGCCTGGGGGATGCAGCGAGGTGCCGTACTGGGGGCACCCCCAGGCGAAGCTCTGGGGAAGTCGCGGCCCCGGCCGAGATCCGCCGCACAGCCCCTGGCCCTGTGGAAAACCGCTAGTGCGCGGTCCAGCCGCCGTCGAGGGTCAGGGAGGTGCCGGTGATGAAGGAGGCCTGTGGGGTGCAGAGGTAGAGCACGGCCTCGGCGACCTCCTCCGGCTCGATGAGGCGCTTGAGCGCGGAGTCCTTGAGGAGGACCTCGGTCAGGACCCGCTCCGCGGGGATGGCGTGGGCCGCGGCCTGGTCGGCGATCTGTCGTTCGACCAGGGGGGTGCGTACATAGCCGGGGTTGACGCAGTTGGAGGTGACCCCGTGGGGGGCGCCTTCGAGTGCGGCGGTCTTGGAGAGCCCCTGCAAACCGTGTTTGGCGGCCACATAGGCGGACTTGAAGGCGGAGGCGCGCAGTCCGTGGACGGAGGAGAGGTTGACGATCCGGCCCCAGCCCTGGGCGTACATGTGCGGCAGGGCGCCCCTGATGAGCCGGAAGGGCGCCTCCAGCATGACGGTGAGGACGGTGTGGAAGACGTCCGGCGGGAATTCCTCGATGGGGCGGACGAGCTGCAGTCCGGCGTTGTTGACGAGGATGTCGGCTCCGGCGGCCGCGGCTTCGGCGGCGTCCAGGTCGGTGAGGTCCAGGGTCTGCGGCTCGACCGCGCCGGCGAGGCCGGTCGCCTCTTCGGCGAGTGCCTCAAGGCCGCCGGCCGCCCGGTCGACGGCTCTGACCCGGGCTCCCGCGGCGGCGAGGCGGAGCGCGCAGGCCCGGCCGATGCCGCCGGCCGCGCCGGTGACGAGCGCGGTGCGGCCGGCGAGGTCGAGCTGGACGGACCCGGGCGCGGGGGTCGGGGCGGGTGGTGCCGTGCCCTGGGCCGGCAGGGGACCTGATGTGGTGGGGGCGCTCATGCTCCGCACTGTATGAAGCGCCCCAGCCTCAACCGATGTGTTCCGGACCCATAGTTCAGCTGGTGGGCATGGGGTCGAACCATGTGGGTTCGTCGGCGAGCGCCTGCTCGATCCGGAAGTGCGAGAACCGCTTCATCTGCGGCAGGTCGTTCACGTCGAACCAGCCGACGTCGGTCGACTCCTCGTCGTTGACCTGGGCCTCGCCGCCGACGGCGCGGCAGCGGAAGGAGACGTCCATGAACTGGCACTGGTCGCCGTTGGGGTAGACGACGGGCTTGCGCAGGGTCTGGACGAGCACGACGCGCTCGACCTCGCAGCGTACGGCGGTCTCCTCGTACACCTCGCGGACGGCACAGGCCGCGGGCTGCTCGCCGGGTTCGACGATGCCGCCGATGATCGACCACATGCCGTTGTCGGCCCGTCGGCCGAGCAGCACCCGGCCTCGGTCGTCGAAGACGACGGCGCTCACGCCCGGCAGGAAGAGCAGCTGGTGGCCGGCGCTGGCCCGCAGGTCGCGGATGAAGTCTGGAGTACCCATGGCTCGACCCTAGACTCTCTTGGATCAAGGACCCAACGAGTTCGATCATGAACCGTCAGACGTCGCGGCTCCGGCGGGCCCGCACGGACCGCAGCGCCGACCAGCCGAGCCCGGCCGCCGCCACCGCCACCAGCAGCGCCTCGGGCAGGGTGCCCATCCGCGTCGCCGGGGTGAGCGAGGAGCGCAGCGGCACCTTGTCGACCAGGACGTCCGGGGTGAACATCTCCGTCTGCTGCACGATCCGGCCGTCGGGCCTGATGATCGCGCTGACGCCACTGGTGACCGGTACGACGACGGACCGGCTGTGCTCGACCGCCCGCACCCGGGACATCGCGAGCTGCTGGTAGGTCATCTCGCTGCGGCCGAAGGTCGCGTTGTTGCTCGGTACGGAGATGAGCTGGGCGCCGTGCGTGACGGTGTCCCGTACGGCCCAGTCGAAGGCCGCCTCGTAGCAGGTGGCGAGGCCGACCTTGGTGCCGGCGAGGTCGAAGACGCCGATCTTGTCGCCCGGCCCGAAGTCGCGGCTGACGCGGTCGACGTTGCTGTTGAAGACGCGGACGAAGGGCCGCATCGGGATGTACTCGCCGAAGGGCTGGACGTGCCGCTTGTCGTAGGTGGCGACGGGGCCCTTGTCCGGGTCCCACTCGATGAGGGTGTTGCGGAGCTTGCCCGTCTCCGGCGCGATGACGGCGCCGATCACGGTCGGTACGCCGATCTTCTCGACGGCCTTGCCGATGACGTCCGCCGCGTCGGGGTTGGCGTAGGGATCGATGTCGGAGGAGTTCTCCGGCCACAGGACGAAGTCGGGCTGCGGCTTCTTGCCCGCCTTGACGTCCTCCGCGAGTTCCGTGGTGCGGGCGGCGTGGTTGTCGAGGACCGCGCGCCGCTGCTCGTTGAAGTCGAGTCCGAGGCGCGGCACGTTGCCCTGCACGGCCGCGACGGTCGCCGTGCCGTCCTCCGCGGAGTCGTCGACGAGCGGCAGTGCGGCGAGGGCTCCGGTGACCGGGACGAGCACCGTGAGCGCGGCCGCGGCGAGCGGGCCGCGGGGGACGACGCCGGTCGCGCGGTAGGCGCGGACCTGGCGGATCACCTCGTACAGGCCGAAGCCGCAGAGGGCGACGGCGAAGCCGAGCACCGGGGTGCCGCCGACGGCCGCCAGGGGGAGGAAGAATCCGTCGGCCTGCCCGAAGGCGATCTTGCCCCAGGGGAAGCCGCCGAACGGGACACGCGCGCGTGCCGCTTCGGCGAGGATCCACACGGCCGCGGCGAGGACCGGCCAGCCGGGCAGCCGGGAGACGGCCGCGATCCCGAGTCCGGCCGCGGCGATGAACAGGGCCTCGACGGCGGACAGGGCGATCCACGGGAACCGGCCGACCTCGGCGCCGGTCCAGATCAGGAGCGGCAGCAGGAAGCCGAGACCGGCGAGGTACCCGAGGCCGAATCCGGCGCGCAGCCGGCGGCCGCGCAGCGTCCAGCCGAGCAGTGCGAAGGCGGGCAGCGCGAGCCACCACAGCGGGCGGGGCGGGAAGCTCAGGAAGAGCAGGGCCCCGGACAGCACGGCCGCGCCGGGTCGTACGAGGCGCCGGAGGCCGGTCGGGCCGGGCTCGGAGGCGGCGGCGGGGCCGGAGGCGTCGACGGGCGCGATCGTGGTGCTCACGTTGCGGAGTCTACGGCGCCTGCCTGGGACGGGAGGAGCCCGGCCCGCGCCATCCCCCTGTTCCCTTCGCGACCTTCGCGTACTTCCGCCGCGGTGTTCCCTTCTGCCGCAACGTTCCTGCGCTTTCGCTCCACAAACCCCGGCCACCCCGTTACCGTGTCCGCCAGACTGATCGGGGGGTCGACGGGGATGGCTGCACCTGCGGCTGAGGGGGCCGCCGTGCGCGAGCGTGGCCGGGCGCCGGATGTCGCCGGTGTCCTGGTCCTCGGTGCCTGCGTGCTGTGGTCGCTCGTCAGCGCCACCGGACGGGACGCGCGTCCCGAGGGGATCCTTCTCGCCGTGCTCGCGCTCGCCGCCGGCTACGCCTGCGGCCGGATCTCCGGCACGCTGCTTCCCGTCGCCGCCGCCACGGTCGCCTCCCTCGCCGCCCTCGGGCTCGTGCTGGCCTCCGGGCCCGGCATCCCGGGTGCCTCCCCCGCCGGCTCCCTGCCGCCGGGTCACACGGGAGCGGCCGCCGCGCTCCTCGTACTCGCCGCCGGTGCGGCCTGCTGCGCGGCCTCGGCGGCCGGTTCGGTGCCGGGCAGGCTCCTGCTGCGGGTCCTCGCCCTTGTGGTGGCGGGCGTGGCCCTCGCGCTGGGTTCCGTGGTCGGTTTCGTCGCCTCGCTCGGCGTCCTGCTCTGTTCGCTGGCCGCGGTACGGATGCGGCGCCGGTTCCTCGGGCTCGCGGGGCTCGCGCTGGCGACGGGGCTGGTCGTCGGGGCCTCGTGGGCGGTGGCGGAGGAGACGCTTCCCGAGGGGCTCACGGTCTCCCTGGAGGGCCAGCTGACCCGCCACCGGGTGCTGCTGTGGCAGGACGCGGTCGCGCTGACCAAGGAGAACCCGCTGCTCGGGATCGGACCGGACCGGTTCGGCGCGCTCAGCCCGACGGCCCGGGAGACGCTGTACGCGGACGGGACGCCGCATTCGGCCCCGCTCCAGCAGGCGGCGGAGCAGGGGGTGCCGGGGGTGGTCCTGTTGGGCGCGGCCTACGGCTGGCTGCTGTGCGGTCTGTGGTCCTCGCCCCGCACGACGGCGGTCGTCCTCACCGCCGCCGCGACGCTCGCCGCGCTCGCCGCCCTCGCCGCGGTCGGCAACGCGCTGAGTTTCACCCCGGTGACCGCGGGCGCCGGCCTCCTGGCGGGCCTGGCGACGGCCCGTGCCCCCTCGCTCCCCGACGGCTGACGGCGCACGCCACAGAGCCGTACGGAGGCACGACCGGCAGTCGCACCGCAGGGAGGCTCGCAGCCGACAGTCGCACCGCAGGCAGTCGCACCGCAGGCAGTCGCACCGCAGGCAGTCGCACCGCAGGAAGTCGCCGAGCCGGCAGTCTCCCAGCCGTGGAGGCGAGGAGCTCAGGCGCTCGTCGGCCCCGTCGGGGTCGGGGGGCGCAGCCGGTCGCGGATGACACGGACAGCCGCCTCGGCGTCGTCGACCGTGACCGTGAACGAACGGCCGTCGTCGAGCCTCAGGGTCAGGGCCTCGCCCCTCCGCACGATGACCGCCTTGCCCTTCTCCGGGCGCCAGCGGTATCCCCAGCCGCCCCACTGGCGGGGGGTGACCTTCGGGAGGTACTCGGCGCCGACCACGTGGGCGAGCAGGATGCGGCGGCGCGGCACTCCCATGTGGCCGCAGCGGACCTCCATGGCCCGGTCGTCCACCTTCACCTCGACATGGACGAAGGCGAGCGTGCCGAACAGCACCAGCAGTCCGGCCGCGACGCAGCCGATCACGGCCATCAGGAGCGGCGCGATGCCGGAGGTCCACGGTGATTCCACCGCCAGGGTGATGCCCAGGGCCATACAGGCGGCGCCGGCGGCCGCGGCCACCCACTGCAGGCGGTTGGTGGCACGGCCGGTCCAGACCTCGGGCAGCGGTGCGTCCATGTCCAAGGGCCGGGGGTGGCGGGGATGGTCCCTCATGGGTAGCAGCCTACTCACGTTCCGCTCATACGGCGCCTCGTCGACGCCGATCGGCGACCCGTCAGCGGGCGGGGGCCACGGCCCGGAGGAGTCGCCCTTCGGCATACCTCAGGGCGGCGGCCGGCAGCTCCGAGGTCCGACCGCTCAGCAGCACGGTCAGGCCGCCGGAACCGGTCGCGGCGGGCGCGGGCTCGGCGCCGATACGGCGCAGCGCCTGTGCGGCGACTGCCCCGGCAGAGCCGTGGAAAACCACCGGCGGCAGGTCGGCGGCCTGCACCGCGGCGCGGATCTCCTCGGCGACCAGCTCGTAGTGGGTGCAGCCGAGCACCAGGGCCCGTACATCGCGCGGGGTGAGGGCCGCGGCGGCCGCCACGGCACGCTCCACGGCGCCCGCGTCCGCGTGCTCCACGGCGTCGGCGAGCCCGGGGCAGGGCACCTCGGTGACCTCGGCCCCGTCGGCGAAGTCGCGGATCAACCCGCGCTGGTAGGGGCTGCCGGTGGTGGCAGGGGTCGCCCAGATGGCGACCTTGCCGCCGTCGGCCGCGGCGGGCTTGATCGCGGGAACCGTGCCGATCACCGGGATACGGGGCTCCAGCTCGGCCCGGAGCGCAGGCAGGGCGTGCACGCTGGCGGTGTTGCAGCCCACGATCAGCGCGTCGGGCTCGTGCGCCGCGGCGGCCCGGGCGACGGCCAAGGCACGCTCGGTGAGGTCCTCGGTGGTCCGCGGGCCCCAGGGCATCCCGTCGGGGTCGCTGGAGAGGACCAGATCGGCGTCGGGCCGCAGTCGGCGAACCGCGGCCGCTGCCGGGAGCAGGCCGATTCCGGAGTCCATGAGCGCGATCTTCACCCGGTCACCCTAGCCGACCACCCTTGCGTGGCCGCCGATCTGGGGCAGACTGCGGCGAATGAGCGCCATTGCCTGGATCGCCGTGGGTTCGCTGGCCGCCTGGGGGTGGCTGCTGCTGGGTCAGGGGTTCTTCTGGCGTACCGATCAGCGGCTGCCGCCCGCGCACGCACGCGTGGAGCCCGGGAGCTGGCCCCGGGTCGCCGTCGTCGTACCGGCGCGGGACGAGGCGGAGGTGCTGCCGCTGAGCCTGCCCTCGCTGCTCTCGCAGGACTATCCGGGCGAGGTGGAGATCGTGCTCGTCGACGACGGGAGCACGGACGGCACGGGGAAGCTGGCCGGTGAGCTGGCCGTGCGCTACGGCGGCGTGCCGCTGACGGTCGCCTCTCCCGGCGAGCCGGAGCCGGGCTGGACGGGAAAGCTGTGGGCGCTGCGGCACGGCATCGCTCTGGCACGCACGCGTGGCCCGGAGTATCTGCTGCTGACCGACGCGGACATCGCGCACGAGCCGGACAGTCTGCGCCGCCTCGTGGCGGCGGCGGTCGGAGCCGATCTGGATCTGGTGTCCCAGATGGCGCGGCTGCGGGTGGCGAGCTTCTGGGAGCGGCTGGTCGTACCCGCCTTCGTCTACTTCTTCGCCCAGCTCTATCCCTTCCGCTGGATCAACCGGCGCCGGCCCTTGGCGACGGCGGCGGCCGGGGGCTGTGTGCTGCTGCGGACGGAGACGGCCGAGCGGGCCCGGGTGCCGGAGGTGATCCGGCAGGCCGTGATCGACGACGTGTCGCTGGCGCGGGCGGTGCGCCGGGCCGGCGGGCGGATCTGGCTGGGGCTGGCCGAGCGGGTGGACAGCGTCCGCCCGTATCCGCGTCTGGCCGATCTGTGGCGGATGGTGTCGCGCAGCGCGTACGCCCAGCTCCGGCACAACCCGCTGGTCCTCGCCGGGACGGTCGCGGGGCTTGCCGTCGTCTATCTCGCTCCCCCGGTGGCGCTGGCGGCCGGGGTGTTCGGCGGGGACGCGGTCGCCGGCTGGGCGGGCGGGCTCGCGTGGGCGGTGATGGCGGGGACGTACCTCCCGATGCTCCGCTACTACCGGCAGCCGCTCTGGCTCGCCCCCACGCTCCCGTTCACCGCGCTGCTCTATCTCCTCATGACCGTGGACTCGGCGGTGCAGCACTACCGGGGCCGGGGCGCCGCCTGGAAGGGGCGGACCTACACCCGTCCCGAGGCGGCGCCCGACCGGTGAGTCACTTGCGGCCCGGAGTCCAGTTCATGCCCCAGCCGTACGCCTGGTCGACGGTCCGCTGCGGGCTGACTCCGCGCTGCGGTACGAGATAGCGGGCCTCGCGCCGGACGACGAGGTCGCCGTTCTCCCGGGTGAGGAGGGCGAGCGCGCAGACGGTGGAGGGGACGGTGCAGTCGTCGAGGGAGAAGTCGACGGCCGCGCCGTGCTGCGGCTGGAGGGTGACGGTGGCGTGCAGGTCGGCGAAGCTGCGGGCACCTTCGTAGATGGTCACGAAGACGAGGACGCGGCGGAGCTTGTCCTTGTGGTCGAGGTTGATGGTGAGGTTCTCGCCGGAGGCGCTGGCTCCGGTGCGGTCGTCGCCGTCCAGATGGATGTACGGGGCCTGGTGCAGCGACCCGAAGGCGTTGCCGAGCGCCTGGACGACGCCCTTGCGGCCGTCGGTCAGCTCGTACAGGGCGCACAGATCGAGGTCGAGGTCGGCGTGCTGGGCGACGGCGCGGCCGAGTTTGGCGGCCCAGCCGGTGAACTGCTTGCGCATCTGCCAGTTGAGGTTCACGCGCATGGCGCCGGAGGTGCCGCCCTGCTTGGCGAGGGAGACCGTCGGGGACTCCTTCGTCAGGGTGACCTTCGTGAGCCGCACCGGCTGGGCGGGCGCGGGCGCGGCGGGAGGCACCGGGGCCACGGCGGCCGCCGTGGCCGCGGGCGCCGGGGTCACGGCGGCCGGACGTGCCTGCGCCGCGGGGCGCTGCGGCTCGTCCACCGTGATGCCGAAGTCCGTCGCCAGTCCCTCGAGTCCCGAGCTGTAGCCCTGCCCCACGGCCCTGAACTTCCAGGCGCCCTGGCGCCGGTAGAGCTCGCCGAGCAGGAACGCCGTCTCGACGGTCGCGTCGGTGCTGTCGTACCGCGCGAGTTCCGCCCCGCCGGCCGCGTCCGTCACGCGGACGTACAGACCGGGGACGCGTCCGAAGTCGGCGCCGTCGGCCGAGGCCGCGAGGACGATCCGCTCGACGGCGGGTTCCACCCGCTCCAGGTCCACCACGAGGACGTCCGTCACGAGGCCATCGGGGCCTCCGGGCCGGCCCTTCCCCTCGTGCCGTACGGCTCCGGAGGCGTGCGCGGGCTGGTTGTAGAAAACGAAGTCCGCGTCGGAGCGCACTTTCCCCGACACAAGGAGTAGCGCCGAGGCGTCCACGTCCGGGACTCCGGCACCTGAACGCCAGCCCAATTCCACGCGCACACTGCGCGCCGGCACCGGAACATTGGCTCCTTTAAGCATGGACATGCTCGCCCCCATCGCGGCTCGGGTGCATCAAGATTTCTTTACGTCAAGCTAATGCCGGGCATGGCGGACGTGCCCGGGGCGACCCGTGGGTAACCCCTTCCGAGCTCGCCTTTTCAAGATCGACGCCTCTCCGGGCGACCGTTTTTGTCACGTTCGCTCGCATTGTGGATCGACGGTCACTCAGAACCCGTCAAACAACCCTCTAATCGGGCTCCCCAACCAGCACATCGTGGGCTTACCTTATGAGCCATGACCTCCCCCCGTTCCACCTACGGAGGCGGTTACTACACCGCGCCGTCGTTCCCCGACACCCCGATCTACGACTCCCTGGTCGCGGAGCGGGGCACGCCTCAGATCGCCCCGATCCGAGTGCCTTCCGCGTACGACACCGGCAACAGCTACCTGCCGGCGTTGCCCGCGGCCCTGCCCGCCCTCCCGGCGGCACCCAGCCCCGCCCCCGCCTACAGCGGCGGCGGCTCGTACGGCTACCCGCAGCCGTCGCAGCAGATGGCCCCCGTGCCGCTGCAGCACGCTCCGGCGCCGTACATCCCGCAGCAGCCCGCGGGTCCGCGCGGCTACCCCGGTGTCCAGCACCCGCAGCCCCAGCGTCCGGTGGCCACCGGGTACGAGGCGATGCGCCCGGCGGCCGCACGGCCCGCCCCGGCACCGGCTCCGTACCAGGACCCCTACAACCGCCCGTACCAGGGCCAGGGGTACTGACCTACTCCGTGCGCGGAGCGGCTGGCAGGATGGCGTCATGCCGATTCCTCGTCTGCGTTCCGTGCACGTCCACCCGGTCAAGGCGATGCGTGGGTACGCGCCCGCCGAGGCGGAGGTCCAGCCATGGGGACTGGCCGGTGACCGCCGTTGGACCGTCGTGGACGCTTCGGGCAAGGTCGTGACCCAACGCCGTCATCCGCGGATGGCGTTGGCCTCGGCCGAATCGCTGCCGGGCGGCGGCATCAGGGTGTCCGCGTCCGGCCGCCCGGCGCTGTCGATCGAGGTGCCGCGGCCGTCGTCCACGATCCGGGTGGAGGTCTTCGAGACTCCGGTGGAGGCGGTCCCGGCCGATCCCGCGGCCGACGCGTGGTTCAGCGAATACCTGCGGGCGGAGGTCCGGCTCGTCCACATGGACGAGCCGGGGCACCGGCGTCCGATCGATCCGGCGTACGCACTACCCGGTGAGACGGTGAGCTTCGCGGACGGCTATCCGCTTCTGGTGACCACCACCTCCTCGCTCGACGCCCTCAATTCGCTGATCGCCCAGGGGGATCACGCCGACGAGGGCCCGCTGCCGATGAACCGTTTCCGGCCGAACGTGGTCGTCGACGGGACCGCGCCCTGGGCCGAGGACCGCTGGACGCGGCTCGCGATCGGCGAGGTCACCTTCCGGGTCGCCAAGTCCAGCGGGCGCTGCGTCGTGACCACGACCGACCAGGGGACCGCCGAGCGCGGCAAGGAACCGCTGCGCACCCTCGCCCGGCACCGCAAGGACGGCAGCCGGCTGATCTTCGGCCAGAACCTCGTCCCCGAGCACACGGGCACCATCCGGGTCGGCGACGAGGTCAAGATCCTCGACTGACAGGTTCACCGACCGGTACGCACAGCTCCGCCACACGTCCGCCACAGGTCCGCGATCGCGTCACACTTCGCCGCGCCGACAGGCGGGGAACCCGCCCCCGGGGCAGACTCGTTGGGAGAACCACGGACAGCGAGGGGGTGTGGAGCGTGCGAGCAGCCACCGGAGTCTGGCGCTGGCGCCACAATCCCCTGCGCCGGCCCACGGATCTGATCGAGGCATGGGTCGCGCTCACGGCCGTCGTGCTGCTCGCGCTCGCCGTCCCGGCGGCCGGCTGGATCTCCGGCGCACGGACCGACGCCTCCCTGCAGCGCGCCGTCCAGACCCAGATCGAGCAGCGGCAGCCGACGACGGCCCGGGTGGTGCGGCTCGCCGCGACCCCGGCGCCGAGCCTCCAGAGCCCCGAGTCCGGGGGCGAACAGCAGCTCCGCCGCGCCGTGGTGGCACGCTGGACGGCGCCGGACGGCACGCCGCGTACGGGAACGGTGGCCATGCGGCGGGAGCTCGCCGAGCCCGGAGCCACCTTCACGCTCTGGACCGATCCGGGCGGGCGCCAGGTGACCCCGCCGATGCGGCCCGAGACGGCGCACGCCCACGCGATGATCGTCGGGCTCTTCACGGCGTCCCTGGCGGCCGTCTTCGTCGAGGCGACCAGGCGGCTGGTCGTACGACGGCTCGTACACCGGCGGTACGAACACCTCGACCGCGCCTGGGCCAAGGCCGGTCCCGACTGGGGGCGTACGGGCGCGGGCAGCTGACCGGGCAACCCCGCGGCGTCGCGCGCGCTACGGTGGGGCATCGGATCAGCGGCGACGCATGAGGCGGGGGCAGAGCACACCCATGGCACAGGGCACGGTCCAGGTGACGCACACCGGCACATCGCGGTGGCGGCGCCGCACGGGTGAGTACGCCTCCCTCGCCGCGGCCCTGGAGGCCGCGGGGGACGGTGACGTCCTCACCGTCGCGCCCGGCACCTACCGGGAGAACCTCGTCATCCAACGGTCCGTCACCCTGCGGGGGCCCGAGGGCGGTGTCGGTTCGGTCCGGATCGCGCCGGTGGACGGCGTGCCGCTGACCGTACGGGCGTCGGCGACCGTGCAGGACCTGCACGTGGAAGGGCAGGACTCCGCCGCTCCCGCGCTGCTCGTCGAGGACGGCACCCCGGAGCTGCTCGATCTGCGGATCGTGACGCGTTCGGCCGCCGGGATCGAGGTGCGCGGCGCGGCCAGGCCGACCGTCCGCCGCTGCACGGTCGACAATCCGGCGGGTGTCGGCATCGCCGTACTCGACGGCGCCGGCGGGGTGTTCGAGGAGTGCGAGATCGTTTCCGCGGGCCAGTCCGGGGTGTCGGTGCGCGGCGGCGCCCATCCGCGTCTGGAACGCTGCCGGGTCCATCACGCCTCCGGCGCCGGGATCACCGTCAACGGCGAGGGCAGCGCCCTGGAGGGCATCGGCTGCGAGATCTACGAGATCAAGGGCGCCGGGCTGCAGATCGCGTCCCGCGCCACCGCCCATCTGACCGACTCCTCCGTGCACCGCACCTCGGCCGACGGCATCACGCTCGACACGGACGCGGTCCTCACCCTCTCCGACTGCGACATCCACGACATCCCCGAGAACGCGATCGATCTGCGCTCGCGCTCCGTGCTGACGCTGACCCGCTCGACCGTGCGCCGCTTCGGACGCAACGGGCTCTCGGTGTGGGACCCCGGCACCCGGGTGGACGCCAACCAGTGCGAGATCCACGACAGTACGGGCGACTACCCGGCGGTCTGGATCAGCGACGGGGCGACCGCCGTGCTCGACGCGTGCCGGGTGCACGACGTGCCGGACGCGCTGTTCGTCCTCGACCGCGGCTCGCGCGTGGACGTCGTCGACAGCGATCTCTCGCAGGTGCGCAACACGGCCGTGTCGGTGAGCGACGGGGCGACCGCGCAGCTCGACGACTGCCGGATCCGGGAGGCGTCCACGGGCGCCTGGTTCCGGGACCACGGCAGCGGCGGGACGCTCGGCGGCTGCACGATCGACGCCGTGCAGACCGGGGTGATCGTCACCAAGGGCGCCGACCCGACGATCGAGCGGTGCACGGTGACCTCGCCCGCCGAGGCGGGGTTCTACGTCTCCGCGGAGGGGCGGGGCTCGTTCCACGGCTGCCGGGTGACCGGGAGCGGCGGCTACGGCTTCCATGTGATGGACGGCTGCCGCACCACCCTGCGCACGTGCCGTACGGAGCGCTGCGCGCGCGGGGGGTACGAGTTCCCCGACGAGGGACCCGTGGCGGAGGACTGCACGAGCGACGAGAGCGGGGTGCGGACGGCTTCGGCCGCCGACGCCGGGACCGTACTGACGGCGACGCAGCACGGAGGCCTGCTCGGTACGGTTCCCGCGCCGCGCTCCCCCGCCGCCGCGCCGCCCATGGCCCTGGCGCCCGCGGCCGTGGCGCCCCCCGAACCGGCGCCGACGGCACGCTCCTCGAAGGACGTCCTCGGCGAACTGGACGCGCTGGTGGGCCTGGAGAGCGTCAAGCACGAGGTGCGCACGCTCACCAACATGATCGAGGTCGGCCGCAGGCGGCAGGAGGCGGGCCTCAAGGCCGCCTCGGTGCGCCGCCATCTGGTCTTCACCGGCAACCCGGGCACGGGCAAGACGACCGTGGCCCGGCTGTACGGCGAGATCCTCGCCTCGCTCGGCGTCCTGGAGCGCGGGCATCTGGTCGAGGTCTCCCGCGTCGACCTGGTCGGCGAGCACATCGGCTCGACCGCGATCCGGACGCAGGAGGCGTTCGACCGGGCCCGCGGCGGGGTGCTGTTCGTCGACGAGGCGTACGCGCTGTCGCCGGAGGACTCCGGGCGGGACTTCGGGCGCGAGGCGATCGACACGCTGGTGAAGCTGATGGAGGACCACCGGGACGCGGTGGTGGTGATCGTCGCGGGCTACACGGCCGAGATGCAGCGCTTCCTGACCGTCAACCCCGGTGTGGCGTCCCGTTTCTCACGGACCATCACCTTCAGCGACTACGTGCCGGACGAGCTGCTGCGGATCGTGGAGCAGCAGGCGGAGGAGCACGAGTACCGGCTCGCGCCGGGCACGGACGAGGCACTGCGGAAGTTCTTCACCGAGCTTCCGAAGGGCCCGGCGTTCGGCAACGGTCGTACCGCGCGCCAGACGTTCGAGTCGATGGTGGAGCGGCACGCCGGCCGGGTCGCCGTGCTCGCCGAGGCGAGCACGGACGACCTGACCCTGCTCTACCCGGAGGATCTGCCCGAACTCCCCTGATCCGCCTGATCCGCCTGGTCGTCGGTCGCGCCGACGCGCTGGCGGGGCAGAGCGGGCGGCAACCGGTCCAGGAGTACGGAGCGTTCGGCGGCGAACGCCGGGTCGGCCTGGTAGTCGGAGTGGCCCAGGACCGGCTCGGGCAGCGGGTGGGCGGGGGTGCGGCCGTAGACGAGCGGGTCCAGCAGGACGGCCCGGTCGACGGCCGGCTTGTCGCCCTCGGCGGGCACCCGTACCGGCCCGCCTATCGGGTCGGTGGCCCGGTGGAGGTTGCTCCAGCAGTGGACCGTGCCGTACAGGGCGCGCAGCGGTCCGGGCCCGAAGTAGGCGGGGAACCAGCGCCCGTAGAGCCGCTCGAGCGGGGATCCGTAGGTCAGCAGCGCGACTCTGCGCCGGGTCGGGGGCGGCAGCTGCCAGACGGCGGCCGCGGCGAGCACGCTGCCCTGGGAGTGGCCGGAGATGACGAGCCGGCCGCCGGTGTGCCGGGTCCAGGAGCTCATCCGCCAGGTGAGGTCGGGGACGGCCCGTTCGGCGTAGCAGGGCGGGGCGAAGGGGTGCGCGGCGCGCGGCCAGAAGGTGCCGACGTCCCAGAGGATGCCGATGGTGCGGCGGGCGGAGGCGTCCTTGTAGGCGCGGCGGCCCCAGGTGACGAAGAGCAGGAAGCCGAAGCCGATCATCCAGGAGCCCAGGGACTGGGCGGTGGCGGCGGCGGACGCGACCGCGGGGTGGGCGCCGTCGAAGGCCCGGCCGGGAACGTTGCCGCTGAGCCAGGCGCCGGCCACGGCGCCGGCGCCGAGCAGCAGGGTGGCGCCGGAGACGATGCCGACGAGGGCGGGGGCGGCGTCGGTGAGTTCGGCGGTGGCCCGCCCGGCGGCGATCCTTCCGGTACGAACGGGGTCCGGGTCGTCGGTGCCGTACTCGGCCTCGACGACGGGTCCGAGGCGGCGCGCGGCGCGGGCGGTCCGTACGGCGAGGAAGACGGCCGGCGCGAGCAGCATCAGGAGCAGGACGGGGATGACGGAGGCCTGCCAGCTCAGCAGCACGGGCGGGGCGACGGGCGAGCCCGCCCCCATGCCGGGGGTGCCGGGTCCGTCCAGCCAGTCGGCGACGCGCTGGGCGACACCGCCGGACATCACGCCGCCCAGGGCGCAGGCGAGCATGGCGACGGCGGGGCCGCCGAGCCCGTACAGGGCGGTGCGGGGGTCGCGGTGGGGGCGGTGCAGGAGCAGGGCGACCGCGCCGAGCGCGACGACGAGGCCGCCCTGGGCCAGGGTCAGGACGCCGAAGGCGGCGTCGCCGGGCAGGGTGCCGGTGGAGCGCCAGTCGGGGCGGGACCAGCCGGCGTGCAGGACGGCGAGGGCGAGCAGGACGAGGGATGCGCCCGGGAGCCAGGAGACCAGTGCCCGTTCGAGCCGCAGGTCGAGGCGCTTCTCGCTGCGGCCGCGTCGGCAGACGACCCAGAGGACGACGGCGGCGAGCACGACGAAGCCGGACTCGAGGGCCCAGCCGAAGGCTTCGGGCGGCGCGCCGGGCGCGTCCCGGTCGTGTCGGGCGGCGGCGCCGGTGACGGCCGCGGCGACGGTCAGGAAGCCCGCGGCGGTGTGGGCGGCGCGCAGCCGGGCGACGAGGCGCCTGCCGTACCAGAAGCCGGGGCGGCCGAGGGCGGGGCGGGGTTCGCCGGGTTCGCAGAGCTCCTCGGAGTCGGCGCTCTCGGTGTCGGGGTTCTCGGTGTCGGAGGCCTCGGTGTCGGGGTTCTCGGTGTCGGAGGCCTCGGCGGGAGCGTCGTCGTACCCGGTGGGCGGGCGCTGGGCCTCGTACGCGCTCCACGTCCGGTTGGAGAGGTACCACAGCAGCCCGACGAGCGCGGCCGGGACGACGGCGGCGAGCGCGAGCCGGCGGCCGGGCTGGGACCACCAGCCGCCCCGTTCGGCCGAGAGGAAGCCGAGCCAGGAGCGGTCCTCGGCGCAGGCCGCCGAGCCGGCGCACTGCCAGGCCGTCAGATCGAGCGCGACCTCGCACGCGGCGGCGGTGAGCAGCACGGTGAGCGTGAGGGCCACGAGCCGCACGAGCACCCCGTACAGCCGGAGCAGACTGGGGCGCCCCTTGGCCGGCGGGCGCATCCAGTGAGCGAGATTGGCGACCATGAAGGGCAGGAGCAGCAGCCACAGGGCGCGGGCGCCGTTGCCGGAGGTGAGGTTGGACCAGCAGTACGCCTCGGGGACGGGCCGTTCGGCGTAGCGCTCGGGGTGGTCCTCCGCGTCGACGTCGTCGGTGCGGCGGTAGACGGCGGCGGTCGTGTCGCCCGTGACGCGTACCGTCCGCGGGTCGCCCAGCATGTCCTGCGGCGTGGCCCCGCCGACACCGTGGACGAGAAGTTCGAGCGCCGCGCCTCCGCTCTTCGGGGCAGGTGTGGCAGGGGACACTTCGGTGTCTCGCTCTCTGGGTGGGAGGATTCGACGGCAGGCAACAGGATCGCGGAAGGCCGTGCGCCCGTGCACGGTCTCTCACGGAATCCGACCTGCATCCCCCTGTTCCCTTCGGAAGGACCGGCCCCGGTGGTGAGCGACCATCAGAATCTCCTCGCGGAGCAGCGGCGCGCCCTCATTCTGGACGAGGTGCGGCGGCGCGGCGGTGTACGGGTCAATGAGCTGACACGGCGGCTCAACGTCTCGGACATGACGGTCCGCCGGGACCTGGACGCGCTGGCCCGCCAGGGTGTCGTCGAGAAGGTGCACGGCGGCGCGGTGCCGGTGGCCGAGACGAGTTCGCACGAGCCGGGGTTCGAGGCCAAGTCCGCGCTCGAGCTGGGCGCGAAGGAGGAGATCGCCCGGACGGCGGCGCGGATGGTGGCGCCCGGTTCGGCGATCGCGCTGTCGGGCGGTACGACGACGTTCGCGCTCGCCGGGCATCTGCTGGACGTGCCGGATCTGACGGTGGTGACCAATTCCGTACGGGTCGCCGATGTCTTCCACACGGCCCAGCACCCCGGGGGTTCGGGAGAGCCGCGGCCGGGTGCGGCCACCGTGGTGCTCACGGGCGGGGTGCGGACGCCTTCGGACGCGCTGGTGGGGCCGGTGGCCGACCAGTCGATCCGCGCGCTCCACTTCGATGTGCTCTTCCTCGGGGTGCACGGGATCTCGGTGGAGGCGGGGCTCTCGACGCCGAATCTCGCCGAGGCGGAGACGAACCGGCGCCTGATGCGGTCGGCCCGCCGGGTGGTCGTGGTCGCGGATCACACCAAGTGGGGGACGGTGGGGCTGAGTTCCTTCGCGCGGCTCGACGAGGTGGACACGCTGGTGACGGACGCGGGGCTGTCGCCGCAGATCCGGGAGGAGATGACGGAGCACCTTCCGGGCCTGGTGGTGGCGGGCGAGGACGAGGGCGAGGGCGACGAGGTGTGAGCCTCTTCCGTGTCGACCGCTCCTCGGCCCTGCCGGTCGAGGAGGTGTGGCGGCGGCTCACCGACTTCGCCGCGCACGGCCGGCAGGTTCCGCTCACCCGGGCCCGGGTGCTCTCCCCCGGGCCCACGGGTCTGGGAACCCGTTTCGTGGCCCGTACCGGTGTGGGGCGGCTCGCCGTCGACGATCCGATGGAGGTCGTGGGCTGGGAACCCCCGTCGGCGGGACGGCCCGGGCGGTGCCGGCTGGAGAAACGGGGACGCGTGGTGCTCGGCCGGGCCCTGATCGAGGTGTACGAGACGTCCGGCGGCACGCGCGCGGTGTGGGTGGAGGAGCTGCGGGTACGCGGGGTGCCGGGCCTACTCGATCCCGTACTGGCTCTGGCCGGGCGGTGGTTGTTCGGACGGGCGATGGACCGACTGCTGGGCATCTGACGGTGGGATTCTGACAGTACGTCAGCTAGGGTGTGCGCCACCCCAGATCCGCGCCTCGGGAGGTACGTCCATGGCACACCGACTCAGGCCCGTGGAGCTCGACTTCGTCACCTCCGCGCCCGTGCGCCTGGCGTTCACGGCCGACATGGCGGCCCCGCCCTCCGCCGTCTTCCGCTCGCTCGCGGTGGAGCTGGGCAGCATGCCCGCGTGGTTCACGGCCGTCACCTCCGCGACCCCGACCGGTGACGGCGCCGGGCGGGCGGTCCGGCTGCGGGGCGGGGTCGCGTTCCAGGAGACGGTCCTGGTCCGCGACCCGGACACCCGCTACGCGTACCGGATCGACGAGACCAACGCGCCGGGGGTGCGGGCCATGCTGGAGGAGTGGGTCCTCTCGCCCGTCGGCACGGGCACCCGGGTGCGCTGGACGATGGCGGTCGACGGCGCCGGCCCCTGCCTCCTCGCGATGCGCCTCGCCCGCCCGGGCGTCGGGAAGTCCTTCCGCGACGCGATGCGCCGACTGGACCGGCGGCTCACTCCGGCCAGGCTCCCGTCTCCAGGAACCGGTCGATAGCGGCGGCGTAGGGCGAGATGTCCAGGCCCTGTTCGGCCAGCCAGGCGTCCGAGTAGTACTTGTCGAGGTACCGGTCGCCCGGGTCGCAGATGAGGGTCACGACGCTGCCGGTGCGGCCCTGTCCGACCATCTCGGCGACGATCTTCAGCGCGCTCCACAGTCCCGTACCGGTGGAACCGCCCGCCTTGCGGCCGATCGCCGCCTCCAGCGCACGGACGGCGGCCACGCTGGCGGCGTCCGGGACCTTCATCATCCGGTCGATGGCGCCGGGGACGAAACTGGGCTCCATACGGGGCCGGCCGATGCCCTCGATACGCGAACCGCAGTCGGAGGTCGCCAGGGGGTCGTTGTTGGTCCAGCCGTCGAAGAAGCAGGAGTTCTCCGGGTCGGCGACACAGATACGGGTGTCGTGCTGCATGTAGTGCACATAGCGGGCGATCGTCGCCGAGGTGCCGCCCGTCCCCGCGGTGGCGACGATCCACGTCGGCTCGGGGTAGCGCTCCAACTTCAGCTGCTGGTACATCGATTCGGCGATGTTGTTGTTGCCCCGCCAGTCGGTGGCCCGCTCCGCGTAGGTGAACTGGTCCATGTAGTGCCCGCCGGTGCGCTCGGCGAGGGCCGCGGACTCCTCGTACATCTTGCGCGAGTCGTCGACGAAGTGGCACTGCCCGCCGTGGAACTCGATCAGCCGGCACTTCTCCGGGCTGGTGGTGCGGGGCATCACGGCGATGAAGGGCACCCCGATCAGCTTGGCGAAGTACGCCTCGGAGACGGCCGTCGAGCCGCTGGACGCCTCGATGACGGGCTTGCCGGGCCGGATCCAGCCGTTGCACAGGCCGTAGAGGAAGAGCGAGCGGGCGAGGCGGTGCTTGAGGCTGCCGGTGGGGTGGGTCGACTCGTCCTTGAGGTAGAGGTCGATGCCCCACTTCTCGGGGAGCGGGAAGCGCAGCAGGTGGGTGTCGGCGGAGCGGTTGGCGTCGGCCTGCACCTTACGGACGGCGTCCTTGAGCCACGCACGGTACGCCGGGTCGCTGCGGTCGACGTCGACGGTCACGGCGGCCCGCGGCGCGGTGCCCGTCGCGGCGCCCGTAGCGGCGCCTTCCACGGTGCGTGCCGCGGTGTTCTCCGTGGTGCTCATGCGTGCCTCTTCCCGGTCTTCCCCACATCGGCCCCCACTGATGACGATAACTCCCTCACCTGCGCAAACATTCGCTTTGGGGGTCCATAGGAGTCCCTTGCAGAAGGACCCCTGGTGCAGTCGCGGCCTGCCCGGCACACTGGTCGGAGCAACCGGCGCGAAGGGGGCGGAGCGACATGACGGAGCCCGAGTTCACGGCCACGGGCGTACGGATCGAGCGCTGGCCTCGCTCGCTGACACGAGCCGGCGAGGTCCGGATCGAGGACGGCCGGCTGTCTCTGCTGACCAGTTACGGCAGAGAGATCGACAGCGCGCCCGTGCGCTCGGTCCGGGCGGGACGGCCGTGGTTCGCCAAGCCGGACGAGACGGTGGCGACCGTGAACGGCACGCGCTACCGGCTGACCATGGACCGGCCCCGGGACCGCGCGTCGGGCCCCGGCCGCTTCCTCGAAGCGCTGAAGCGGGCGGCCAAGGAGTGATGACACGCCGGTGACCTGCGGCGGATCGCCGCGAGTTGCGAGCCGGTCACAGCTGGTTCACGCTGGAACCACCTCACCGAGGGTTTACCGGCGGTGACGCTGTGACCCAGCCCGCCGCCCTGCTGTACCGCATGACAGATCCGAATCTTCGTCTTCTTCCGGACCTACTTCGGGGAGTCGCAGCCGTGATCAGCGAGCCAAGCAGGCACTGCACGGTGGAGCTCCAGGCCCTGCCGTCGCGGATCGGTCAGGTCCGCAGAATCGTATCGGCGCATCTGCGCTACTGGCACCTCGATGCGTTGATCGACCATGCGGCGCTCGGTGTCACCGAGTTGCTGACCAATGTTCACCGGCACGCACAGCCGGACAAGATGTGCACCGTCGAGATCGAGCTGCTCCTCGACCGTCTCACGGTCTCGGTCCATGACCACGACCCGCGGATACCGGATGTCGACGTCAGGCCGGGGTCCAGGGACCTCGGCGACGTCGACGAGTTCGCCACCTCGGGCCGCGGCCTTGCCATCATCGAGGCGGTCAGCGAGAGCTGGGGCATCCGCCCGCACGGCGAGACCGGGAAGGTCGTCTGGTTCACCCTTCCGGCGCCGATGCCCGCGGCGACGGCCCCGTCCCGTTCGCACGCCGTCCACGGCGCGACCACCGAGGGCCCGTTCGTCGGCCACACCCGCTTCGGTGGCGCGCACGGCACGAGCCTCGAGGGTGTCCCCTTCGGCACGCCGACGGAACCGATCCTGACGCCGGCCGTCGCGCGCTCGGCCCTGGCGGGCTGAGCGGGGCCGCTGCGCGCGTCGGACCGGGGGATATCGGATATCAGATCTTGGATCTTGGATCTTGGATCCGATATACCCAATCCGATATCCCGGATCCGGGATCGCCCCGCCGACGCTGCCGACCCGTCCGTCACTCCGTCGCGATCGCTCGCAGGACGTCCAGACGGGCCGCCCTCCGAGCCGGACGCCAGGCGGCCAGGGCGCCCGCCGCGAGGCCGACCAGGGCGACGGCCGCGAGCTGCAACGGCGGTACGGCGAAGGCGAACGCGCTGTCGCTCGCTCCGTCGGACGCCTTGACCAGCACCCAGCCGAGGAAGCCGCCGAGGGCGAGCCCGCCGGCCGTGCCGAAGGCCGCGACCAGGACGGACTCCCAGCGGACCATGGCCTTGAGCTGGGCCCGGGTCTGTCCGACGGCACGCAGCAGGCCGAGTTCACGGGTGCGCTCGTGGACCGCGAGGGTCAGCGTGTTGGCGATGCCGAGCAGGGCGATCAGGACGGCGAGCGCGAGCAGCGCGTAGACCAGCGTGAGCATCATGTCGATGCCGCCCGCCGAGGACGCGGCGTACTCCTCACGGGTCTGCACCTCCGGATTGCCGTACTGCGCGGCGACGTTCTCCACGGCCGCCCGTCCGGCGTCGGCGGAGACGCCGTCCTCGAAGGTCACGGCGACGAGCGTGTCGGAGTCCTGGGCGCGGTGCGGGGCCCATGCCTCGCGGGTGACGACGTAGTCGCCCGCGAGTTCGGACTGCTCGTAGACAGCCTTGACGGTGAAGGTGCGCCGGCTGCCGTCGGTGAAGGCGAGTTCGGTCGTGCTGCCCGGGGTGAGCCCGGACCGGTCCGCCTCCGGGGCCGAGACGGCGATGCCGTCCGTGCCGAGACCGTCCAGCGTTCCCCGGACGTCGCCGAGGTCGAAGGAGCGGGCGAGCGCGGCCGGGTCGGTGACCGTGAGGGCTCGGCCCTCGCCGTCGACCTCCGCGACGCCCTGGCCGAGGCCGACGGCGCTCTCCACCTCGGGCAGCGCCGCCAGCGCCGGGGCCAGCCGCGGGCTGAGCCCACTGCCGCCCGCGCCGAACGCCGGTGTGCTGACGGCCACGTCACCGGCAAACGACCGCGAGACCGTCTGGTCCATCGTCGCCTTCAGCGAGGCGCCGAAGACCGTGAAGAGCGAGACGACGGCGACACCGATCATCAGCGCGGTGGCGGTGGCGGCGGTCCGCTTGGGGCTGCGCAGGGCGTTGCGCCGCGCGAGTCCGCGGTTGGCCCCGCGCAGCGGCCCGCCGAGGATCCGTACCGCGTACGAGGAGGCGACCGGCCCCAGGACGACGAACGCGGCGAGCGCGAGCACCGCGCCTGCGGACGCGAGCCACAGCGACGGCGTCGCGAGGACTCCGGTGAGCACCACGGCGACGGCCGCGATCAGCAGGCCGGACCCGGCCAGGGCGCGGACGCGCGAAGCGCCCGACTCGTCCACGGCGGTCTCCCGCAGCGCGGCGAGCGGAGCGGTACGCCCCGCCTTCACGGCGGGCAGCAGGGCCGAGCCGAGGCAGACCAGGAGCCCGACGGCGAACGGCAGTGCCATCGACAGGCCGCTGATCACCAGGGCGCCCTCGGGGAACGGGAAGCCGATCACCGGGAAGAGCGCCTGGAGTCCGGCCGCCACGCCGATGCCGCCGAGGAGTCCGGCCGCGGAGGCGACGAGGCCGACGGCCACGGCTTCGACGAGCGTCGAGGAGACGACCTGGCGGCGTGAGGCTCCGAGGGCGCGCAGCAGTGCGTTCTCGCGGGTCCGCTGGGCGACCACGATGGCGAAGGTGTTGTGGATCGAGAAGACGGAGACGAGCAGCGCGATCCCGCTGAACACCAGCAGGAAGGTGGTGAAGAGGGTGAGGAACTGCCCGGAGATCATCTCGGTGTTCTCCGCGGCGGACTGCTCACCGGTGATCGCCTCGACGCCCTCGGGGAGTACGGGCGCGAGCGCGTCGACCAGTTCCTGCTGAGACGTGCCGGGCCCGGCGCGCACGAGGATGCCCGCCGCGTCACCGGGCTTCGGCGTCAGGTACTTCTCGGCGTCGGCGCGGGTCATTCCGGTGTACGTGACCTGGGCCATGCCGTCCTCGCCGCCGAAGGTGGCGAGGCCCACGACGGTGACCTTGACCGGGTCGGGGGTGCGCAGGACCGTCGTGTCGCCGACGGCGAGACCGCCCGTCTTCGCCGCGCCACGGTTGACGACGACCTCGCCGGACTGCTGCGGCGCGCGGCCTTCGGCCAGGGCGTACGGGTTGAGTTCCGCGTCCTCGATCCAGTTGCCGGCGAGGGTGGGCGGGCCCTGGCCGCCGACGGGCTTGCCGTCGGCACTGACGAGCTGGCCCGCGCCCTCGATCCGGGGGACGGCCGCGGCGACGCCGGGCACCTTCGCGATCCGGTCGGCGAGGGAGGCCTCGACGGGGCTGCGAGTGCCCTGGCCCTCCCCCTCGACGGTGACCACGCTCGTACTGCGCACGACGGCGTCCGTCCCGCTGGTGGCGTTGCCGAAGAGCGAGTCGAAGCTCGCGCGCAGGGTGTCGCCCATGACGAGGGTGCCGGTCAGGAAGGCGACGCCGAGCAGGATCGCGGTGAAGGTGCCCGCGAAGCGCCGCTTGTGGGCACGCAGGGAGGAGAGGCTGAGCTTCAGGGAGGCGCGCGTGGTGCTCATCGCGGCACCGCCTCACGGGGCACGGCGCCGCCGTCGAATGCCTTCATGCGGTCGAGGACGCGTTCGGCGGTCGGCTCCCCCATGCGGTCGACGAGCCGTCCGTCGGCGAGGAAGACGACCTCGTCCGCGTGTGCGGCGGCGACCGGGTCGTGGGTGACCATGACGACCGTACGGCCGGTCTGCCGGACGGTCCGGCCGAGCAGCCGCAGGACCTCCTCGCCGGAGCGCGAGTCGAGGTTGCCGGTGGGCTCGTCGGCGAAGACGACGTCGGGCGTGCCGGCGAAGGCACGGGCGACGGCGACGCGTTGCTGCTGGCCGCCGGAGAGCTGGCTCGGCCGGTGGTGCAGCCGGTCGCGCAGGCCGACGGTGTCGATCAGCGTGTCCAGCCAGGCCGGGTCCGGTGCGGTTCCGGCGAGGTCGAGCGGCAGGGTGATGTTCTCGGCGACGGTGAGCGTCGGCAGCAGGTTGAACGCCTGGAAGACGAACCCGATCCGCTCGCGGCGCAGCAGGGTCAGCCGCCGGTCGTCGAGGGCGGAGAGGTCGGTGTCGCCGATGAGGGCGGATCCCGAGGTGAGGGTGTCGAGCCCGGCGGCGCAGTGCATGAGCGTGGACTTGCCGGACCCGGAGGGGCCCATGATCGCGGTGAAGCGGCCGGCCGGGAAGTCGACGCTCACCCCGTCCAGGGCTCTGACCTGGGTGTCGCCGACGCCGTAGACCTTGACGGCGTCGACGACGCGGGCGGCGGCCGTGGCTTGGGTGGTGGCGTTCATGCCGCACGCCCCTTGGGTCCGGCGGTGCGGCCGAACTGCTCCTCCAGGACGGTCAGCCGCCTCCAGTACTCGTCCTCGTCGATCTCGCCTGCCGCGAAGCGGTGGCCGAGGAGCGCGATCGGGGACTGCTCGTCGTAGGCCGGGCGGGGGCCGGGGCCGCGCCGGCCGCGCCATCCGGTGCGGCGCAGGACGGTGATCACGGTGACGATCACGGCCGCCCAGACGAGGGGGAAGAACAGGACCCACGGACCGGGGCCCGCGTGGGCGAGTGTGTTCATGGTCTCTCAGCTCCTCGTGCGTGTGTCGGTGCTTCGAGACTCGCGCGCGGAGGGGGGTCCGGTCGTCGTACGGCCAGCGGCTTCGCCCGTACGACGTGGGGAGTACGGCGGGTGGTCCGGGCTGCTCCCGGCCGCCCTGTCCGTCTGTACCTACTGGTACGACCACTCCGCGTATGACGACGTCCGAACGACTGAGGACCCAGCAAGCCGCCGAGGCCGGGCAGGGCACCGGGCACCGGGCACCACCACTTCGCCGGGAAGCGGGATCGACGAGACCCTCGACCGGCTGCGCGGCCGGCTCGGGGAGATCGTCCAGGAGGGCCTGGAGAGCGGGGAGTCGACCGGCCCCCTGCGTCCGGACGAGCCGGCGGCCACGGCGGCGGCGCGGAGCGCGCCGCGCCGCGCCGCAGACTGCCGGTGCCGGAGGCGCTCGCCGGCCACGCACGCGAGGTCCGTGAGGACGGCGTGGCGGCGAGCGCGCTCGCGGTCGATCCCTGGCGCTGGGAGGTGCTGCACCTCCGCGCCGGAACGGGAGTCGCTGGTCAGCCGATCGGAACGAGGGTCAGATAGGTGATGCCGAGGGCGTCGCGGTAGCCGTTCAGCCAGCCGGAGCGCTGGCGGTCGACGCGTGCCCGGGTCTCGGCGGCGAGCGGGTGGTCGGGGTTCGCGGCCAGCCAGACCTCGGTGTCGTGGCGGTAGCCGGACTCGAACTCCTCCCACTCCTCACGGCTCGCCGTCTCGATCCAGGCGGGCCGGAAGCCCGCCTCTATCGCCAGGTCCACGAGCGCTCCGAGGAGGAAGTGCTCCCCGGTGTGCGCGCCGGGCCACATCGCGGCGAGTTCCTCGTCCGTCGGGGTCCGCTGCCAGAAGCCCTCGCCGAGGACGACCCGGCCGCCCGGCTTGACCAGGCGCCGCAGCTCGCGCAGGGCGGCGGCCGGGTCGTGGGGCTGCTCGGGGTCGCACAGGGCCTGGCTGGAGCCGAGGCAGAGGATCGCGTCGACCGGCCCGCGGGTGGTGCCGAGCGCCGACTCCTCCACGAACTCGACGCGCTCGGCGAGCCCGCGCTCCTTGGCCAGATCCCGGCCCCGGGCCAGGTCCTCGGCGTTGATGTCGATGCCGACACCGGTCGCCCCCGGCACGGCCTCCAGAGTGCGCAGCAGCAACTCGCCCCATCCGCACCCGATGTCGAGCACGGTGGCGGGCGAGGACGCGGCGAGCCGCTCGATCATGCGGGTGGCGCGGGCCTCGGAGAGCGGGCCGTGAAAGGTGAGGCTGTTGAGGCGCGGAGGAAGATCAATATCGGTCATGAGGCGGAACGCTAGTGCCATCGGGTCGGCGTTCCCACCCAATTGCGCGAGATGACGCGAGCGGCGCGAGGAGCCGGCCCGCGCGCGGTGCCTGGTCGGGACCACCGCGCCGGGCGCGCCGCGGCGGTCCGATGACACCGGGCCCGCCGCGCACGGACCGCGGCTGGGCGCGGGCTTGGCCGTGTCGAGTCGAGTCGAGTCGAGTCGAGTCATGTCGTGTCGTGCCGCGCCACGCAGTGCCCTGCCGTGCCGGTCTGGCGGTCTGACCGGAGACACACTCCGTCCGCCCCACCCGGTCGACCGGCCGTTGCGCCCGCGCCCGTCAGATCGCCGGTCGGCCGAGGGCGGCCAGCGGGTCGTCGAGGACCGGCTGCCAGGCCAGCTCCGCCGCGCCGACCAGGCTGTTGTGGTCGAGGGTGCAGGCGAGGATCGGGACCCCGCCGCTGCGGCCCCACAGGCTGCGGTCCGCGACGACCGCGCGGAGCCGGTCGGGGTCGGCGTCGAGCAGCTCGCGGTGCAGGCCGCCGAGGATGATCCGGTCGGGGTTGAGGATGTTCACCAGACCCGCGAGGCCCAGCCCCAGACGGTCGATCAGCTCCGCCGTCGCCGCCCGCACCCCCGGGTCGTCGGGGCTCGTACGCAGCAGGTCGCGGGCCTGCTGCAGCAGCGACACCTCCGGCCCAGGGGCGCGTCCCGCCACGGTGAGGAAGGCGAGCGGGTCGGTCTCGACGTCGAGGCAGCCGCGGCTGCCGCAGTGGCAGGGGCGGCCCTCGGGGTTGACCGTGAGGTGCCCGACCTCCAGGGCGAGGCCCGAACTGCCGGTGTGCAGGCGGCCGTCGAGGACGAGGGCGCCGCCGACGCCCCGGTGGCCGGTGGCGACGCAGAGCAGGTCCTTCGCGCCGCGGCCGGCGCCGTGCCGGTGCTCGGCGAGCGCGGCGAGGTTGACGTCGTTGCCGGTGAAGGCGGGGCCCTCGATGCCCGCCGCGCGGACGCGTTCGGCGAAGATCTCCCGTACCGGCGCGCCGGCCGGCCAGGCGAGGTGGAGCGGGTTGAGGGCGGTGCCCTCGGGTTCGGCGACGGCGGACGGCGCCGCGAGCCCCGCCCCCACGCAGCGGCGTCCGCTCTCCTCCAGCAGGGCGGCGCCGGCGTCGACGACGGCGCCGAGGACCTGGGCGGGGTCGGCGGAGACGGTGACGCAGCCGGGCGCGGTGGCCACGATGGTGCCGCCGAGGGCGACGAGCGCGGCGCGGAAGCCGTCGGCGTGGACCTGGGCGGCGAGGGCCACGGGGCCCTTCTCGTCGACGGCGAGGCGGTGCGAGGGGCGGCCCTGGGAGCCGGCGGCGGCGCCGGGGTTGGAGTCGACCCGAATGAGGCCGAGCGCCTCCAGTTCGGCGGCGACGGCTCCGGCGGTGGCGCGGGTGACGCCGAGTTCGGCGGTGAGCACGGCACGGGTCGGCGCGCGGCCCGTGTGCACCAGTTCGAGCGCGGGCCCGAGCGCGCCGCGCCCCCTGTCCAGCCGTGTCTTGGTCGTCGTCGCCTTGCCGTTCATGGGGCCGAGTCTCCCATGATCGGGCGACCGCGCGGTGTGCGCGGGTGCCTGCGCGCGTACCGGACAGCGCGAAGAGCGACCCCCGCCCGGCGGTCAGGTTGAAAACCGTGCCGTGACGCCCCTATCCTGAGTTTGTGCCGCTACTAAACAAAGTACGGACGGCCGTTCCGGGGGGCCCAGGCGGAGACACCGCCCCCTCCCTGTCCCGCCTCCGCTCCGCCCTGACCCTCTTCTTCGCTCTCGACGGTTTCCTCTTCGCCGGCTGGGTCGTCCGGATCCCCGCCGTCAAGCAGCAGACCGGGGCCTCCGCCAGCGACCTCGGGCTCGCGCTGCTCGGCGTGTCGGCCGGCGCCGTGGTGACCATGACCCTGACCGGGCGCCTCTGCCGGCGCTACGGCAGCCACGCCGTCACCGCTGTCACCGCCGTCCTGCTCTCGCTCTCCGTCGCCCTGCCCGCCCTCACCCACTCCCCGCTCTCCCTCGGCCTCGTGCTGCTCCTCTTCGGCGCCGCGTACGGCGGCATCAACGTGGCCATGAACAGCGCCGCCGTCGACCTCGTCGCCGCGCTGCGCCGCCCCGTGATGCCCTCCTTCCACGCCGCGTTCAGCCTCGGCGGGATGCTCGGCGCGGGAGTCGGCGGTCTCGTCGCCGGCAGTCTGTCCCCCGCGACGCATCTCCTGGGTCTGACGGTCGCCGGGCTGCTCCTGACGGCCGCCGCCGGTCCCGTACTGCTCCGGCAGCCCTCCCCCGCCCTGCCGGAGGCGGTCCCCGTCGCCGACCGCCCCCGGGGCAGGGCCGGTTCACGCGGGCTCGTCGTCGTCTTCGGGGTGATCGCCCTCTGCACCGCGTACGGTGAGGGCGCCCTGGCCGACTGGGGCGCGCTGCACCTGGAGCAGGATCTGCACGCGCACCCGGGCGTCGCCGCCGCCGGCTACTCTCTCTTCGCGCTCACGATGACGGCGGGCCGGCTCTCCGGCACCGCGCTGCTCGAACGGCTCGGCCAGACCCGCACCCTCGTGGCGGGCGGGACGACGGCGGCCGCCGGCATGCTGCTCGGTGCGCTCGCCCCGAGCGTCTGGGCCGCGCTGCTCGGCTTCGCGGTGACCGGTCTCGGCCTGGCCAACATCTTCCCCGTCGCGGTGGCCCGCGCGGGCGCGCTCGCCGGACCCAGCGGGGTCGCCGCCGCCTCCACGCTCGGCTACGGCGGCATGCTGCTCGGCCCGCCGTCCATCGGGTTCCTCGCCGACTGGTTCTCGCTGCCCGTCGCCCTGACCACCGTCGCCGTCCTCGCCGCGGGCGCCGCCGTGATCGGGTACGCGGCCCGCAACGCCCAGGTCTCCAGGGCGGGCTGAGCAGCCCGTACGCAGGCGGCCTGCCCGGCCGCTCGGCGACTGAGCTCGGCCGGCCGATCCCTCCGCAGACCTGAATTCGCCCCGCCCCGCGCCCGCCCCTGGCAGAATCCACCGCATGGGGATCATGAAGGTGGACGAGCACATCGAGGCCCTCGAGAGCGCCGGGCGCGGCCTGTTCGAGGCCGCGGCCGCGGCGGGCACGGACGCCGAGGTGGCGACCTGCCCGGGCTGGCGGGTGCGGGATCTGCTGCGGCACACGACGATGGTCCACCGCTGGGCGACGGCCTTCGTCGCTGAGGGATACACCTCCCCCCACCCCGACGGCGGCGAGCCGGATCTCGACGGCGAGGAGCTTCTCGCCCACTTCCGCGAGGGGCACGCCGCGCTCGTCGCCGCCCTGCGCGCGGCGCCCGAGTCCCTGGAGTGCTGGACGTTCCTGCCCGCCCCCTCCCCGCGTGCCTTCTGGGCGCGCCGGCAGGCGCACGAGACGACAGTGCATCGCGCGGACGCCGAGTCCGCCCTCGCGTCGGGACGCCCCGGCCCGGTGGCCCCCGCGGTCGCCGTGGACGGGATCGAGGAGCTGTTGCGCGCCTTCCACAGCCGCGATCGCAGCCGGGTGCGCACGCCGGAGCCGCGGACCCTGCGCGTACGGGCGACGGACACCGGTGACGTATGGACCGTACGGCTGTCACAGGAGGCGCCGCGCACGGAGCGCGGCGACGCGGGTGCGGCGGGTGCGGCGGGTGCGGCGGACTGCGAACTGAGCGGCCCTGCCGATCAGCTCTATCTGACGCTCTGGAACCGGCTGCCCGAAGGCGCGGTCTCCGTGACGGGTGACGCGTCGCTCGCCCGGCTGTGGCGGGAGAAGTCGGCGATCACCTGGTCGTAGCCGGACCCGGCGCGTCCTCCGCCAGCATGCGGGTCAGCACCGCGCGCTGGATGGGCAGCACCTCCGCGTACCGCGCGCGACCCTCGTCGGTGAGCTCGACCCGTACGCCCCGCCGGTCCTCCGGACACATGCCGCGCGCGACGAGGCCCTCCTTCTCCAGGCGGGCGATGAGCCGGGACAGCGCGCTCTGGCTCAGATGCACGCGGCCGGCCAGCTCCTGGACGCGGTAGGACTTCCCGCCGTCCGCCGGCGTCCCCTCGGCGAGGACGTCGAGCACCTCGAAGTCGCTGGCGCCGAGTCCGTGCGGATGCAGCTCCCGGTCGAGCTCGCACACCGTGCGGGCGTGCAACGCGAGGACGTCCCGCCACTCCTGTACGAGCGCACGTTCGGACTTGTTCGCAGACCCTGCCATGACCGCACGTTAGCAGAGAACTCCCACTTTGTTGCATCGGAATTAAATGCTCTTGCATCCAATGCATGTGCATGTACTGTGCTGCGCATGACCTCTCCGCTCACCGCTTCCCCGGCACAGGAACGCTGGAGCCCCCGCCTCTGGGGCACGCTGCTGGTCCTCTGCGCCGCGATGTTCCTCGACGCGCTCGACGTCTCCATGGTCGGCGTCGCCCTGCCGTCGATCGCCACCGACCTCGGCCTGTCCACCGCCACGCTCCAGTGGATCGTCAGCGGCTACATCCTGGGCTACGGCGGGCTGCTGCTCCTCGGCGGCCGCGCGGCCGACCTCCTCGGCCGCCGCCGGGTCTTCCTGATCGCCCTCGCCGTCTTCGCCCTCGCCTCGCTGCTCGGCGGGCTCGTCGACTCGGGCCCCCTGCTCATCGCGAGCCGCTTCGTCAAGGGCCTCAGCGCCGCGTTCACCGCCCCCGCCGGTCTGTCGATCATCACGACGACCTTCAAGGAGGGCCCGCAGCGCAACCGGGCCCTGTCCATCTACACCACCTGCGCCGCGACCGGATTCTCCATGGGCCTGGTCCTCTCCGGTCTGCTCACCGAGCTGAGCTGGCGCTGGACCATGCTGCTGCCCGCGCCCGTCGCCCTCATCGCCCTGGTCTTCGCGCTCCGGCTGATCCCGCACAGCGCCCGCGAGAAGACGGCGGGCGGCTACGACCTGCCGGGTGCCGTGACCGGCACGGCCGCGATGCTGCTGCTCGTCTTCACCGTCGTCCAGGCCCCCGAGGCCGGCTGGGCCTCCGCCCGTACGCTGCTGTCCTTCCTGGCCACCGCCGCGCTCCTGGCCGCCTTCGTGGGGATCGAACGGCGCAGCGCGAGCCCGCTCGTACGGCTCGGGGTGCTGCGTTCCGGCTCCCAGGTGCGGGCACAGCTCGGCGCGGCCGCGTTCTTCGGCTCGTACGTCGCCTTCCAGTTCATCGTGACCCAGTACATGCAGTCACTGCTCGGCTGGTCGGCCCTGCAGACGGCGCTGGCGTTCCTGCCGGCCGGTGTGCTCGTGGCGCTCTCCTCCACCAGGATCGGCGCGGTCGTGGACCGCTACGGAACACCGCGCGTTATCGCGACCGGCTTCACGCTCCTCGTCGTCGCCTACGCGCTCTTCCTGCGGATCTCGCTCGTCCCGCAGTACGCGGCCGTCATCCTGCCCTCGATGCTGCTGCTCGGCGCCGCGTGCGCCCTGGTCTTCCCCTCGCTCAACATCCAGGCCACCAACGGCGTGGACGACCACGAGCAGGGCATGGTCTCGGGGCTCCTCAACACCTCGATCCAGGTGGGCGGCGCCGTCTTCCTCGCCGTGGTCACGGCGGTCATCACGGCCGGCGGAGGCGAGGGCGGCTCCCCGCAGGAGGTCCTGGACGGCTTCCGGCCGGGCCTGACGGTCGTCACGGTCATCGCCCTGGCGGGTCTCCTGATCACACTTCCCGGGCTCCGCGCCCGCCGGCAGCGGGGATCCCTGGTGGTGGCCGGCTCCGCCACCTCCGTCGAGGGGACGCCCGCTCCGGATCGCGTCGCCGTCCGCGACTGAGACACGGAGATACGCCGATACGGAGATACGGGCGTACGGGTCCGGGTGCGACCGGAGAGCGGCCGCACCCGGACCCGTACGCCATACGCCCATACGCCCGTACGCCCGTACGCGTCGTCAGCCCAGCCAGCCCGGGCGCACCAGGCCCGACTCGTAGGCGAGCACGACCAGTTGGGCGCGGTCCCGGGCGCCCAGCTTCACCATCGTGCGGCTCACATGGGTCTTGGCGGTCAACGGGCTGACGACCAGGCGCCGGGCGATCTCCTCGTTCGACAGGCCGATGCCGACCAGGGCCATCACCTCCCGCTCCCGCTCGGTGAGTTCGTCGAGACCGGACACGGCGGCCGGGGGCTTCGACCGGGCCGCGAACTCCTCGATGAGCCGCCGCGTCACCCCGGGCGAGAGCAGCGCGTCGCCGTGGACGACGGCGCGCACGGCCCTCAGCAGTTCCTCGGGTTCGGTGTCCTTGACGAGGAAGCCGGAGGCGCCGGAGCGGATCGCCTCGAAGACGTACTCGTCGAGCTCGAACGTGGTCAGCATGACCACCTTCACCCCGTCGAGCTCCGGGTCCCCGGTGATCCTGCGGGTGGCGGCGAGGCCGTCGAGGAGAGGCATCCGGATGTCCATCAGGACGACGTCCGGGCGCAGTTCGCGCGCCTTCGCCGCCGCCTCCTCGCCGTCGGCGGCCTCCCCCGCCACCTCGATGTCCGGCTGGGCGTCCAGGAGTGCGCGGAAGCCGGCCCGTACCAGTGACTGGTCGTCGGCGAGCAGGACACGGATCACGGAGTCTCCTTCGGGCGGACGGGGAGGACGGCACGCACCCGGAAGCCGCCGTCCGGGCGGGGGCCCGCCTCGATCGTGCCACCGAGGGCGGCGGCCCGCTCCCGCATTCCGGCGAGTCCGTTGCCGCTGCCGCCCGCGTCGCCGCCGGTCGCGGGTCCCTCGTCGTCGATACGGAGCTCCACGCTGCCGGGCCGGTACGCGACCACGACCCGCGCGGTGCGGGACCCGGAGTGGCGCACCACGTTGGTCAGCGCCTCCTGGACGATCCGGAAGGCTGCGAGGTCGGTGCCGGGCGGCAGCGCCACGCGCTCCCCCTCGGTCGAGGTGTGTACGGTCAGCCCCGCGGACGCCGCCTGGTCGACCAGCTCCGGGAGCCGGTCGAGTCCGGGCGCCGGGGCGCGGGGGGCCTCGCCCAAAAAGGAAGGGTCTGCGCGGAGCGCATCGCTGGAAGGGTGGTGGCGGGAGACGGGTGGGCGCAGGGTGTCGAGCACCTGGCGGACCTCTCCCAACGCCTCCTTGCTCGCCGCCTTGATGGTGGTCAGCGCGGTGCGGGCCTGTTCCGGGTCGGTGTCGAGCAGGGCGAGACCGACCCCTGCCTGGACGTTGATGACGGAGATCGAGTGGGCGAGGACGTCGTGCAGCTCGCGGGCGATCCGCAGCCGCTCCTCGTCGGCCCTGCGTCGCTCGGCAGCGGCGCGTTCGGCGCGCTGCTGCGCCCACTGCTCGCGGCGTACCCGCACCAGTTCGGAGGCGGCGAGGATCGCGACGACGAAGGTGGCGACGGGGATCTCCTGCCCCCAGGGGGCGGCGGAGTCGCCGTCCGGGGGCAGGTGGGGGTAGAGCCAGTGGGCGAACAGCAGATGGCCGGCCCAGAGCAGCCCGAGCGCCCACCAGGCGGATCGCCGGTGGCCGTGCACGATCGCCGCGTAACAGGCGACGGCGACGATGAGGAAGACCGGGCCGTACGGGTAACCGGCGCCGAAGTAGGCCAGGGTGACGGCCGCGGTGGCGAAGACCACGGGGACCGGGTGGCGGTGGCGCAGCAGGAGCAGCGCGGAGCCGAGGAGCAGCAGCGAGCGGCCGAGCGCGTCCAGCGACTCCCGGTCCTGCTGGTTCCTCGCCGCGAAACCGGAGCCCACCATCACGAAGACGGCGAGGAGGAGGGTGGATCGCCAGGGCAGTCCGGCATCGGGCTCGCGGTCGGCCCACTGCCGCAGCCAGGGCGGTCCGCCCTGCGCGCCGCGCGCCCAGGGCGGAGCGCCGTGACCGTGTCCGCGCTGTTCGTCCATGCCCGCCACGCTAGACGCAGACCGGTCCGGCGGGCGTCAGCCGGACGTGGTGATCACGTGTACTCCCGCTGGAGTACACGGTCCGGCGCCTGCGCAGGCCGGGGCTACGCGCGGGACAACAGGCCGACCTCCTGGCCCAGTCGGGCGGCGGCCGCGGTGAAGAACGCTTCGCGTTCCTCCACGATCCGGTTGAACTGGCCGAACACCTCGAAGGAGACGAGCCCGAAGAGCTGTGCCCAGGCCGCGACCAGGGCGGCGGCGAGTGCGGGCGGCAGGTCGGGGGCGAAGTCGGCGGCCATGCGCTCGGCTTCGGGGCGCAGCTCCGCGGGGAGCGGTGGCGGGGCGATGCCGTCGGTGGTGAAGGCGTCACGGGCGATGCCGATGAGCACAAGTCCGACGCGGGAGGCCGGGCCGACGGTGTCCTGCGGGGCGGAGTAGCCGGGGACCGGGGAGCCGTAGATCAGGGCGTACTCGTGGGGGTGCGCGACGGCCCAGGAGCGGACGGCGCGGCAGACGGCGGTCCAGCGGGCGAGGTGGTCCGGGGTTCCGGCGGCAGCGGCGAGGGCCTGCTCGGCCGCGGCCCCGACGGCGTCGTACGCGTCGACGATGAGCGCGGTGAGGAGCTCGTCACGGCTGGGGAAGTAGCGGTAGAGCGCGGAGGAGACCATGCCGACCTCGCGGGCGACGGCGCGCAGGGAGAGCTTGGCGGCCCCTTCGGCGGCGAGCTGTCTACGGGCCTCGTCCTTGATGGCGGCGGTGATCTCGATGCGGGCGCGGGCCCGGGCTCCCTGAACGCTGGTCATGGAGAGCAGTCTGCCATGTTTCGGAGCACTGCACTGAAACGAGAGCACCGCTCTTGCTTTGGCGCACCGATCCGTGCACACTGTTCTCAAGCGAGAGCAGTGCTCACACTTTCTGGAGGATGCGATGTCCGCTCAGCCCGCAGCCCACGTCATGAAGCCCGGCTGGTTCACGGTCAACGTGCTGAACCGGGCCGTCGCGTGGATGACCCGCCGTGGCATCAGCGTCTGGGGCTCCCGCGTACTCGCGGTCCGCGGCCGCAAGAGCGGCGAATGGCGCCGCACCCCCGTCAACCTGATGACGGTGGACGGCGCCCAGTACCTGGTGGCCCCGCGCGGCCATGTCCAGTGGACCCACAACATGCGCGCGGCCGGCGGCGGCGAGCTGCATCTCGGCAAGCACGTGGAGACGTTCACCGCCGTCGAACTGTCCGACGACGAGAAGCCCGCCCTGCTGCGCGCCTACCTCAAGCGATGGAAGGCGGAGGTCGGCGTGTTCTTCGGTGGGGTGGGCCCCGACTCCTCGGACGCCGAACTGCGGGCGATCGCCCCCAAGCACCCCGTCTTCCGGATCACCATCACCGGGTGACGCCGGGCGGGCCCGAAGCCGGCCCCGAAGCCGGCCCCTGAGCCCGCCCGCGCCGCGTCACGAGGCCTCGGCGGCAGCCCCGGCGGAAGGCTCGGTCCCGGCCTCGCCCGGTCCGGACGAGGAGGTCGAGGCGGACGCGGCGGACGAGGAAGCCGAGCCGGCCGACTCCGTGACGCCCCGGCGCGCCGTGCCGCCGGTCGCCTGCATCCGGCGGTCCAGGACGTCGAGCGCCCGCCGCGCCACCCCACTCGAACGGACCAGGCCCGCCAGCGTGGTCGAGCCCCGGGTGATGTCCGTGAACGCGTTCCAGGCCGGACGCAGACCGGTGATCGTCGCGTGCAGCAGCCCCGGACGGCGCTCGAACAGCGCGAGCATCCGGCGCCCGACCGCCATCTCCACACCCAGGCCCGCCTTGATGGCGAAGGCGTAGTTCAGCGCCTGACGGCGCGCGTCGACGGCGTCGTTCGCCTCGGCGATCCGTACCGCCCACTCCCCCGCAAGCCGGCCCGACCGCAGGGCGAAGGAGATGCCCTCCCGGGTCCAGGGCTCCAGGAGCCCCGCCGCGTCGCCGCACACCAGCACGCGGCCGCGCGACAGCGGCGAGTCGTCGCTCCGACAGCGCGTCAGGTGCCCGGACGAGACCGCCGGCTCGAAGCCCGCGAGCCCGAGGCGGGCGACGAAGTCCTCCAGATAGCGCTTGGTGGCCGCGCCCTCGCCGCGCGCCGAGATGACGCCGACCGTGAGCGTGTCGCCCTTGGGGAAGACCCAGCCGTAGCTGCCGGGCATCGGGCCCCAGTCGATCAGGACCCGGCCCTTCCAGTCCTCGGCCACCGACGGCGGAACCGGGATCTCCGCTTCGAGGCCGAGGTCCACCTGGTCGAGCTTCACCCCGACATGGGCTCCTATCCGGCCCGCGCTGCCGTCGGCTCCGACGACCGCCCTGGCCAGGACCGTCTCGCCGTCCGCCAGGACGACGGCGACGGTGCGCCGGTCCGGCACGGCCGGGCCGTGCTGCTCGACCCGGGAGACGGTGACGCCGGTGCGGAGCTCGGCGCCCGCCTTCTGCGCCTGCTCGACGAGACCGGCGTCGAACTCGGGCCGGTTGATGAGCCCGAAGAGCATCCGGCGCGAACGGCGCGTACGGGCGAAGCGGCCGTTCAGGGAGAAGGTGACGGCGTGCACCCGGTCCTGCAACGGCAGTTCGAAGCCGGGCGGCAGCGCGTCCCGCGAGGGGCCGATGATGCCGCCGCCACAGGTCTTGTACCGGGGCAGTTCGGCCTTCTCCAGGAGCAGCACCCGGCGGCCCGCGACCGCGGCCGCGTACGCCGCCGACGCACCCGCCGGGCCTGCCCCGACCACGACCACGTCCCAGACGGTCGCGGCGTCCTGCGTCTCTCCCGCGCGTACCTCTTCGGCGTCTGCGTTCTCGCTGCTCACGATGTGCTTCTGCTCCTGATCCGACCGATGGTCCAAGCTCTTCGGGCATCCTACGGCGCGGCTCGTGGGGCTCCCCGCCGTAGGATCGGCAATACGTTCGCCGTACAACCGACATACGGCAACGTCCTTACAACGTCGCACCCACCAGGAGCGTGCCCATGACCGCCAATCCGATCGCCGAGACCGTCGCCGGCCTGATGCCCCGCGCCAAGGCGGAGCTCACGGAGCTCGTGGCCTTCGAGTCGGTGGCGGACGAGGCCGTGGCCCCGCGGAGCGAGTGCGAGGGGGCCGCGAACTGGGTGGCCGACGCGCTGCGATCCGAGGGCTTCCAGGAGGTGGCGCTGCTCGACACCCCGGACGGTTCGCAGTCGGTGTACGGCGTGCTGCCCGGTCCGGCCGGCGCGCCGACCGTTCTGCTCTACGCCCACTACGACGTGCAGCCGAAGCTGGACGAGTCGGCGTGGGTCACCCCGCCGTTCGAGCTGACGGAGCGGGACGGGCGCTGGTACGGGCGCGGTGCGGCCGACTGCAAGGGCGGCTTCATCATGCACCTGCTCGCGCTGCGCGCCCTGAAGGCGAACGGCGGAGTGCCCGTCACGGTCAAGATGATCGTGGAGGGTTCCGAGGAGCAGGGCACGGGCGGCCTGGAGCGGTACGCCGAGGCCCACCCCGAGCTGCTCACCGCCGACGCGATCGTGATCGGCGACACCGGCAACTTCCGCCTCGGGCTGCCGACCGTCACCGCCACCCTGCGCGGGATGACGATGATCCGCGTCCAGATCGACACCCTCGAAGGCAATCTGCACTCCGGCATGTTCGGCGGCGCCGCGCCGGACGCGCTGGCCGCCCTGATCCGGGTCCTGGACTCGCTGCGCGCGGCGGACGGTTCGACGGTCATCGACGGTCTGCCGGCGGACGCGGTGTGGGAGGGCCTTCAGTACCCGGAGGAGGACTTCCGTCAGGACGCGAAGGTCCTGGACGGCGTCGGCCTGCCGGGCAACGGCACGGTGGCCGACCGTATCTGGGCCCGTCCGGCCGTGACCGTCATCGGCATCGACTGCCACCCCGTGGCCGGCGCGACCCCGTCGATCCCGTCGACGGCCCGCGCGCAGATCAGCCTGCGGGTGCCGCCGGGCCAGGACGCGACCGAGGCGACGAAGCTGCTGTACGCGCACATCGAGAAGCACACGCCGTGGAACGCGCGGGTCTCCTTCGAACAGGTCGGCCAGGGCCAGGCGTTCAGCGCGGACGTGTCCAGCCCGGCGTACACCTCGATGGCGGAGGCGATGCGGATCGCGTACCCGGGCCAGGAGATGCAGAGCTCGGGCATGGGCGGCTCGATCCCGCTGTGCAACACGCTCGCCGCGCTCTACCCGGAGGCGGAGATCCTGCTGATCGGGCTGAGCGAGCCGGAGGCCCAGATCCACGCGGTGAACGAGTCGGTCTCGCCGGAGGAGCTGGAGCGCCTGGCGGTGGCCGAGGCGCACTTCCTGCTCAACTACGCCCGCTCGAAGCAGGGTTGAGCGTTCGGCGAAGCTCGCCGAGAGCGTAGAACCATACGGCGGACCTGGGCGGATGCGTAGGTTCGCCGTATGGAACTCACTCGGATCGCGCCGCGACTGCACATGCTGCGTTTCTCCGTCGGCCAGGCATATCTGTGGCGGGACGACGAGGAGTTGACCCTGATCGACGCCGGCTGGGTGGGCGCGGCGGACGAGATCGAGACGGCGATACGGGGAGCGGGCCTGGACCCCCGGGCCCTGCGCCGTATCGTGCTCACCCACTGCCACCGCGACCATGTCGGCTCGGCCCAGGAGCTCGCCGACCGGTTCGGCGCCCAGATCCTGGCCCATCGCCTCGACGCCCCGGTGATCCGGGGCGAGGCCCCGGTCCCCGAACCCGTCCTGCTCGACTGGGAGATCCCCCTGTACGAGCACGGTCTGACCGTGCCCGAAGCGCCGCCGACCCGCGTCGACCTGGAGGTGGAGGACGGGGACGCGCTGGGCTTCGGGGACGGGGCGGTGGCGGTGCACACCCCGGGACACACCCCCGGCTCCCTCGCCGTCCATCTCCCCGGGCACGGCGTCCTGTTCACCGGCGACACGGTGGCGACGGTGCAGGGGGTGACCTTCGGCGTGTTCCATGTGGACCGCGAGCGCGCCCTGGAGTCGATGCGGCGCCTGGCGGCGTTGAAGCCGTCGGTCCTGTGCTGCGGGCACGGGGCCCCGGTGACGGCGGACACGGCACGGCAACTGGCGGAAGCGGTGGGCTGATTCAGCCGACCGGCACGCCGGCCTCCAGGTTGAGCACGGTGCCGCGTTCCCGGGCGCGCAGGGCCCAGCGGAGGCGGCGGTAGCGGACCGGGGGCAGCAGTTCGGCGGCCTCCTCCTCGGTGACGAAGCGCCAGCCGCGGAGTTCGGCGCCGGGCAGGAGAAGCCGGTCCGCGTCGGCGGCCGGCAGCCGGCCCCCGTCGAAGAGGAGGCGCAGGCCGCCGTAGCCCGGCGGCTGCGGGCTTTCCCAGTCGACGAGCAACAGGCGTGGTACGGAGTCGAGTTCGAGCCCTATCTCCTCGGCGACCTCGCGCATCCCGGCGCGGGCGGGCGGCTCGCCGGGTTCGACGACACCACCCGGGAACTCCCAGCCGGGCTTGTAGGTGGGGTCGACGAGGAGGAAACGGTCCTGCTCGTCGAAGAGCAGGACGCCGGCCGCGAGCGTCTCGCCGGTGGGCTCGGGGGTCTGGACGATGCCGCAGGGGGCGGCCGTGCCGGAGGCGACCGCCTCGGCGACGGCCGCGGCGGCCTGGGCGGGGGTGAGTGCGGAGGTGTCGACGATGTGGGCGTCGGCGGTCAGCCAGTCGTGCAGGGCGGCGCGGTAGGGCTCGATGTGGTCGAGCGACCACTGGCGGACGCGCTCCAGTGCCTCGGGGTCCGAGTCGTCGGGTGTACGGCCCCGGATCCGCGCGCGCAGGATCGTTTCATCCGGGGCGAGCAGCACGTGCCGCACTTGAATGCGCCGGGCGGCGAGTGCCCCGAAGATCTCGTCCCGGTACTCCTGCCGCAGCAGGGTCATGGGGACCACGAGCACGCCGCCGACCTCGGCGAGCAGCGCGGCGGCGGCGTCCACGACCAGTCGGCGCCAGATCGGCAGATCCTGGTAGTCGTCGACCTCGTCGAGCCGCTTCTGCGGCAGCAGCCAGTTCATCGCGCCGCCGATGATCTCGGGGTCGTACAGCGTGCTGTTCGGGATCAGGTCGACCAGCTCGCGCGCGGTGATGGACTTCCCCGCGCCGAACGCACCGTTGACCCAGACGATCACGATTCCCCCTCTTCGGTAGCCCTCAGTGGCTTGCCCGCAACACCCTGCCACGGAAACCCCCGGGGGGAACCGGAGAGGTCCGGGCGGGCGTGGGAGAGGGCGGGTGGACGATTGTGAGACGCCTCACTCCACGAACGGGCGTGCGGACCGGTGCGTAACACTTCGGGACGGACCGTCGTTGGACCGGCGAGGCAAGGGGGTGCGGAGATGAGCCGTACGGTATTGGAGAGGTTTCCCGCGGGAGGCCCACGGGGCAGCTGGCCCGCCGAGGAGTTCGCGCGTGCCCGCCGGGACGAGGGACTCCCGGCGGAGGTGGTCATGGACCTGGACTCCGACGCGTTCCTGGTGATCGTGCAGCAGCGGACACCGGAGCCGGTCGGAGGCTGACCGCGCGGGAGGGTGACGGGCCGTCAGTCCCGGGTGCGCGAGGCCGTGGCCGCGGCCGCCGCCGCGCCGAGGAGGCCGGCATCCGTGCCGGTCAGTGCCGGTACGACGACGAGGTCACGGACGAACGACAGCGTGGCGTACGCGCCCAGGCTGCGCCGGAGCGGTTCGAACAGCACGTCTCCCGCGCCCGCCACGCCCCCGCCCACGACGGCGATGTCGATCTCGACCAGGGTCGCGGTGGCGGCGATGCCGGCCGCGAGCGCCTGCGCGGCGCGCTCGAAGGAGGCCACGGCGACCGGGTCCCCCGCGCGGGCCGCCGCGGCGACCGCCGCGGCCGACGTGTCGCCGTCGGGGCCCGGCCGCCAGCCGTTCTCCAGGGCGCGGCGGGCGATGTGGGGGCCGCTGGCGATGCGCTCGACACAGCCGCGCCCGCCGCAGGCGCACAGCTCGCCGTCCAGGTCCACGCTGATGTGGCCGATGTGCCCGGCGTTGCCGGTGGGACCGGGGTGCACCCGCCCGTCGAGCACCAGGCCTCCGCCCACGCCGGTGGAGACGACCAGGCACAGCGCGTTGTCGTGGCCGCGCGCCGCGCCCTGCCAGTGTTCGGCGGCCGTCATGGCGACACCGTCCCCGACCAGGGTGACCGGCCGTCCGCCGGTCACCCGGTGGACCCGCTCGACCAGCGGGAAGTCGCGCCATCCGGGCACGTTGACCGGGCTGACCGTGCCCGCGGAGGCGTCCACCGGTCCCGCGCTTCCGATGCCGACCGCGTGCGCCGACTCCCACAGCGCAGAGGCCGCCAGGTCCGCGAGCACCGCCTCGACCGTCCGCATCACCGTCTCGCCGTCCTCCCGCGCGGGAGTGGGCCGCTGCGCCCGTACGAGAAGGCCGCCGTCGCCGTCCACCAGCGCACCGGCGATCTTGGTCCCACCGATGTCCAGGGCGACGACGAGACCGGCGGCGAGGTCGGTATGCATGGGCGCGGAGTCTCCAGAAGGGCGGCCGAGGGCGATGAAAGGTGGGACGTACAGTCTCCCCCGCTCTGACAACGTTGTCCAGGGCCTATGCTCGACAACATCATCATCGTCCGACGCGACCACGACAGACCGCGTCCACCGATACCGATGCCGATACCGATACCGAGGAGATGCGCGCACCGTGGCCGAGACCGCCCGCCGCCCCGAGCACCGTTACGGCAACCGGCCGACGATGAAGGATGTCGCGGCCCGGGCCGGGGTCGGGCTCAAGACGGTCTCCCGGGTCGTCAACGGCGAGCCGGGCGTCACGCCCGACACCGAGCGCCGGGTGCAGGAGGCCATCGACTCGCTCGGCTTCCGCCGCAACGACAGCGCGCGCGTGCTGCGCAAGGGCCGCACCGCCTCCGTGGGCCTGGTCCTCGAGGACCTCGCCGACCCGTTCTACGGTCCCCTCAGCCGCGCCGTCGAGGAGGTCGCCCGGGCCCACGGCGCGCTGCTGATCAACGGCTCCAGCGCGGAGGACCCGGACCGCGAGCAGGAGCTGGCGCTCGCGCTGTGCGCGCGCCGGGTGGACGGACTGATCGTCATCCCGGCCGGTACGGACCACCGTTACCTGGAGCCGGAGATCAAGGCGGGCGTCGCCACGGTCTTCGTGGACCGCCCGCCGGGCCGCATCGACGCCGACGTCGTCCTCTCGGACAGCTTCGGCGGCTCGCGCGCCGGGGTGGCCCATCTGATCGCCCACGGACACCGCAGGATCGGTTTCGTCGGCGACCAGCCCCGCATCCACACCGCGACGGAGCGTCTGCGCGGCTATCGCGCGGCGATGGAGGACGCGGGCCTGGCCGTCGACGACGCGTGGGTCTCGCTGGGACCGACGGACCCGGAGCGGGTCCGGGCGGCCGTCACGGCGATGGTCTCGGGTCCGGAGCCGGTCACCGCGCTCTTCGCGGGCAACAACCGGGTGACGGTCACGGCGGTCCGCGCGCTCGCCGGGCGCGAACACCCGGTCGCCCTCGTCGGGTTCGACGACATCGAGCTGGCCGACCTGCTCGGGATCACCGTGATCGCCCAGGACGCGGCGGCGCTGGGCCGCACGGCGGCGGAACGCCTCTTCCGCCGCCTGGACGGTGTCGACGAGCCGACCGCCCGGGTGGTCCTGGGGACCCGGCTGATCGCGCGCGGATCGGGCGAGATCCCGCCGGTGCCCGCGTAAGCCCTTGACTCCCGCTGTCAGCAGACCGGGAGTCCCGGCACCGGCTGGTCGTTGTCGCCGCCCTGGATGTACACGACGCTGAAGTACACGTTGGTGTTGCCGCTGTCGTCGTCCGTCCTGGCCCACCAGACGTTCGTCCACTGGCCGTACGTCACCCGCCGGCCCAGGTTGACCTGGCAGTAGAAGTAGTTGGTGCCGGCGTTGAGGATCCCCATCTCGGCGCCCGAGTGGCTGTACGTCTTCTCGGTGCGCCACACCTGGCAGTTGTACTTGCCGCCGCCGATGGAGTGACAGACGGGCTCGGGCTCGGCCGGGGAGCCGCCGCCGGTCGTCGTGGTCGATCCGCCGCTCGTACTTCCGCCGCCTCCGGTCGTCGTCGTACCGCCGCTGGTGCCTCCGCCGGTCGTGCCTCCGCCGCCGGTTCCCGGCACGGGCGCCTTCGACGCCGTCGACGGGGTGGGGGACGCGGGCTTCGTCGTGCCGGTCTTCGAGGGCGTCGCGGAGGCGGACGCGGACCCCGTCGCCGTCGCGCTCGCCGTCGCCGCCGGGTCGCCCGGGTCGAGGACCCGGCCGGGGCTGGTGCCGGGCGTCGTCGGCGTCGGGCCGTCGGCCAGCCGCTCCTGCTCCACGCCACGGTCGCGGTCGCGGTCGACCAGCGCGTAGGTCACGCCGCCGCCGGCGAGCAGAACGGCGGCGACCGCGGCGGCGACCAGCGCCGTGGAACGCGTCTTCCGGGGCGCCTGCGGGGCCGTGGGGGCGGGGGTGCTCGATGCCGGGTGCCCGTGCCCGGCGGGCGGCCCGTAGGGCGACGACATCGACGCCGCGGCGGGCGACCGGTAGCCGTCCGCCCCGGGCGCACCGGCCGGACCGAAGGCCCCGGCGGGACGGTCGCCTCCCGGGCCGCCGGAGCTGTCCGCGTGGCCCGCGTGTGCCGTGCCTCCCGGACCGAAGGCACCCGGCCCGTGCGGCTCGGCCGGACCGAAGCCCTCGGCGGGACGCTCGCCTCCCGCAACCCCGGGCCCAGCCGCGTGGTCCGCGTCCCCGGGTCCGAAGGCCCCGGGCCCGTGCGGCTCGGCCGGACCGAAGCCCTCCGCGGGACGCTCGCCTCCCGCAACCCCGGACCCAGCCGCGTGGCCCGCGCCTCCCGGACCGAAGGCACCCGGCCCGTGCGCCGTTGCCGGGCCGAAGCCTTCCGGGTGGTGCGGGGCCGCGTTCGGTTCGGTCGGGGCGTGCAGGTGGGGCGGAGGGGCGTCCTGGGCCACGGCGGACAGGAGGCGGGCCGCCGTACGGGCGTCGGGGCGCTGGGTCGGGTCCTTCTGCAGCAGCTGCTGGAGCACGGGGCCGAGCGCCCCGGATCTGCGCGGCTCCGGCAGCGGTTCCACGACGATCGCGTTCAGGGTCGACCAGGTCGACGTGCGCCGGAACGGCGAGGAGCCCTCCACGGCCGCGTACAGGGTGGCACCGAGCGCCCAGACGTCCGAGGCGGGTCCGGGCTGGTGCCCCTGGGCCCGTTCGGGCGCCAGGTAGTCCAGCGAGCCGACGATCTCGCCGCTGCGGGTGAGGTGCGTGGTCGAGCCGTCGCCGGGATCGTCCATCGTGGCGATCCCGAAGTCGGTGAGGACGACCCGCCCTCCCCGGTCGAGGAGGACGTTGCCGGGCTTCACGTCGCGGTGGAGCACACCGACGTCGTGCGCGGCGGCGAGCGCCTCCAGGACCGCGGCTCCGATCCGGGCGGCCTCGCGCGGGTCCAGCACGCCGTGTTCGCTCAGCATGTCGTCGAGCGAGGGCCCGTCGATGAGCTCCATGACGATGACGGGGCGGCCCTGATGCTCGGTCACGTCGTGGACGGCGATCACCCCGGGGTGGCGTACGCGGGCCGCGGCCCGCGCCTCGCGCTGCATCCGCAGGTGCAGATCGGCCAGTTCCGGCCCGGACGAGTCGTTGTACGTCCGCAGTTCCTTGACGGCCACCTCGCGGCCGAGGACCTCGTCGACGGCGCGCCAGACGACGCCCATGCCGCCCCGGCCCAGTTGGCGCACGACCCGGTAGCGGCCGGCCAGCCGCTCGTTCTCCCCCGAAGACACCGATGCCCCGTTCTCTGTCGGCTGCGTTGAACGCGTACAGAGTACGGGGCAGGGGTGGACGCCTCCGTCCGGGTGGTTCCGGCCGTTACTGGGCCGTGGCCGTCAGGTCGCCGCGGCGCGGGGCGGCGAAGCGGTCGAGGTCGGCGCGGGTCATGCCGGTGAGGGCGTCGACCTCGGCGGTGTCGAGGGCGCCGCAGTCGATGCCGCGCAGGAGGTAGGAGCTGAGCGCCTTGGCGGTGGCGGGCTCGTCCATGACGTCGCCGCCCGCGTGGTTGGCGTAGGCGGAGAGGCGCTTGGCCGCGGCCTCGAAGCCCTCGCGATAGAAGGCGAAGACGGCGGCGTACCGGGTGGGGATGTGGCCCGGGTGCATGTCCCAGCCCTGGTAGTAGGCGCGGGCCAGGGCGCGGCGGGTGAGGCCGTAGTGCAGGCGCCAGGCCTCGTGGACGTGCTCGGTGGAGCCGACCGGGAGGACGTTGGTGGAGCCGTCGGAGACCCGTACGCCGGTGCCGGCGGCGGCGACCTGCATGATCGCCTTGGCGTGGTCGGCGGCCGGGTGGTCGCTGGCCTGGTAGGCGGCGGAGACGCCGAGGCAGGCGCTGTAGTCGAAGGTGCCGTAGTGCAGTCCGGTGGCGCGGCCCTCGGCGGCGCCGATCATGCGGGCGACGGCGGCGGTGCCGTCGGTGGCGAGGATGGACTGGCTGGTCTCGATCTGGATCTCGAAGCCGAGGCGGCCCGCGTCCAGGCCGTGGGCCTTCTCGAAGGCCTCCAGGAGGCGTACGAAGGCGGAGACCTGCTCGGGGTAGGTCACCTTGGGGAGGGTGAGGACGAGGCCGTCGGGGAGGCCGCCGTTCTCGATCAGGCCGGTGAGGAAGATGTCGGTGGTGCGGATGCCGCGGTCGCGTACGGCGGACTCCATGCACTTCATCCGGATGCCCATGTACGGGGCGGCGGTGCCGTTCCGGTACGCCTCCGAGATCAGGCGGGCGGCGCGGGCGGCGTCCTGATCCTCGTCCTGGCCGGCGTAGCCGTCCTCGAAGTCGACCCGGAGGTCCTCGATCGGCTCGCGCTCCAGCTTGGCCCGTACGCGGCCGTAGACGTCCTCGGCGAGGTCGTCGGCGAGGCCCAGGACGGCGGCGAAGGAGGCGGCGTCGGGAGCGTGCTCGTCGAGGGCGGCGAGTGCCTGGTCGCCCCAGGACCGGATGGTTCCGGCGTCGAAGACGTTGCCGGGGACGTAGACGGTGTGGACGGGCTGGCGGGTGCCCGGGTCGCCCGGGTAGCGCCGGTCGAGCTCGGCGTCCACCGCTGCGAGGGAGGCGCTGATGCCCTCGCTGACCGCTCCGGCGAGGCTCGTCGACACCTTCTCCTGCTGACCCATCCCACATCCTCCTGTTTTCCGCTTCACGGAATCAACAATCCGTATAGCGAAGTTAATAGTCGGCCAGGACCTGCGTCAATGGGTGTCCGAAACGGCCGGGGGCCGCGCGGTGATGATCACCACGCGGCCCCCGGACCGTACAGAACCGCAGGTCAGCCCTTACGGGACTTGACCTCCTCGGTCAGCTGCGGGACGACGTCGAAGAGGTCGCCGACCACGCCGTAGTCGACGAGGTCGAAGATCGGGGCCTCGGCGTCCTTGTTGATGGCCACGATGGTCTTCGAGGTCTGCATACCCGCGCGGTGCTGGATCGCACCGGAGATGCCGGAGGCGATGTACAGCTGCGGCGAGACCGACTTGCCGGTCTGGCCGACCTGGTTGGAGTGCGGGTACCAGCCGGCGTCGACGGCGGCGCGCGAGGCACCGACGGCCGCACCGAGCGAGTCGGCGAGCGCCTCGATGAGTCCGAAGTTCTCGGCGCCGTTGACGCCGCGGCCGCCGGAGACCACGATCGCGGCCTCGGTCAGCTCCGGGCGGCCCGTCGACTCGCGCGGGGTGCGGGAGACGACCTTGGTGCCGTGGGCCTTCTCCGAGAAGGAGACGGCGAGCGCCTCGACGGCGCCGGCGGCCGGGGCGGCCTCGACGGGGGCCGAGTTCGGCTTGACCGTGATGACCGGGGTGCCCTTGGAGACACGGGACTTGGTCGTGAAGGAGGCGGCGAACGCGGACTGCGTCGCGACCGGGCCCTCGTCACCGGCCTCCAGGTCGATGGCGTCGGTGATGATGCCGGAGCCGATGCGCACCGCGAGGCGGGCGGCGATCTCCTTGCCCTCGGCGGAGGAGGGGACGAGCACGGCGGCCGGGGAGACGGCCTCGTACGCGGCCTGCAGGGCCTCCACCTTCGGGACGACGAGGTACTCGGCGAACTCGGGGGCGTCGGCGGTGAGGACCTTCACCGCGCCGTGCTCGGCGAGGGCCGGGGCGGCGTCGGCGGCACCGTTGCCGAGCGCGACGGCGACGGGCTCGCCGAGGCGGCGGGCCAGCGTCAGCAGCTCCAGGGTGGGCTTGCGGACGGCTCCGTCGACGTGGTCGACGTAGACGAGAATCTCAGCCATGGGGATTCAATCTCCTGCGAACGAAAAGGGGGCGGACTTCAGCGGCTCGCGCGAGCCCTTAGATGAACTTCTGGCTCGCGAGGAACTCGGCCAGCTGCTTGCCGCCCTCGCCCTCGTCCTTGACGATCGTGCCCGCGGTGCGCGCGGGACGCTCGGCCGCGGAGTCGACCGCGGTCCAGGAGCCCTCCAGGCCGACCTCCTCGGCCTCGATGTCGAGGTCCGAGAGGTCCAGGGACTCCACCGGCTTCTTCTTGGCGGCCATGATGCCCTTGAAGGACGGGTAGCGGGCCTCACCCGACTGGTCCGTCACCGACACGACGGCCGGAAGCGAGGCCTCCAGCTGCTCCGAAGCGGTGTCGCCGTCACGGCGGCCCGTCACCTTGCCGTCCTCGACCTTGACCTCGGAGAGCAGCGTGACCTGCGGGACGCCCAGGCGCTCGGCGAGGATCGCCGGCAGGACACCCATGGTGCCGTCGGTGGAGGCCATACCGGCGATGACGACGTCGTAGCCGGTCTTCTCGATCGCCTTGGCGAGCACCAGCGACGTGGCCATGACGTCGGAGCCGTGCAGATCGTCGTCCTCGACGTGGACGGCCTTGTCGGCGCCCATGGACAGCGCCTTGCGCAGGGCGTCCTTGGCGTCCTCGGGACCGACCGTGAGAACGGTGACCTCGGCCTCGTCCGCCTCTTCGGCGATCTGCAGGGCCTGCTCGACCGCGTACTCGTCGAGCTCCGACAGCAGGCCGTCGACGTCGTCGCGGTCGACGGTCAGGTCATCGGCGAAGTGCCGGTCGCCGGTGGCGTCGGGCACGTACTTCACACAGACAACGATCCTCAAGCTCACGCCGGCTCTCCTACTGCATCGTCATAACTGGGCTGCCTTGTTGCTCGCAGCATAGGCGCCTGAAGGGCGGGTTTCCGGTCGGGGCGTCCGACGCCCCGAGCGAAATATTACTCGTCAGTACACCCAGTCCGTTACCGGTAAGCAAGCGCTCAGGCATGTGACCTTGCCAACGCCCGAGGAAGGGAACCCTCAGTCGCGCAGGGCGTTGAAGCGCCCCTGGTGGTAGAGGAGCGGCCGGCCCACCCCGTCGGGGTCTCCGGCCACCGCCTCGGCGATCACGATCCGATGATCCCCGGCCGGCACGCGGGCCACCACCCGGCAGACCAGCCAGGCGAGTACGCCGTCCAGGATCGGGACACCCTCGGGGCCCACGCTCCAGCGTGTCGCGGGGCCGAACCGGTCGGCGCCGCTCCGGGCGAACGTGCCGGCCAGCTCGCGCTGGTGCTCGCCGAGTATGTGGACGCCTATGTGCTCGGCCTCGGAGACCACGGGCCAGCTGGAGGAGGCGGTGCCCACGCCGAAGGAGATCAGGGGAGGTTCCGCGGCGACGGAGGTGAGGGAGGTGGCGGTGAAGCCGACGGGGCGGTCCCCGTGGGCGGTGACGACCGCGACACCGGCCGCGTGCTGCCGGAAGACGGAACGGAGGAGATCGGGAGAGGCCTGCCGAGGGGCGCCGATGGAGCGGAGCTCGGGCGAAACCGTCATGGAATTGTCCTTCTGCGGGGGCGTGGCGAGCGGGGTCCGTGGGTTCTCAGTGACCCGGACAGCGCGCACTCGCGTTGCGGGCCAGGTCCACGTGGGCCCGCCCGTAGAGAAGGAGTTCTGAGGGCACCCGGCCAGCCTGACGATCGGTGGCGGGCGCAGTCAAGCGCGTCCCGCGATGTGGGAGATGTGTCACGGCGTCAGACCGCGCGCCCCAGGGCGGCGATGACGTCCGCCCTGCGGGGCTGGCCGGCCGCGCGGACGACGATCCGCCCGGCGCCGTCGAGGACGAGCACGGTGGGGGTGCGGACGATGCCGTACTCCCGTACGAGATCGAGGCGCTCCTCGGCGTCTATCTCCACGTGGCCCACGCCCTCGATCATCCCGGCGACCTCGGCCAGCGTTCTGCGGGTGGCGCGGCAGGGCTGGCAGAAGGCCGTGGAGAACTGCACCAGGGTGGCCTTCTCCCCCAGCTCGACCCCGAGCCGGTCCGCGTCCAGCAGCTCTTGCGTCATGTCCTTCTCCACGCTCTCCACTCCCCTGTGCAGCGTCCCATGTCACCGTTCGATTCCCGCCATGACCACCCGGCGTGACGAGAATCTCCCCCTACGAAGCCGTCAGGACTGGTCACGAGGGCCCACATGGGGCACGATCTGCCCAAAGCCGAAAACCTACGGCTGCGTAACTTCCGCCGGGAGAACCCTCCCCAGGCACAGAAGAAGGGGTTCCTCTCAGATGGCAGAACTCGTCTATCGGCCGGTCATCGGCGCCGCACTGACCATGTTCAAGGCGCTCGACCTGAAGATCGACACCCAGGGTTCGGAGCACATTCCGCGCACGGGCGGGGCTGTGCTCGTGAGCAACCACATCAGCTATCTGGACTTCATCTTCACGGGCCTGGCCGCGCTGCCGCAGAAGCGTCTGGTGCGCTTCATGGCCAAGGACTCGGTGTTCCGGCACAAGGTGTCGGGTCCGCTGATGCGCGGCATGAAGCACATCCCGGTGGACCGCGCGCAGGGCGAGCACGCGTACAAGCACGCGCTGGAGTCGCTGAAGGCCGGGGAGATCATCGGCGTCTTCCCCGAGGCGACCATCTCGCAGTCGTTCACGCTCAAGAGCTTCAAGTCGGGCGCGGCGCGGCTCGCGCAGGAGGCCGGGGTTCCGCTGATCCCGATGGCCCTCTGGGGGACGCAGCGCATCTGGACCAAGGGCCGGCCGCGGAACTTCAAGCGCAGCCACATCCCGGTGACGATCCGGGTGGGCGAGCCGATGGAGGCGCCGGCGGACCAGTACGCGGGGGCGATCACCCGGCGGCTGCGCGAGCGCGTCCAGGAGCTCCTGGAGGCCGCGCAGCGCGCCTATCCCGTACGCCCCAAGGACGCGAGCGACACGTGGTGGGTGCCCGCGCACCTCGGGGGTACGGCTCCGACCCCGGCCGAGGTCAAGGACGCCGGCTGACGGGGCGCCCCCCGCGCCGAAACGTCACACCGGGGTACGGACGGTGATCCGTGCCCCGGGGCTCAGCTTCTCCAGCGACTCGGCGAGCTCGGCGCCGGCCGCCTGGAGTTCGTCGAGCGTCATGGGCGCCAGCGACTCCAGCAGGAAGATCGCGTTGACGGTGTCGTCGTCGATCCGGGTGCGCGGCCCCTGGCGCCAGTTCCAGCGACGGCAGGTGACGCCCGCCTCGTCGCGCCAGACGATCTCGCCCGGCTCCGGGTGCTCCACGGTCTCCTCGCCGCCGGCCATGGTCACGAACGGCTCGTCGCCGGTCGCGCGCACGAGCCGCATCTCGCCCTGGATGCGGTCCAGGTCCTCGCCGCCGACCGGGATGAGGTGCGCGACGCTGATCGCGTTGTAGGCGTCGACGAGCCGGTTGATCCGGGGCAGTCCACCGTCCGCGAGGGCGCGCTTGGCCAGCGCCTCGGCGGAGTTGCGGGTACGGGACGGCTTGGCGCCGAACGCGGTGTACGCGGCGCGCCAGGCGGCGATGTGCGGGTCCTTGTCCGGCGCCTGTCCGTCGAGCCGCTCGGCGAGGCGTCGGGCGGCGTCGTCCAGGAGGGCCGAACTGGCCTCGTCGCTGGGCCCGTTGACCAGTCCGTGGGCCTCGATGGCGAGATGGGTGAAGCCGGGCACGAGGGCACGCACCTCGTCGGACACCGTCAGGGTGAGGGGCATCGTCGTCCTTGCGTCAGAGGTCGGTCGGAAGGATCCGCAGGAGCTCCACGCTGTCCCGCGCCGACTGCAGGGCGCTCAGAACTCCCGGATGCGGTACAGCGTACAGCACCGGGAAGTCCAGTTCATTGAACTCCGGGTCGGGCAGGAAGGCCAACCGCTCCTGCGCCAGAGAGAATTGGGCTTCCTTGCCCGGCTCGCCACCGCGCGGATCCTGGCGGTGCCAGGCCTCCTGGCCGGGCATCCGGATCGCGACGAGGCCGTGCAGGACCTCGAACTTCTGGTAGCAGAGGGCGGTCGGGATCGACTGGGCACGCAGCAGCGCGACGAGTGCGTGGGCCTTGGCGTGACAGATGCCGGTGCGCTGGGCGAGGACGTCGGAGGCGCGCCAGGTGACGCGCTCGTCGCCGGTGTCGCTGGAGTGCGGGATGGAGTCCCGTACGAACTCGAAGGCCGCCTGGGCGTACGCGTGGACATCGCGGTGCCGGGAGCGCAGCGCGGCGGCCGTCTCGCGCACGAGGGGGTGCCCGTGGTCGATGACGTCGTCCGCGGCGAGGTAGGCGGAGAGGTCGGGGGTCTGCTGGATCAGCTCCATGTCCGCCGAGCCTAAGGAGACGGCCGACCGGAGTCAATCAATTTCCGGTCGGCCGCATACCTATGCGATCACATGGGGTCGGGCGAGAGGCGCTATCGCGCCATCTCCTCCTTCAGCGCCTGGAGGAAGGCGTCGACGTCGTCCTCCGTGGTGTCGTAGGAGCACATCCAGCGCACGTCGCCGGCGGCCTCGTCCCAGAAGTAGAAGCGGAAGCGCTTCTGGAGGCGGGTGCTCACCTCGTGCGGCAGCCGCGCGAAGACCGCGTTGGCCTGCACCGGGTAGAGGATCTCCACCCCGTCCACGGCCCGTACGCCGGCCGCGAGGCGCTGCGCCATCGCGTTGGCGTGCTGGGCGTTGCGCAGCCACAGGTCCTTGGCGAGCAGCGCCTCCAGCTGCACCGACACGAACCGCATCTTGGACGCGAGCTGCATCGACATCTTGCGCAGATGCTTCATGTGGCTGACGGCGTCGGGGTTGAGCACGACGACGGCCTCGCCGAACATCATGCCGTTCTTGGTGCCGCCGTAGGAGATGACGTCCACACCGACCGCGTTGGTGAACGCCCTCATCGGCACGTTCAGGGAGGCGGCGGCGTTGGCTATCCGGGCGCCGTCGAGGTGCACCTTCATGCCCTTGGCGTGGGCGTGCTCCACGATGGCCCGGATCTCGTCCACGGTGTAGACCGTGCCCAGCTCGGTGTTCTGGGTGATCGAGACGACCTGCGGCATGGCGCGGTGCTCGTCCTCCCAGCCCCAGGCCTGGCGGTCGATGAGCTCGGGCGTGAGCTTGCCGTCCGGCGTCGGCACGGTGAGCAGCTTGAGGCCGCCCATCCGCTCCGGCGCGCCGCCCTCGTCCACGTTGATGTGCGCGGACTCGGCGCAGACGACCGCGCCCCAGCGGTCGGTCAGCGCCTGCAGGGCGGTGACGTTCGCGCCGGTGCCGTTGAAGACCGGGAAGGCCTCGGCGCTCGGCCCGAAGTGGCTGTGCATGATCCGCTGGAGGTGCTCGGTGTACTCGTCCTCGCCGTAGGCGATCTGATGACCGCCGTTGGCGAGGGCGATGGCCGCGAGCACCTCCGGGTGGACGCCGGCGTAGTTGTCGCTGGCGAAGCCCCGGACCGACGGGTCGTGGTGACGACGCGCGTCGGTCTTCGAGGGCAGGGCCGGGTTCACGGCTTGGGGGTCAGCCACAGACGCTGTCCATTCACTTCCTGTGCGGGCCGGTCCCAGACGGCGGCGATCTCGTCGGCCAGATCCTTGACGTCGGTGAAGCCCGCGAACTTCGCATTCGGGCGCTCTTCGCGCATGGCGTCGTGCACCAGTGCCTTGATCACCAGGATGGCAGCCGCCGCGTCCGGGGCCTCCTCGCCCCCCGCCTTGCGGAACGAGTCCGCCATGGCGAGGGTCCAGGCCTCGGCCGCGGCCTTGCCCGCGTTGTACGCCGCGTTGGTGGCCACCGGCTTGTGCGCGCCGGCCTGGCTGACCAGGACGAAGCGGCCGCGGCCGCTGCGCAGCAGCCCGTCGTGGAAGGCGATCGAGGTGTGCTGGACGGTGCGGATGAGGAGCCGCTCCAGGAAGTCCCAGTCCTTGAGGTCGGTCTCGGTGAAGGAGGCGCTGCCGCGCCAGCCGCCGACCAGATGGACCAGCCCGTCGACCCGGCCGAACTCCTTCTCGGTCTTCGCCGCCCAGTCCTTGGTCGCGGCGAGGTCGAGCAGATCGACCGTGTCACCGATGACCGTGGCACCGCCGTGCGCGTACCGGGCGGCGTCGACGGCCTCGGCCAGGCGCGCCGGGTCGGCGTCCGAGGCGACGACGATGGCGCCGGCGTCGGCGAGACGCATCAGTGTGGCCCGGCCCGCCGGACCGGCCGCTCCCGCGACCGCGATGACGGCGCCCTCAAGCGGCCCGCCGTTTCCGTTGCCGTTCATGGTCGTCCCCTCCTCCTCCGTGACTGAGTTCACGCGGCAGCCTGCCCGGTCCGCGAAGCGTTCGCGGCGGTGATGCCCTTGGTGGAGGCGATCACGTCCTTCAGCTTCTTGGACAGGGCCTCATAGAACATGCTGAGCGGAAACTCGTCCGGAAGCACGTCGTCGACGAGCTTGCGCGGCGGCAGCGTCAGGTCGAGGGCGTCGGGACCCTTGGCCCAGCGGGAGCCGGGGTGCGGGGCGAGGTAGGTGGAGACGAGCTCGTACGCCTTGAACCAGTGGACCAGCTTCGGGCGGTCGATGCCCTCGCGGTACAGCGTCTCGATCTCGGCGCAGAGCTGGTTGGTGACCTCCGGGGCACGCTTCCAGTCGATCCTGAGCGTGTTGTCCGTCCAGCGCACCACGTCGTGCTTGTGGAGGTACGCGAAGAGGAGCTGGCCGCCCAGACCGTCGTAGTTGCGGTTGCGGTCGCCGGAGACGGGGAAGCGGAACATCCGGTCGAAGAGGACGGCGTACTGCACGTCCCGGCCGTGGACGTTGCCCTCGGCCTCGAGCTTCACGGCCTCCTTGAAGGCGGTGAGGTCGCAGCGCAGCTCCTCAAGGCCGTACATCCAGAACGGCTGGCGCTGCTTGATCATGAAGGGGTCGAAGGGCAGGTCGCCGTGGCTGTGGGCGCGGTCGTGGACCATGTCCCAGAGCACGAACGCCTGCTCGCAGCGAGTCTGGTCCCCGACCAGGGTGGCGATGTCCTCGGGCAGCTCGATGCCCAGGATGTCGACGGTGGCCTCGGTGACCTTGCGGAAGCGGGCGGCCTCGCGGTCGCAGAAGATGCCGCCCCAGGTGAAGCGCTCCGGCGCCTCGCGCACGGCGACGGTCTCGGGGAAGAGGACGGCCGAGTTGGTGTCGTAACCGGCGGTGAAGTCCTCGAAGGTGATGCCGCAGAAGCCGGGGTTGTCGTAGCGGGTGCGCTCGAGGTCGGAGAGCCACTCCGGCCAGACCATGCGCAGCACGACGGCTTCCAGGTTGCGGTCCGGGTTGCCGTTCTGCGTGTACATGGGGAACAGCACCAGGCGCTGCAGCCCGTCCGCGCGGTCGGCGGCGGGGTGGAACACCATCAGGGAGTCCAGGAAGTCCGGGACCTCGAAGCCGCCCTCGGCCCACTTGCGCAGGTCGGCGACGAGCGCGCGGTGGTACGCCGCGTCGTGCGGGAGCAGCGGGGAGAGCTGCTCGACCGCGGTCACGATCCGGTCGACCGTGGCCTCGGCCAGGGCCCGGGAGGGCGCGTCCTCGGCCTCGAAGTCGATGGACCCGTCCTTGCGCTGCCAGGGCCGGATCTCCTCCACGGCATTCTTGAGCTCGGGCCAGGCAGGGTGTTCGATCACCGGAGCAGCGGTGGATATCCCCCCACCGGTCACGTCCTGCACAAGAATTTCCGTCATTCCTCTTCCTCCACAGGAGAACCTCGTGTCAAGACACCGTATCCGTCTGCGGTTCCTCCAGACAAGAGGAGCAAGAGAAATTATCCTGCGCCACCCCCATGGTCACCGTGAATTTTCCTGTCCGGACCGGTTGAGGCAATCGCATCCGCCGCGCCACGCAGGGCCCGGGCAGCGTCGCCGAGGTACTCGGCCAGGGCCAGGAAGCCGTGGAACATCCGCGGATGGTGGTCCTCGGTGACCGCGACGCCGGCCTCGGCCAGGGCGGCGGCGAAGGCCCGTCCCTCGTCACACAGCGGGTCGCAGCCCGCGGTGATCACATGGGCGGGCGGCAGGCCGGCCAGCTCGGCGCGCAGCGGGGAGGCGAGCGGGTGGCGGGGATCCCCGTCCGGGCCGAGGTAGTGGTCGCGGTACCAGCGCATGTGGGCGGTGGTGAGGTAGTAGCCCCGGCCGTTGGTCCGGTACGACGCGGGGTCGCCGGCCAGGTCGGTGGCCGGGTAGATCAGCACCTGGCGGGCGAGCGCGGGGCCCCCGCGGTCGCGGGCGAGCAGCGCGGCCGCGGCGGCGAGGTTGCCTCCCGCGCTGTCCCCGGCGACGACGAGGGCCGTGGGCTCGCCGCCCAGCGCGTCGATGTGCGCGGCGGCCCAGAGCAGTGCGGCGTAGGCGTCCTCGACGGGTGCGGGGAAGCGGGCCTCGGGGGCGAGCCGGTAGCCGACGGAGACGACCACCGCCCCGGACTCCCGGCACAGGGCACGGCAGGTGCGGTCATGGGTGTCCAGGCCGCAGAGCACCCAGCCGCCACCGTGGAGGAAGACGACGGTCGGGCGGGGCGCCGGGTCCCCTTCCGGCCGGTAGATCCGTACGGGCACGGGCGGGGCGCCCCGCGGGCCGGGGACCGTGCGGTCCTCGACCCGCCCGACGGCGGGCGGCTCACCGGGCGGCGCGGGCGCGGCGGCGAGCACGCGGCGGGCCTCGACGGGGTCGGTGACGGCGCCGCCGATGTCGGGGAAGACGGCGGTCAGCAGATCGACGAAGGGGCGGGCGGCGGGGTCGAGCCGGTCGTTCACCGGCGGCCCCTCCGCTCGCGGGTGAAGTGGGGGATGACCTTCTCGCCCCACTGGCGCAGGGTCTCCAGACAGGCCTCCTGAGGCACGGTCCCCATCTGGATCAGACACATGATCTCGTCGGCCCCCGCGTCCCGGAGCCGTTCGACGTAGGCGATGGCGTCCTCGGCGGTGCCGTAGGCGTGCTCGGCGTTGAAGGTGGCGGTGGCGGAGGGCCGTACCGGAATGCGCTGCTCGTGGAGGCGCGCCACGACCTGCTCGGCCGCCCGGCGCATGTCGGCGGCCTCGTCCGCGCCGGCCACGACCGCTTCGTCGGGGATGCCCGCTCCCCCGTACCAGTGGCCGATCGCCTGCGCGAAGAAGCGCTGGCCCCGGATGCCGACGCGCCGCGCCTCGGCGCGGTCGTCGAGGACGATCGTCGGGCACAGCACGGAGAAGTGGTCGTTGACGACGGTGGAGACGAACCGCTCGCCGGTGCGCGCCGCGCGGGCGGCGTCGTAGGCCTGGCGCATCCCGGCGATCGACTCGGGTCCGGCGAAGCCCATCACGAGCGCGCCGATGCCGAGCTCGGCGGCCTGGGTGAGGGTCTCGGCGCGGCTGCAGGCGAGGAAGAGCGGGGGGTGCGGGGTCTGGCTCGGGCGGGGCAGGATCGGATGCGGATCGATCCTGATCAGCTCGGAGCGGTACTCCAGCTCGTCCTTCTGCCAGGCCCGGCCGATGATCCGCAGGGCGTCCTCGACCTCCTGCGCCGTACGGTCGCGGTCGACCCCGCACAGCGAGGTCTCCTGTTCGGTGCCACCCCGACCGGCGCCGAGGTCGAGGCGGCCGCCGGAGAGCAGGTCCAGCATGGCGGCGCGTTCGGCGACGCGGGCGGGGTGGTTGAAGTGGAACGGCATGCAGACCACGCCGTGTCCGATGCGGATGCGGTGGGTCCTGGCCGCCACGTAGCTGAGGAAGACCTCGGGGGCGGACATATGGGCGTACCACTTCAGGGAGTGGTGCTCGACGGCCCAGATCCGGTCGAATCCCATCTCCTCGGCCAGGACGGCCTGTTCGACGCAGTCCCGGATGACCTGGTGCTCGTGTTCCACGGTCGGGTCCGCCAGCTGAGCCTCGAAGATCACGGAGAACTTCATGTGCCCTCCAGGGGGTTGTGTGGGGGCGCTGCTGTTCTTTCAATGAGCCATATGACTAGTCGTCACATCGTGAAGAGGCAAGAGCCGGAACAGGATCTGCCGCCGACCGCCTGGGCGGTGCTCGGGCTGCTCTCCTTTCCCGGCGAGCGCACCGGCTACGAGCTGAAGAAGTGGGCGGACGCGTCGTTGCGCTTCTTCTACTTCTCGCCGGCGATCAGCCAGGTCTACGCGGAGCTGCGCCGGCTGGAGTCGCGGGGGTACGTGACGTCGGCCCGGTCGGGAGCCGAGGAGCCGCGGGCGAAGCGCCGGTACGCGATCACGGAGGAGGGCCGGGCTGCGCTGGCCGGCTGGGCGGGCGGGGACGGCGGCGCCGTGATGCTCAAGCACCCTCTGGTGCTGCGGGTCTGGCTGGGGCATCTCGCCGCGCCCGAGCGGCTGCGCGCGCTGGTCGAGGAGCACATCGCCCGCACCCGCGGGGAACTGAAGGAGGTCAGGGACGCGCTGGCCCGGGCGGAGGCCGTGGCGCAGTGGCGCCATCCGGCGGTGGCGCTGCGCTGGAGCGTACGGCAGCACCTGGCGGAGCTGGAGCTCGCGGAGGCGATGCTGGCGGACCTGGCCCGCCTGGAGGGCGCCGGGCCGCCGCCATGACCCGGGGGGGCGGCGGAGCGCCATGTTCCGACGGGTCCTGGCGCGTGCGCTTCCTTCTTGCGGCGCATTCATTAGGCTGCGCGACGAGCCGCACCGGGAGCCCGGAGGGACCCGGGCCCGGACATCGACGGAAGCGAGAAGATCTTGAGTTTCCTCACCATCGGTCATCGCGGAGTCATGGGCGTCGCGCCCGAGAACACCCTGCGTTCCTTCGTCCGCGCCGAGCGGGCCGGCATGGACGTCATCGAGCTGGATCTCCATCTGAGCAAGGACGGCGCCCTCGTCGTCATGCACGACGCCGACGTCGGCCGGACCACCGACGGCAGCGGCCCGATCGCCGAGAAGACCCTCGCGGAGCTGCGCGAGCTGGACGCCGGGGACGGGGAGCGGGTCCCCGTCTTCGAGGAGGTCCTGGACGCGGTGCGGTCCCCGCTCCAGGCCGAGATCAAGGACGTGGCGGCCGCCCAGGCGCTCGCCGAGGTGATGAACCGGCGTGACCTGACCGGGCGGGTCGAGGTGCTGTCCTTCCACGACGAGGCCCTGGCGGAGATCGCGCGGCTGGTCCCCGGGGTCCGTACCGCGCTCGTGGCGGACCTGTGGGGCCCCGACGTCGTCGACCGGGCCAAGGCGGTCGGCGCGGGCGCCCTCGTCCTGAACATCCGGAACCTCACCCTGGAGACCGTCGAGCACGCCCACAAGGAGGGTCTGCGGGTCATCGGCTGGGTGGTGAACACCCAGGACCACCTGCGGCTCGCCCGGGCCCTGGAGCTGGACGGTGCGACGACCGACTACCCGGAGATCCGCCGCACCGGACGCTTCACGGCCTGAGACCCAGGCCTCACGGGCCTCACGGGCCTCACGCCAGCGGCTTCACCAGGAGCTCGAACTGCAGGTCGTCCCGCTGCGGGACGCCGAAGCGCTCGTCGCCGTACGGGAAGGGGGTCATCTCTCCCGTACGGCGGTAGCCGCGCCGCTCGTACCAGGCGATGAGCTCCTCGCGCACGGAGATCACCGTCATGTGCATCTCGCGCACACCCCAGATCTCCCGCACCCGGCGCTCCGCCTCGGTGATGATCAGGCGTCCCAGGCCCGCGCCCTGGAGCTCGGGACGGACCGCGAACATGCCGAAGTAGGCGGCCTCGCCGCGGTGTTCGAGCTGGCAGCAGGCGACGACCTCGCCGTCGCGCTCCACCACCATCATCCGGCTGCCCGGGGTGGTGATCACCGCGCGCACGCCCTCCGGGTCGGTCCGCTGCCCCTGCAGGATGTCCGCCTCGGTGGTCCAGCCGGCCCGGCTGGCGTCGCCGCGGTAGGCCGACTCGACGAGCGGGACGAGGACGGGCACGTCGTCCTCGACCGCGTCTCGGTACGCGATACGGCCGGTGTCCTGGGATGTGGCGGTGTCCATGCTGTTCGGGTCTCCCCTCGGGGCGCTGACGATCCCCCCGAGCGTAACGCCCCTGTCCTGTGCTCCCCCTTGTACGCCTGTGCGCTCGCGTACGCAGGACCGGGCGCGGGCATCGACCCGGAGGGAGACCACGGGAGGTGTGCCGTGCACGGACCGGCGCTGTCGGCCTGGCTGTTGCTGACGCTGTGCGCGGCGAGCGGGGTGTACTGCCTGCTGCGGATGCGCCGGTGTGACGGTGAGGAGCGCAGAGCCGCGGCGAGCGAGGCCGTAATGGGTTTCGGCATGGCGGCGATGGCGCTGCCCGCCGCGGTGCTGACACCGCCCGCCTGGTCGTGGGCCGTGTACGCGGCGGTGTTCGGGGTGGCGGCGCTGCGGGCGCTGGCGGCGGCGCGGCGCGGCGGACACCATCTGCACCATCTGGTGGGCTCGCTCGCGATGGTCTACATGGCGGTGGCGATGGCGGTCCCGGCGTCAGGAGCGCAGGGAGCGCACGGGGGGCACGGGGCCGGTGGCACCGGCGGTGTGCCGCTCGTGACGGGTGCGCTGCTCGCGTACTACGCCGCGTACGTGCTGCGCTCGGGGGCGCGGCTGGTCCCGGTGGCGGTGACGGCGGGGGGTCCGGCGACGGCCGGCGGTCCGGCGACGACGTCGGCGCGAGCGTCGGCGTCGGCGTCGGCGCGGGCGTCGGCGTGGGCCACGCGGCCCGAGTTCGCGCGGGTGTGCCGGCTGTCGATGGCGCTCGCGATGCTGGCGATGCTCGTGACCCTGTGACGCTCACGGGCGGGCTCCTGGGCACCGCAGGTGAAACCGTGGCGTACGTCACTTGCCGCGCGAGGCCATACCCCCGAGTAGTACGGGACTCATAGGCTGGACGGCATGTTGGTCTCCCTCGCGTTGCTCGCGCTCGGCGTACTGACCGCCGTCGTGGCCCCGCGGCTGCTGTCGCGGGCCGACTGGGCGGAACGTGAGCCCGTGGTGGCGCTCTGGGTATGGCAGTGCGTGGTGGCGGCGGTGCTGCTGAGTTTCGCGCTGTCCATGACGTTCAGTGCGGCGGCGGCCTGGCAGGCGGTACGGGGCCAGATCTTCGCGCCCGCGCCACGCGGGGTGATCGAGGCGTACGAACTGGGCAGCAACCAGCCGTGGTCGGCCGTGCTCGCGGTGGTCCTCGCCTGCGGCGGCCTGTGGACCGGCGCGATGCTCACCCGGGAGATCAGCAGGGCGCGGGCGCGCCGACGGCAGCGCCGCAGTGAACTGCTCGTCCGTTCCCCGCTGTTGCCCGGCGAGGAGCCGGGCGGCGAGCGGCTGGTCGTCCTCGAGGGCGAGCGTCCGGATGCCTGGTGGCTGCCGGGGACCGCGCCCCAGCTGGTCATCACGACGGCGGCGCTGCGCCGGTTGAAGGGGCGTCAGCTCGACGCGGTGCTCGCGCACGAGCAGGGACACGCCCGGGCGCGCCACGACTGGCTGCTGCACTGCTCGGGGGCGCTGGCGGGCGGGTTCCCGGGGATCCCTGTCTTCGCGGCGTTCCGGGGCGAGATGCACCGGCTGGTCGAGCTGGCGGCCGACGATGTCGCCTCGCGGCGGTTCGGGCGGCTGACGATCGCGCTGGCGCTGGTGGAACTGAACGAGGAGCGCGGGGTGTTCGGGCCCGGCTCCGCGCCCGACACGGATCTTCCGCAGCGCGTCAACCGCCTGCTCACGGCCGCGCCGCGGCTCACCGCCGGGCGGCGGCTGCGACTGACGGCGACGGCGGCGCTGGCGCCCGTCGTGCCGGTCCTCGTGGCCTTCGTCCCCGCGCTGAGGGCGCTCGGATAACGCGGAACGGGGCGTGGCGGCCGACGGGTCGGGGAAGATCGGCCCATGCGCTCCTCCGCCGTGGTCTCCGGTGCTCTGGCCGTGCTGCTGCTCGTCCTCGTGGCCGTGGGCTGGCCCCCGCTCCTCTCCCTGGACCGTTCGGTCGCCGACGCGCTGCACCGCAGCGCCGTCGCCGAGCCGGGGTTCACTCAGCTCAACCGGATCCTGAGCGACTGGGTCTGGGACCCGTGGACGATGCGGGCGCTGATCGCCGTCGCGGTGGTGACGTTGTGGTGGCGGCGCGAGCGCCGGCTCGCCGTGTGGGTCGTGGTGGCGAGTCTGGTGGCGGCGGGTGTGCAGCAGGGGATGAAGGCGGCGGTCGGCCGTGGGCGGCCGGGCTGGCCCGATCCGGTCGACTCGGCGCGGTACGCGGCCTTCCCCTCCGGGCACGCCCTGACGGCGGCGCTGAGCTGCGGGCTCCTGCTCTGGGTGCTCGCCCTGCACTGGCCGGACGTCCGGCGGGGCTGGAGCCTGATCGCGGTGACGGCCGTGGTGTCCGTGCTCGGTGTCGGGTGGACCCGGGTCTACCTGGGGGTGCACTGGCTGTCGGACGTGGTGGCCGGCTGGCTGCTCGGCTGGTGCCTCGCGGCTGTGTCGATCATCACCTATCGCCGGTACGGGCACGGCGGCGGCCGGGCGGCTCCACCGGACCAGGACCGGAGGAGAATGGGAGAGGCGCAGTGAAGCCGTCTGTCCTGGACGATCCCCCGCGTCGCCCAGAACAGACGGCAAACCCGCTGACCAGCCACGAAGGCGTGACAGCAGACTGCGCTGAGTATATTGGCTGCGAGCCAGTCAACGCAGGAGTCCAGCATGTCCCCGCGTAGCGCATCGGTCAATGAAGAGCTTCGACGGCGCTCTCGCGAGCGGCTGCTCCAGGCGACGGTCGAACTCGTCTCGGAGCGTGGTTACGAGGCGACGACGCTGGGGGACATCGCCGAGCGGGCCGGTTCGGCGCGGGGGCTGATCTCGTACTACTTCCCCGGCAAGCGGCAGCTGCTGCAGTCGGCGGTGCACCGGCTGATGCACCTCACACTGGAGGAGGCGCTGGAGCGCGAGCCGCGGACGGAGGACGGACGCGAGCGGATGGCGCGGGCCATCGACGCGATTCTGGGCCTCGCGGTGGAGCGTCCGGTGCTCATGCGGACGCACATGGCGGGCATCCTGCAGGCCGAGGGGTTCGTGCAGTGTCCCGAGCAGCAGCGGCTGGCGGCCCTGCTGCGGGACACCGTGACGCGGTACGGCTCCACGCAGGTGGACGCGGATTATCCGCTGCTGCGGGCCCTGCTGATGGGAGCCGTCGTGGCGGTGCTGCTGCCGGGGGCGCCGATGCCGGTGGCCCGGTTGCGGGCGGAGCTGTTCCAGCGGTACGGGCTCGACTGGGAGCAGGGCATGCCGCCGGACGGGGGTCCGCCCGACGGCATGCCGTTCACGGCCTCGGTGTCACCTGACCGGGTGCCGCGTCAGTCGTCGAGGCCGGCGAAGTCCTCGAAGTAGTTCGGCTGTGTCTGGACGTTGAGCGCGTCCATCCGGATGCGCTTCGCCGGGTCCGTACGCGGGTCGTCGAGCTTCAGCACGTCGAAGCCCTTCGCGATGTCGTTCGAGTAGATGTAGCCGTTGTAGTAGTACGCGGACCACGAACCGCCCGTGCTGATCTGGCTGGTGGAGAGCGGACCGCGCTCGAAGTAGGCGATCTCCTTCGGCTTGGCGGAGTCGGTGAAGTCCCAGACGGAGACGCCGCCCTGGTACCAGGCCTGGACCATGAGGTCCTTGCCCTTGACGGGGATCAGCGAGCCGTTGTGGGCGACGCAGTTCTCGGTGTTCGCCTGGTGGCGGGGGATCTTGAAGTAGCTGCGGAAGACCAGCTTGCGGTTCTTTCCCTTGCCGACGATGTCGTAGATGCCGTCGGCGCCGCGGTTGGGTCCGACGGCCTCGTTGCAGGTCGCGCCGGAGCCGCCGCCGAGTTCGTCGGTGAAGACGACCTTGTTGGCCTTCTGGTTGAAGGTCGCCGAGTGCCAGAACGCGAAGTTGACGTTGTCCTGGATCTGGTCGATGACCCTCGGGTGCTCCGGGTCCTCGATGTCGAAGAGGATGCCGTCACCCATGCAGGCACCGGCCGCGAGGTCCTTGCCCGGCAGCACGGTGATGTCGTGGCAGCCGGTCGTCTTGGAGACGCCCGGGTTGGTGGGCGCGCCGGGGTTGCCGCCGCCGTCGGGTCCCTCGCCCGGGAACAGGACGGGGAAGTTGACGATCGCGGACTTCTCGGGCTCGTCCCGGGGCACCTTGATGACCGAGATGCCGTCGTGCGGGGGCTGGCAGTCGGGGAACTCGACGCGCGGCGAGTACGAGGAGACGTACACGTACACGTCGTCGTCCTTGGGCACCAGCGTGTGGGTGTGCGAGCCGCAGGCGGTCTCGACGGCCGCGACGTACTTCGGGTTGGTGATGTCGCTGATGTCGAAGATCTTCATGCCCTCCCAGGAGGACTTCTCCGTGGCCGGCTGGCTGACGCTGGCACAGGAGTTGTCGCTGCGGGAGGAGTCCGTGGAGAGGAAGACGAGGTTGCCGGAGACGGAGATGTCGTTCTGCGAGCCCGGGCACAGGACCTGGGCGACCGTCTTCGGGTCCCGCGGGTTGCTGATGTCGAAGATGCGGAAGCCGTCGTAGTTGCCCGCGAAGGCGTAGTTCCCCTGGAACGCGAGGTCCGAATTGGTGCCCTTGAGCGCGTCCTTGGGGATGTTCACAAGGTGCTTGATGTTGGCGCTGTGGACGATCTCGTCCACGCCGGGTATCTCGCCGCTCTGGATGGCGGACCGGGCTTCGGCCGCCTGTTCCGAGGTCGCGGTGCCCTGCGCGGTGGTGTCACCCGGGTCGGGTGTGGCGGCCGCGGGACCGGCGGCGAGCAGGCTGACGAGCAGTCCGGCCGCGGCGGTCGCCACACCCAGACCTCTGATCCGTGCGCGCGGGGTACGCGTGGTACGCAACGAAGTCACTCCGTCCTCCCTTGTATCCGTTCGTAGTCGAACGGTTGATGGACCCCGGCAGTATCGTCCTTAGCGTGCACATCTCAACAGATGGCAACACAGACGTAATCAAGTACCTCTGGAGGTCGTGTTGTTGAACCGACGTATCCGTGGAACTGTCGCCGTGGCGCTGAGCGGCGTCGCCGTACTGGCGCTGTCCGCCTGTGAGTCGAGCCCGGACGGGGACGTGCCGCAGAGCAAGGGGTCCACGGGTCCGGCGGTGGTGGCGCCGGGCAAGCCGGGTGAACCGGCCCGGAGGATATCGCCGGCCGAGGCGTCGAAGCTGCTGCCCGACGACAAGCCCAACGCCGCGGACTTCACGTACACGCAGATGATGATCGTGCACCACCGGCAGGCGCTGACGATGACCGCGCTCGTTCCGGACCGGGCCGGATCGGATCAGGTCAAGAAGTTGGCGGACCGGATCACGGCGGCCCAGCAGCCGGAGATCGGTGCGATGGAGGGTTGGCTGAAAAGCAACGGCGGTCCGCGCGAGCAGAGCGGTCACGACCACCACACGATGCCGGGCATGGCGAGCGAGGAGCAGTTGGCCGAGCTGAGGAACGCGAAGGGCGAGGCGTTCGACGAGCTGTTCCTGACGCTGATGATCACCCACCACGAGGGGGCGGTGACGATGGCGGCCGAGGTGCTGGGGCAGGGGAACAACGTGCTGGTGGAGGAGATGGCGAACGACGTGATCGCGCAGCAGACCGCGGAGATCAACCGGATGCGGTCGATGTAGGGCGCCGGCCGTCTGTGCGGTCCTGTCGGCCCGGGGCTGTCGGCCCGGGGCTGTCGTACGCCTCCCCCGCCGGGGCTTCCGGTGGGATGCTGGAAGTCTCTCGGCGGGAATTCCCGTGGCGGGAAGGAGTACGACCGTGCTGCGTGTCGCTGTCGTCGGATCCGGGCCCAGCGGGGTCTACACCGCCCAGTCGCTGGTCCAGCAGTCCGTGGTGCCCGGAGTCAGGGTCGACGTCCTGGACCGGCTGCCCTGCCCGTACGGTCTCGTCCGCTACGGGGTCGCCCCGGACCACGAGAAGATCAAGTCACTGCAGCAGAACCTCCGGGCAGTCCTGGAGGACGAGCGGATCGCGTTCATCGGCGATGTCGAGGTGGGCGCGCGCGGGCTGACCCCGGGCCGCCTCCTGGAGCTGTACCACGCCGTCGTGTACTGCGTGGGCGCGGCGCGGGACCGGCGGCTCGGGGTGCCGGGCGAGGATCTGGCCGGCAGCTTCTCGGCGAGGGACTTCGTCGCCTGGTACAGCGCGCACCCCGACGCGGCGGGCGACGGCTTCGGTCTCGACGCACGCGCGGCGGTCGTGATCGGCGTCGGGAACGTGGCGGTGGACGTCACCCGGATCCTGTCCAGGGGCGCGGCCGAACTGCGGCCGACGGACGTGCCGCAGGGGGCGCTCAGTGCGCTGTCGGCCAGCCGGGTGCGCGAGGTGCACATGGTGGGGCGGCGCGGTCCCGGGCAGGCCAAGTTCACGACGAAGGAGCTGCGGGAGCTGGGCGCGCTCCCGGGCGCGCGGGTGGACGTGGAACCGGCCGACCTGGCGCTGGACCCGTCGTTCGCGGACCCTTCGGCGCTGCCGGCCGTGAACCGGCGGAATGTGGAGGTCGTCCGCGGGTGGGAGGCGGGCGGCGCCGGCGGGGCGGACGCGACTGACGCGACTGACGCGACTGACGCCGAGCGCCGTATCAGGCTGCGGTTCTTCCTGCGGCCGGTGGAGTTGCTCGGCGAGGACGGCCGGGTGGCCGCGGTCCGCTTCGAGCGCACGGAACCGGACGACAACGGGGGTGTGCGGGGTACGGGACGGTACGAGGAGATCGAGGCGCAGCTGGTCCTGCGGGCCGTCGGCTACCAGGGGATCGCCCCCGCCGGGCTGCCCTTCGACGAGGCCCGGGGGACGGTCCCGCACGAGGCGGGCCGTGTGCTGCGCGACGGCGCCCCCTCGCTCGGCGAGTACGTCGCCGGCTGGATCAAGCGCGGACCCACGGGCGTCATCGGCACGAACCGCCCCTGCGCCAAGGAGACGGTGACCTCCCTGCTGGCCGACGCGGCGGAGCTGTCCGGACGGACGGTGGCGGCCGATCCGCTCGACGCGCTGCGGGCGCTGGGCCACGACCCGGTCGCCTGGCGGGGCTGGCTCTCCATCGAACGCGCGGAGTCCGCCCTGGGCCGCTCGCTGGGCCGCGGCCGGGTGAAGATCCCGGACTGGGCGGGCCTGCGGGCGGCGGCGCGGGGAATCGCGGATCGGGACGCCTGAGCGCGCCTGGCCCCGGGAGGGTGCTCTGCCCTCACCCGTGCCGGTCGGCGATGCGATGGGGGACCATTCGACCCCAGCGGGGCCCGTGGCCCGTGGAACAGACTGGATGTATCGGATCCGGGAGGTCCCCATGAACACCGACATGAGCATCGCCGCGGCCGCCGAACCCCTCCTCCTCGACGCGGCTCTGCCCGAGTTCCGGTTCTCCCGCCTGGAGTGTGTGGCGATCGCCGCCACGCCGGACGCCGTGTACAACGCGGCGCGTGATCTGGACATGTTGTCCATCCACTCGCCGCTGTTCGACGCCGTCGTCTGGGCGCGGGGGGTGCCGGACCGGGTGCGTCGGCGGCCCGTGGCCACGCCGCCGTCGATGCGGGTGTCCGATCTGTTCGACACCGCGGGGTCCGAGGATCAGCCCTGGGTGCCCCTCGGGGAACGCGCGGGCCGTGAGCTCGTGTTCGGGGCGGTCGGCAAGGTGTGGCGGCCCACCATCGAGTGGCGCCGGGTCGAACCCGGGGACTTCGCGGGGTTCGAGGAGCCCGGCTGGGCGAAGATGGCCGCCGCCTTCGTCGTCCACCCCTACGGGGCGCAGCGGTCCCTGCTGACGTACGAGGCGCGCACCGCCTGCACCGACCCGGAGTCCACGACCCGGTTCGGCCGCTACTGGACGCTCGTGTCGCCGGGCGTCGGCATCGTGCTGCGCGGGGCGCTGCGGGTGATCGAGAAGGCCGCTGAGACCGGAGAACGAATCTCGTGAGGAGATGAGCGTGATGCGTGCTGTGATCGTGTACGAGAGCCTGTTCGGCAACACGCGCGAGGTCGCCGACGCGATCGGACAGGGCGTGAAGGAGGCACATCCGGACGCCGAGGTCGAGTGTGTGGCGGTGGACGAGGCGCTGCCGGAGCGCGTCGGTCCCGCCGATCTGCTCGTCGTCGGCGGGCCGACCCATATGCGGGGCATGACCACCGGAATGAGCCGGAAGATGGGGCTGAAGGCCGAGGAGAAGGAGGCCGGGAAGGAAGGACGTCCCTTCGACCCGCTGGAGGGTGCCGAGGGCCCGGGCGTCCGTGACTGGTTCCACGACACGCTCCCGAAGGCCCACACCGGCACCCATGCCGCCGCGGCCTTCGACACCCGGGCGGACATGCGCCTGGCCGGCGGGGCGGCGGGCGGGATCGCGCGCCGGCTGCGCGGCCATGGCTACGACCTCGTCGCGGAACCGGAGGGGTTCATCATCGAGGACACCGAGGGTCCGCTGCGTGAGGGCGAGCGGGACCGCGCGCGGGCGTGGGGCGCGGCGCTCCAGGTCGCCTGACCCCTCGCGGCGGAAGGACACCGGCCCGGGCGGGGACGTGAGGTCCCGCCTGGGCCGGTCGCGGCCGTCGCCGGAGCACGGACCGGATGTCCTCCACCCGTCCTCGACTACGCGTTCTCGGCTACGCGTCCTCGGCGGGCCGGCCCTGCCGCGACGCCTGTGCCCCGGCCGCCTCCAGGACGCTGTCGAGGAGGCCCGGGAAGAGGGCGTCCAGGTCCTCCCGGCGCAGGGCGTTCATCTTGGCCGTACCCCGGTAGATCTGCTGGATGACCCCGCTCTCGCGCAGCACCCGGAAGTGGTGCGTCGTCGTCGACTTGGTGACGGGCAGGTCGAAGTACGAGCAGGCCAGTTCCGTCGCCTCGTGCGCCATGTGGCAGACGATCCGCAGCCGCACCGGGTCCGAGAGCGCGTGCAGCACCCCTTCGAGGCGGATCTCCTCCCGCGTGGGGTGATCCAGGGCCCGAGGGTTGGTCGCGGTCGTCACGGCGGCGCCTCCACTTCGTCGGGGGTACGCGTCGTCCCGCGCACCGATCCATTGTACGAGGAGCTTCGTAGTTTGACAGATGACGTACTACGACGAGTATCGTACGAGCATCCCGTCGAGGCCCCCGGAATGAGGAGTCCGCCATGAGCGTCGCCCTGTTCGAGCCGTACACCCTGCGATCGCTGACCATCCCGAACCGTGTGTGGATGGCGCCGATGTGCCAGTACTCCGCAGAGGTCTTCGGCCCGAACGCGGGGGTGGCGGGCGACTGGCACTTCGCGCACTACGCCTCCCGCGCCACCGGTGGGACCGGCCTGATCCTGGTGGAGGCGACCGCCGTCGCCCCTGAGGGCCGGATCAGCCCCGCCGACCTCGGGATCTGGAACGACACGCAGGTCGAGGCGCTCCGCCGCATCGCCCGCTTCCTCAAGGAGCACGGCACCGTGCCCGGCATCCAGATCGGGCACGCCGGCCGCAAGGCGTCCACCAAGCGCCCCTGGGAGGGTCGCGGACCGGTCGCCCCCGGCGGCCACGGCTGGCAGCCGGTCGGACCGAGCCCCGTCGCGTTCGCCGAGGGCTACCCCGTCCCGACCGAGCTGACCACCGAGGGGATCAAGGAGATCGTCGGCCGGTTCGCCGACGCCGCCCGCCGCGCCCTCGCGGCCGGGTTCGAGGTCCTGGAGGTGCACGGCGCCCACGGCTACCTCATCGGCGAGTTCCTCTCCCCGCACAGCAACCACCGCACCGACGAGTACGGCGGTTCCTTCGAGAACCGCACGCGCCTGGCCCTCGAAGTCGTCGACGCCGTACGGGCGGTGTGGCCGGAGGAGCTGCCGCTCTTCTTCCGGATCTCGGCCACCGACTGGCTGGATGACCAGGGCTGGACCGCCGACGAGACCGTCCGCTTCGCCGCCCTGCTGCGCGAGCACGGAGTCGACCTCCTCGACGTCTCCACCGGCGGCAACGGCGGCCCCGCGAAGATCCCGAGCGCCCCCGGCTACCAGGTGCCCTTCGCGGCCCGGGTGAAGGCCGAGACCGGTCTGCCCGTCGCCGCCGTCGGTCTGATCACCGAGCCCCGGCAGGCGGAGAAGATCCTCGCCAACGGGGAGGCGGACGCCGTCCTCCTCGGGCGCGAACTGCTCCGCGACGCCTCGTGGGCCCGCCGGGCGGCGCGCGAGCTGGGCGCCGAGACGCACGCGCCGAGCCAGTACGCCTGGGCGATCTGAGCGCCGTAACACGCCCCTGAACTGGGGCGGAACCACGTCCGGGGGGCCGTTGTCAGTGGCCGGGTGCAGACTGTCCCGTATCCGCGACAACGGCGTCCTGGAGGTGTCGGCCATGCCCGACGTAGTTCTGACCGTAGGCACCCGCAAGGGTCTGTTCATCGGCCGAAGGCGCGACGGCCGGTGGGAGTTCGACGAACCCCACTTCAACGCGCAGGCGATCTATTCGGTCGCCATCGACACGCGCCGTGCCACGCCACGGCTGCTCGTCGGAGGGGACAGTGCCCACTGGGGCCCGTCCGTCTTCCGCTCCGACGACCTCGGCGCCACCTGGACCGAGCCGCCGAAGCCCGCGGTCAAGTTCCCGCAGGACACCGGTGCTTCGCTGGAGCGGGTCTGGCAGCTGCACCCCGCGCCCGCGCACTCCCCCGACGTCGTCTACGCGGGTACGGAGCCGGCCGCCCTGTTCAGGTCCGTGGACGGAGGCGAGTCGTTCGAGCTGGTCCGCCCGCTGTGGGAGCACCCCACGCGCTCCCGGTGGGTGCCCGGCGGGGGCGGTGAGGCCGTGCACACGGTCGTGACCGACCGGCGCGACCCGGAGGCGGTGACGGTCGCGGTGTCGACGGCCGGAGTGTTCCGCTCCCGGGACGGAGGGGCGAGCTGGGCTCCCTCCAACCAGGGGGTCTCCGCGGTCTTTCTGCCCGATCCGAACCCGGAGTTCGGCCAGTGCGTGCACAAGATCGCGCAGGACGCGGGTGACCTGGACCGGCTCTATCTGCAGAACCACTGGGGGGTGTTCCGCAGCGACGACGCGGGCGCGAAGTGGACCGACATCGGGGCCGGGCTCCCGTCCGACTTCGGTTTCGCCGTCGCCGCCCACCCCCACCGGGCCGATGTGGCCTATGTGTTCCCCATCAACGCCGACAGCGACCGCGTGCCGGCCGAACGCCGCTGCCGTGTCTACCGCACGCGCGACGCCGGCGAGAGCTGGGAGCCGCTCACGGCGGGGCTTCCTGACGGCGACCACTACGGCACGGTGCTGCGGGACGCGCTGTGCACGGACGACGGCGACCCGGCGGGCGTCTACTTCGGGAACCGCAACGGCGAGGTGTACGCGAGCGCGGACGACGGCGACAGCTGGCAGCTGCTCGCCGGGCATCTGCCGGACGTGCTCTGTGTGCGGGCGGCGGTGATCGGGTAGGGCGACACGCCGCTGTCCGTGGGTGGGCCGGTCCCGGCGCCGCGATGCGAGCGGGTCGACTGGGACCGGGTGCGGCGGGAGACGGAGGAGTCACCCATGGCCGCCGCCTTCCTCTACCTGCTCGAACTGCTCGATGTGATCGAACGCCGTGACGGTGGCGGGCAGGACGATGCCTGACGAAGGCCATGACCTGGCCGCTCCGTGCCGGTGTGGCAGGTCCGGAACCGCCGTGCGCCTGCTCGCTCTTACGGCAGTCGCCAGTCCACCGGCTGTGCGCCCTGGCGGAGCAGAAGGTCGTTGGTGCGGCTGAAGGGCCGGGAACCGAAGAAGCCGCGGTCCGCCGACATCGGGGAGGGGTGGGCCGACTCGATGGCCGGCAGGTCGCCGAGCAGGGGGCGGGCGTTGCGCGCGTCCCTGCCCCAGAGCACGGACACCAGCGGCTTGCCACGGGCGGCCAGAGCGCGGATCGCCTGCTCGGTGACCTCCTCCCAGCCCTTGCCGCGGTGGGCGGCGGGCTTGCGGGGTGCGGTGGTCAGCGCCCTGTTCAGGAGCAGGACGCCCTGGCGGGTCCACGGCGTCAGATCGCCGTTGGAGGGCCGGGGAAGGCCGAGGTCCGTGTGCAGTTCGCGGAAGATGTTCTCCAGGCTCCCCGGCAGCGACCGGACGTCCGGCGAGACCGCGAAGCTGTGGCCGATGGCCATTCCGGGGGTCGGATAGGGATCCTGCCCCACGATGAGGACGCGTACCTCGTCGAAAGGCTGTTGGAAGGCGCGCAGGACGTGCTGTCCCGCCGGCAGATAGGTCCGGCCCGCCGCGATCTCCGCGCGCAGGAAGTCGCCCATCGCCGCGATGCGTCCGGCCACGGGACGCAGGGCCTCGGCCCAGCCGGGCTCCACCAGTTCACTCAACGGTCGTGCTGCCACAGCAGATCACCCTACCGGCCTACGGGAGGGCATTCCGACGGTCGCCGAACCGCACGGCGATAGGCTGCCCGCCGTCGTCCCTTTCCCTCTGTCTCCTGGAGCCGGTCCATGAGTTCGCGCGGGCAGTCATCGGGCCGGGTCGTCGGCGTCGACTCGGGAGGCTCGGGTCTTCGGGTGGCGCTGGCCGAGGCGGAGACCGGCCGCGTCGTGGACACGTACTCCTCACGGGAGCCGGTGCGGACCGGCCCGGGCGGCATCGAAGCGGCGCATCTGCTGGAGCAGTTGCTGCCCGCCATCGAAGCGATGCTGACCCGTGCCGGGGGCGGGCCCGTGCTCGCCGTGGCGGTCGGGGCGGCCGGGATGGCGACGCTCGGCGACGAGCTGCGCGCGCACCTGCCCGGCGCGCTGGACCGGGCGCTGGGTGTACGGAGCCTGGCGCTGGCCGCCGACGCCGTCACCGCCTACGCGGGGGCGCTCGGGCAGCGGCCCGGGGCGGTCGTCGCCGGCGGCACGGGGCTGATCGCGCTCGGCACGGACCTCGTGACCTGGCGCCGGGCGGACGGCTGGGGCCATCTGCTGGGCGACTGCGGCAGTGGGGCCTGGATCGGCCGGTCCGGCCTGGAGGCGGCGCTGCGGGCCTACGACGGGCGGCGCGGCGGTTCGCCGGCGCTGCTGGCCCGCGCGGAGGAGCGGTTCGGTCCGGCGGCCGGGCTGCCGGGCGCGCTGTATCCGCGGACCGACCGACCCGCCGTGCTGGCCTCGTTCGCGCCCGAGGTGGCCCGCTGCGCCTCGGAGGGCGATCGGGTGGCGGCCGGCATCCTGCGGCAGGCCGCCGCGCACGTGGCCGAGGCGGCGGCCGCGGTGTGCCCGGCCACCGAGGCGTGCGAAGTCGCGCTGACCGGCGGGCTGTTCAAGATGGGCGACGCCCTTCTCGTACCCCTGCGGTCCGAGCTGGCGGAGCAACTGCCCCAGGCCCGCACGGTGTCCGCGGCGGGGGATCCGCTCTCCGGATCGCTCACCGTGGCCTCGGCGCTGGCGACGGGGACGCTGCGCCTGCCCGTCGACCCGCGCCTGCTGCACGTAACGGAGCAACTGGGCCGTTAGGGAGTGGTTCGGACAAAGAGGGGCAGATAACGCTCTGCTGCACCTCACCGCACTGCGCGGCGGGCAAAACCAGTAGCATGCGGCGCCATGAGCTCCCCCACTGGGCCTGCTTCCGGCCTGCCAGTACGAATGCCGCGACCCCGCCAGACCGGACGGCACCGTCGCCCCGAACCCGTGGCGGCGCCCGAGGGCGCTCCCGCACTCGTCCTCGCCGTTCCCGGCGTGCCGTCGGCTGCCATACGCTCGCTGGCCGAAGAGGTCGTGAGCATCGCCCGTTCCGAGCTGCCCGGCCTGGAGGCCGTGATCGGCTACCTGGACGGCGACGACGCCGAGTACCCGACCCTCGCGACCGTGCTGTCGCGCACGGAGTCGCTGCGCACCGAGCGGTACGAGCTGGCCATGGCCGCCGGCCGCGAGGTCAGCGCGCCCGAGGGGCCGGCCGCCGTCGTGGTGCCGCTCCTCGCCGGCCCGGACAGCGCCCTCATGCGCCAGATCCGCCAGGCCGTGATGGACAGCGGCAACGTCGCCGAGCTGACGGACGTCCTCGGACCGCACCCGCTGCTCGCCGAGGCGCTGCACGTGCGCCTGTCGGAGGCCGGTCTGGCCCGCGCCGACCGCGCCCGCCTCTTCACGGTCGCCACCGCCGCCGACGGCATCGTCCTGGCGACGGTGGGCGGCGAGGAGGCCGTCCAGGCCGCCGGGATCACCGGCATGCTCCTGGCCGCGCGTCTGGCCGTCCCCGTGATGGCCGCCGCGCTCGACCAGGAGGGCTCGATCACCGCGATCGCCGAGCAGCTGCGCGGCTCCGGCTCGGAGCAGCTGGCGCTCGCCCCCTACCTGATCGGTCCCGAGCTGGCCGACGGCCTGCTCGACGCCGCCGCCAAGGAGGCCGGCTGCGCGGCCGCCGAGCCGCTGGGCGCCTACCCGGCGATCGGCAAGCTGGTGCTCTCGCAGTACACGGCCGCGCTGGGCATCGCCCCGCAGCAGCCGCAGGGCGCCCCGACCCACTGAGCGGCGCGGGCCGCGCCGACGGGTGGAATTCACGGGAGGGCCCGTACCGGACGATCCGGTACGGGCCCTTCCGTGTGCCGGCGTCCGTAGCGGGGTAGCGCAGCAGAGGCTCAGCCGAGGACGACGCAGGAAGCCGCGGGGGCGGCGATCGAGCCCGCCCGGCGCGGGATGCCGCTGTCCGGGTCGATGTCGAACCAGGTGACGTCTCCGGAGCGCTCGTTCGCCGCGTAGAGACGCCGCCCCGAGGGGTCGAGGGTCAGGTCGCGGGGCCAGCGCCCGCCGCAGGGGACGGTGGTGACGAGCTCGGCCTTCTCGCCGCTCGCGTCGAGCGCGAGGACGGCGAGGGAGTCGTCGCCGCGCACGGCGACCCACAGGAAGCGGCCGTCGGGCGCCACGACGACCTCGGAGGGGTAGCTCGGGGCGATGGCCCCCTCGGGAAGCACGGGGACCTCTCCGAGGGCTTCGAGGACCCCTTCCGCGGCGTCCCAGCGGCAGACCGTGAGGGTGGGGCGCAGCTCGTTCAGGACGTAGGCGTGCGTGCCGGCCGGGTGGAAGGTCAGATGGCGCGGTCCGGCGCCCGCGTCCAGGCGGGTCTCGCCGTGCGGCCGCAGCGCCCCGGTCGCGGGGTCGAGGGCGTAGACGCGTACGGAGTCGGTGCCGAGGTCCACGGCCGCCGCCCACGGGCCGCCGGGAGCGGGCAGGACCTGGTGGGCGTGGGGGCCGCTCTGGCGGTCGGCGACCGGGCCCGAGCCCTCGTGCCGGACGTGGTCGGTGGCCGGCCCGAGGGAGCCGTCGACGCGGAGGGGCAGGGCGGTGACGCTGCCGCAGCCGTAGTTGGCCGTCAGGACATGGCCGGAGGTGACGGCGAGGTGCGTGGGTCCGGAGCCGTGGACGGGCCTGGGCTCGCCGAGGGGGCGGGGGACGGCCCCGGAGACGTCGAGGGCGGCGACGGCCCCCTCCTCGGTCTCGGAGACGGCGTAGAGCACCCCGCCCGCGAGGGCGAGGAAGGACGGGTCCGCGACCGCGTCGGTCGCGCCCGTGACGGTGAGGGCGCCGGTCGCCGCGTCCACGTCGGCGGCGAGCACGCCCCGGCCCCCCGCCGAGGTGAACGACCCGATGAAGGCCCGTACCGGTCGCCGCGCACCCGTGCCGCCCATGGTCTCTCCCCTTGCCGCCGGGCGGTCGCGGTCGACCGCTCCGTAGTCGGGGCCGACGTTAGCAGGCGGTCTAGACCATGTTGGATCATGCGGCGGGGTCGCGTGACGCGATCAGGTGGGGCGCGATCAGGTGGGCCCGTGGAGCGCTCCGGTGGTCAGGAGCCCACGAGCGGGGAGCGCGGAGAGGTGTGCAGGGGCTCGCCGAGCTCGGCGAGCAGCCTCTCGAGGCCGTGCACGTGCGCGAGCGCCGGCGGGCCGGCGGGCGCTGCCGAGGCCGTCGCGGGCGCCGTGGTGACCTTGCGGGGCCGGTCGGCTCCGGGCGCGGTCAGGGCCTCGACGGCCGACTCGACGCGCCAGCAGGCGGCCGCGAGGCGGGCGTCGTGGCTGGCGTCCGGGTCGGAGGCGACCGAGACCAGCCCGCGGACCTCGTGCGCGCACGCGTCGAGGAGGGCCAGCACCCGGCGGGCACGCGCCTTGCGGGCCCGGTACGGGCTGAGCGGGTGGACCAGCGGGGCAAGGGAGAGGCGCACCCGCCCGAGGAGCAGCTCCAGCTCCTTGGCGTGCGGCGTGGGGTCGGCGGTGGGCGACCCGGCGAGGCGCGCGGCCGCCTCGGCGGTGCACACGTGCACGCACCACAGGACGCGCTGGATCCAGGCGTCGTTCGTGGCGTGGGTGGTCACGGGCAGCACGATCACCACGGCGAGTGAGGCGCACACCGCGCCGACGGCCGTCTCGGCCAGCCGCAGGACGAGGAGGCCGGCGTCGAGGACGCCGAGCAGGCCGTAGAGGAGTCCCGCCATCACCGTGACCGCCAGCATCATCCAGCTGTAGGAGACGGGGGCGGTGTAGAAGATGCCGAAGACGCAGAGGGCCACGAGGACGGCGGTCGGCAGCGGCGCCCCCTGGAGCGGGACGGCGACGAGCAGCCCGACGACGATCCCGATGACGGTCCCCAGGACGCGGCGGAAGCCACGGACCAGGGTCTCCCCGCGCGAGGCGGTGTTGACGAAGATCCACCACGCCGTGCCGACGGCCCAGTACCAGCGTTCGTCCGAGACGAGCTGTCCGACGGCCAGGGCGACCGTGCACGCGGCGGCGGCCTGGAACGCCTGCCGGGTGGTGGGCCGGGCCAGCCCCGTACCGGGCAGTCCCGCCGGAACGGCCGGAGGCGGAGTACGCCGCTCGATGGGCCACAGGACGAACCGCACCACGGCGGCGGCGACCAGCGCCAGGGCGACGGCTCCGTACAGCTCCGGCAGCTGGGCGGGGACGGCGTGCAGGAACTGCGTGATGAAGAAGTTCATGAACGCGAAGATCCCGAGCGCATGGCCCCGGGGGCCCCAGCGGCGGGCGTAGACCCCGCAGAAGACGACGGCGATGAACGCGGCGTCCCGGACGAGGTCGAGGCCGTGCAGGGTGGTCGCCAGGGCGAGGACCGGGAATCCGGCGGCCGGCAGCAGGGCCGTGGTCACCGTCTGGGCGCGCACGCTCGCGTCCATGACCGTGAAGAGGGCGAGGAGGGCCGCGAGCCCACCGGTGATCGAGGCTGCGAGGGAGAGCCCGCACAGCTCGGCGACGGCGACGGCGAGCCCGACACCGATCACGGCTCGGAGCGCGATCCTGAGCCTCACAAGCCCCGGGTCCGGAGCCACGAACATCCTCTTCACGGCGGTGTGCCGCCCCCTCGCAGTGGTGCGCGCCGGGCCGTACGCCGCCCGGGGTGTGGGGCGGCCGTGTGGGCACGGCGAAGGCGCCGCGGTCCGGATCCGGCCTCGTTGCCGTCCGGCGCTGCGCGGCGCCGCTGGTACATGGATGTCCCCAGGGAAACATCCGTTCACACAATGGCTCAACCGGCCCGCTCGACACTGCGCCATTGGCCCAGTCGGAGACCGTACTGTTCGACCACCGGCGGGCCAACGGATCAGCGCGGGCGGTGATGATCGTTTTCGTCCCGGCGTGGCTCAGGAGACGAGCTCACGCGTCCGGCGTGGCGCAGGGGCCGAACTCACGCGCCCGGCGCGGCTCAGGGGCCGGGCTCGCGCGGCCGGCGTGGCTCAGGGGCCGGGCTCGCGCGCCCGGCCCCTGCCACCGGCTCCGTGTCACCCGGTGTGCGGCGGCTCCCACTTGCCGCTCGGCATCGTCCCCGTGCCGGCCTCGCCGGGGGTGATGCGGCCACGCCACGCGCCGGTCTCCTGGCCGCGGTCCTCGATGTAGCCCTTGAACCTCCTCAGGTCCGCCCTGATGCTCAGGTCGAGAAGCCCGGTCGTGTCCCCCGTCCGCTCGACCATGCCCTCCGGCTCGAACTCCATGGCCAGGCTGACGCGTGTGTGCGCCTCGTCGAGGGGCTGGAACGTGACGACGCCCTTCTGCTTGGCGTCGCCGGCGACCGTGCGCCAGGAGATCCGTTCGTCGGGGAGCTGGTCGACGATCTCGGTGTCGAACTCACGCCGGACCCCGGCCACCTTCGTCTTCCAGTGGCAGTGCCTGTCGTCCAGCTGGCGGACTTCCTCCACGCCCGCCATGAAGGTCGGGAAGTCCTCGAACTGCGTCCACTGGTTGTACGCGCGGTGCACCGGTACGTCGACGTCGATGGATTCCTTCACCATACTCACGGGAATTCCTCCTCAGTCGGTCAATCCGGATCAATCGCCCATCACTCGCGTGCCCGTCGTACGGGACTTCATTCACCTCGGGGTCTCCCCGGCCGCTCGGGCGGAGCCGGCGCCGATGGGCTCCTCCACACCCGAGGGGTGCAGGTGGTAGAGGGCGCAGGCGCGGCCGGTGACGGCCTGGGCGACGTTGCGGACACGGATGCCGCCCGGGGTCACACCGTGCTCGGTGCCCAGATGGGCGTGGCCGTGCACCGCCAGGTCCGCTCCGGCCCGGTCCATGGCCTCGGCGAGCAGATAGCTGCCCAGGAAGGGGAAGATCTCCGGCGGCTCGCCGGCCAGGGTGTCGGGTACCGGGGAGAAGTGCGTCAGCGCGATCCTCGTCTCGCACTCGGCCTCCGCCAGCTCGCGCGACGCCCGCTCCAGACCGTGCGCGCAGTCCCGGCTGTGGCGTACGAACGCCTTCATCTCGGGCTCGCCGAACTCACCTGCGCTGCGCCCCGGGAAGCCACCGCCGAAGCCCTTGGTCCCCGCGATGCCCAGGCGGGTGCCCCGGACGGGCAGGACGACGCCGCTCCGTTCCAGGACGTGCACCCCGGCGTCGGTGAGGATCTCCGCCACGGCGTCCTGTTCGTCGGCGTGGTAGTCGTGGTTGCCGAGAACGGCGACGACGGGTATCGGCAGTCCGCCGGCCTCCTGGGCCACGACGCGCGCTTCGGCGGCGGTGCCGTGGCGGGTGAGGTCGCCGGCGAGGAGCAGGACGTCCGCGGACTCGCCGAGCGTTTCGAAGGCGGGCCTGAGCAGACCGCGGCTGTCCTCGCCGAGGTGGATGTCGCCGACGGCGGCTACGCGGATCACGGCAGGTCCTCCGCCCGCTCGGGCTGTGCGGTGTTGCCCGCGACAACGACATCGTCGTGGAGGGTGAGCCCGGCCAGCTCGGTGCGCGCGAGGTCGAGGACGCGGTCGCGGTAGGCGGGTGTCAGGACGGTGCCCCGGAGCAGCACGGCGGACCCGCGCAACTCGACGATCAGGCCGAGCTCGGCCAGCTCTCCGTCGGCCAGCCGTTCCCTGAAGTGCTCGATGCGGTACTCGGCGGACCCGGGCGGGCCGCCGGACAGGTCCTCGGGCGTGTTCATGGCTCAGTCCTTCGGCTCCTCGGTCGGGGCGACGGTCGGCGCGCGTCGCTCGGAGGTCGAACCACCGCGGAGCCCCGCGAGTACCCCCGGCGGCTCCGCGCATTCGCCGCGGGGTCCGCCGTGGGTACTGTCGAGAGATCCGGTCCGGTCGGAAGGAGACCCGAGGAACGATGGCGGTGGACGAGCTCGACACCCGCATCCTGCGACTGCTGATCGAGCAGCCGCGCACGAGTGTGCGCGAGTACGCGCGGATCCTGGGCGTGGCCCGGGGCACCGTGCAGGCCCGGATCGACCGGCTGGAGCGGGACGGAGTGATCACCGCCACCGGCCCGGTCCTCTCCCCCGCCGCGCTCGGGCACCCGGTGCTCGCGTTCGTCCACATCGAGGTCACGCAGGGGCATCTGGACGAGGTCGGCGACGCGCTCGCCGCCGTGCCGGAGATCGTCGAGGCGTTCTCGATCACGGGCGGCGGGGATCTGCTGACGCGGGTGGTGGCCCGGGACAACGGTCATCTGGAGGACGTGATCCAGCGGCTGATCCAGCTGCCCGGCGTGGTCCGCACCCGTACGGAGATGGCGCTGCGCGAGCGAGTAGCGCACCGGCTGCTGCCGCTGGTGGAGGCGGTGGGGCGGGCGTCCGGACGGACCGGTTGAGGACGGGGCGCCGGAACGACCGGAACTCACACAGCCGCACGCAGCCTCACGCAGCGCACCTTGGACCTTCCGCCAAGGCGGGTGGCAGATGCTACGAGATTCAGGGTGATCGATTGCAGATGCCAGGCCGAGAGGCCTAGCGTGGCGCACATGCAGTCCTACACCATCGGACAGGCGGCGCGTCTGCTGGGCGTCAGCCCCGACACCGCGCGCCGCTGGGCGGACGCCGGCCGGGTCGCGACCCATCGCGACGACAGCGGCCGTCGTCTCATCGACGGCCGCGACCTCGCGGCGTTCTCCATCGAGATCGCGCAGGCCGCACAGGGCGACGAGGAGGTCCCGTACACCTCGGCCCGCAACGCCTTCTCCGGCATCGTCACCGCCGTGAAGCTCGGCGATGTCGCCGCGCAGGTGGAGATCCAGGCCGGCCCGCACCGGCTCGTCTCGCTGCTCACGCGGGAGGCCGTCGAGGAGTTGGGTCTGGAAGTCGGCATGCAGGCCACCGCCCGCGTGAAGTCGACCAATGTGCACATCGACCGCGCCTGACGGGCGGACTCCCATCCGTCCCCGAGCGACCCGAGCGACCCGAGCGACCCGAGCGAGCGGCGCGCGCCCAAGGAGTGCTGTCCCCATGCGTCTGATCCACAGCTTCACCGGTCGCCGCGCCGCCGCCGTCCTGACGGCGGGGCTGCTCGTGTCACTGACGGCCTGCGACGGCGGCGCACCGTCCACGGAACCTTCCGGGGGCACCGCCAGGACCCGCCTGACGGTCCTCGCCGCGGCCTCGCTCACCGACGTCTTCACGACCGCCGGCGCCGCGTACGAGAAGACGCATCCGGGCACCGAGGTGACCTTCTCCTTCGCCGGTTCGCAGGAGCTGGCCTCCCAGGTACGGCAGGGCGCGCCCGCCGACGCCCTGGTCACCGCCGACACCACGACCATGGACGGGCTGAAGGCCGAGACGGGCACGCCCACCGTCATCGCCGAGAACCGGCTCGTCATCGCCACCGGGGAGGGCAACCCCAGGAGCGTCGACGAACTGAAGGACCTCGGCGACGCGCGGCTGAAGGTCGTGCTCGCGGCCCCCGAGGTGCCGGCCGGCCGCTACAGCAGGAAGATCCTCGACGCCCAGGGGATCTCGGTGCGGCCGGTCTCCCAGGAACCGAGCGTCCGCTCCGTGCTCAGCAAGGTCGAGCTCGGAGAGGCCGACGCCGGACTCGTCTACCGGACGGACGCCGCGAGCGCCGCCGACAAGGTCGACGCCGTCGAGATCCCCGACGCCCAGAACGCCGTCGCCTCCTATCCGGCCGCCACGCTGAACAGCTCGAAGCACCCCGAGGCCGCGGCCGCGTTCGTGGCCTGGCTGAGCACGCCCGAGGCGCAGAAGATCCTCCGGGACGCCGGGTTCCAGGAACGGCGATGAGTACGCGTCTTCCCGGCCGCGCGCCCGGGCCGCGCACACCGGTCGTCCTCGCGCTCCCGGCGCTGCTCGCCATCGCGTTCCTGCTGCTGCCGCTGATCGGCATCCTCGGCCGGACCGAGTGGAGCGAGCTCGGCGGCCATCTGACGGACCCCGGCACCGTCCAGGCGCTCAAGCTGTCGCTGATCGTGTCGTTCTGGGCGCTCGGCCTCTCCCTGGTGCTCGGCGTTCCGCTGGCCTGGCTGCTGGCGCGCGTGCCGTTCCCCGGCAAGGGCTTCGTGCGCTCCCTGGTGCTGCTGCCGATGGTGCTGCCTCCGACCGTCGGCGGGGTGGCGCTGCTGCTCGCGTTCGGCCGCCGCGGTCTGCTCGGCCCCTGGCTGGAGAGCACGTTCGGCGTCACCTTCCCGTTCCACACCTCGGGCGCGGTGCTCGCCGCGACCTTCGTCGCCATGCCGTTCCTGGTGATCAGCCTGGAGGGCGCGCTGGGTGGGCTGCGGCCGCGGTACGAGGAGACGGCGGCCTCGCTCGGCGCCTCGCCGGTACGGGTCTTCTTCACCGTCACCCTTCCGATGGTCGCGCCCGGACTGATCGCCGGCGCCGCCCTCACCTGGGCGCGGGCGCTCGGCGAGTTCGGCGCCACCATCACGTTCGCCGGGAACCTGCCCGGCACCACCCAGACCCTGCCGCTCCAGGTGTATCTGCTGCTCCAGGAGGAACCGCAGGCCGCGACCTCGGTCTCCCTCCTCCTGCTCGCCATCGCGATGGCCGTGCTGGTCGCGCTGCGCGGCCGGTGGACCGGCGGAGCCCCGGCCCCACGGCGTGCCGCACCCGCGCCCGCCGTCGATGAGCCGGGCCCGGCCCCGGCGGAGGGCTCCGCCGTACCGTCCGGGGAGCGGTGGTCGCTGCGGGCCGAGGTCACCGGCTTCAACCGGCTCACGCTGGACGCGGAGCCCGGCACCACGATCGCCGTCGTCGGCCCCAACGGCGCCGGGAAGACGACCCTGTTGCGCGCGCTGCTCGGTCTGACGGACCGGGCCCATGCCACCCTCCGGCTCGGCGGGACCGAGGTCAGCGAGCTGCCCGCGCACCGGCGGCAGGTCGCCTGGGTTCCCCAGGACGGGGCCCTCTTCCCGCATCTGTCCGCGCTCGCCAACACGGCGTACGGCTTGCGTGCCCGCGGCGTCGCGCGTGCCGAGGCGCGGCGCGAGGCCCGGCTCTGGCTGGACCGGCTCGGGGTCGGGCACCTCGCGCACCGCCGCCCCGCCGAGCTCTCCGGCGGTCAGGCCCAGCGGGTCGCCCTGGCCCGCGCGCTCGCCGCCCGTCCCCGGCTGCTGCTGCTCGACGAGCCGCTCGCCGCGCTCGACCAGACGACCCGGGCGCAGGTACGGCACATGCTGCGCTCCCACCTCTCGGGCTTCGGCGGCGTCTGTCTGATCGTCACCCACGACCCCGTCGAGGCCGTCTCGCTCGCCGACCGGGTCCTCGTCCTGGAGGACGGGCGCGCCCTGCAGGACGCCGCCCCCGCCGAGGTCACCCGCCATCCGCGCTCCCCGTGGGTCGCCCGGATGCTCGGCCGCAACGCCTGGCCCGGCACGGCCACCGACGCCGGCCTCGCGCTCGACGACGGCGGCACGCTGGTCGCGGCCGACCCGCTGCCGCCCGGCACGGCCGCCCTCGCGATCATCGCGCCCGAGGCCGTCTCCGTACACCGTGAGAAGCCCGGGGGGAGCCCCCGTAACGTCTGGCCCGGCACGGTACGGGAGATCACGGCCAGCGGCAGCCGGCTGCGTGTGCTGATCACCTCGGAGCGGGTGCCGTCCCTCGTCGCCGAGATCACCCCGCAGGCGGCGGCCGAACTCGGCCTGGCGGACGGTGTGTCCGTCTGGACGGGCGTCAAGGCGACCGAGGTGACCGTGGTGGCTCTCTGAGCCGGCGCGCGGGGACGCGCAGGACGCCGGGGACGCCCGGAAAACCGCAGGCGCGGTGCGGCGGGTGTGTGTCAGGGTGCCGGGTGCCCTGCCCTCTCGTTCTGGAGCGTTCGATGGACACCCCTCCCCGCCTGATCCCTCTGCTCGACCAGTTCGACTTCGCGCGGGAGCGGCTCCGGCAGCGCATGGCCGGGCCGTTCGTGGACAGCGGGAACGGAACGGATGTCGAGGTCGTGCCGCTCTCCGACGAGGAGTATCTCTGGGAGCCGGTCCCCGGCTGCTGGTCGGTCCGCCGTCACGCGGACGGGCCGGGCCCGGGGGCGACGCTCCTGACCGGTGCCGGCGACTGGGGGCGCGACACCACCCCGCCCCCGCATCCCGCGCCGCCGCCGTTCACCACCATCGCGTGGCGGCTGAGCCACCTGAGCGAGCTCCTCACCCTCCGCGCGGACCACACGGTCGGCAGCCACAGCCTGACCCGCGACGACTACCGCAGCCGCGGCGACGCCGCCGGCGCGATCGAGGCCTTCGACGCCGGGGCGACGGCCTGGCGGGAGGCCTTGCTCGCGGCCGACGACGCGGCGCTCGACACCGTGGGGCTCAGCACGTACCCGCACGGCAGCGATCCGGAGAATCTCTTCCTGGACATCGTCTGGTGGGTCAACCAGGAACTGCTGCACCACGGCGCCGAGATCGCGCTGCTCCGGGATCTCCACCGGTCCCGCACCGCCTAGGACCGTCCGGCACGCGTCGGCGGGACGGCCGTGCGTCGATGGCGTCGCGACCCCACCCGTGGGATCATTTGTATGAAGTGACAACAGGCACGACGAAGGTACGACGAAGACAAACAAAGAGGGCGAAATGTCTGCCATCAAGGAAACCATCGACATTTCCCGCAGCCCCGCGGAGGTCTTCTCCTACGTGACCGACCCCACGCATCTGCCCGACTGGCAGGAAAACGCCGTCGCGGCCCGCCCGTTGAGCGACGAGCCCATCGCCGTCGGGTCGAAGCTCTCCGTGACGCGGCACATCGGGCGCCGGGACATGACCATGACGATGCAGGTCATCGACATGGATCCGCCGAGGAGTTGGCACATGCACGGCATCGACGGGCCCGTACGCGGCGATGTCCACGGCACGATCGAGCCGATCGACAACGGTACGCGCTCCCGGCTGACGCTCGCCGGCGATTTCGAGGGACACGGCATCGGCAAGGCGCTCGTCCCGCTGGTCGTCCGGCCGCAGGTACGCAAGGAGCTGCCCAGGAACGAGCAGACCCTCAAGGGCATCCTGGAGGCCGGAGCCACCGCGTGACTCCGGCCGGGGTTCAGCGGAGGCCGATCAACTGAACACGACGGAGCGGAGCTTCAGCCGCTCGGAGGCGTGGCCGCCGAACGGGCGGAGGCTGAACCAGTCGCCTTCGCAGTCGGGCCCGGTGAAGACGGTGGCGGTGGAGTCGGTGTGGTTGCGCGGGGAGTGGGCGGGCGTCGTCCACTCCGGCGCGACCTCGGGGAGGGCGAGGCACACGCCGCTCGGCGGGTCGGCGAGGACGCCGAGGTGGGGCGCGCCGCTCGGGTCGTCGTAGACGTAGGTGAATTCTCCGTCGGCCGCGGAGGCGGAAGGCGCGGCGGCGAAGAGCAGGGCAAGACCGCAGGCGGCGGCGGTGGTGAGGGCGCGCAGGCGCATGGACGTCGTCCCATCCTTGGTCGTTATGGCCGGCGGATCCGTCCGGCCTCCCGGGCCCTCCCCTGGGACGATCATGCCTACACCGCGACTGACCTGCGGAAACGATCAGCCATCGCCCGTTCGGAGCAGTTCGGGAACGTCGGCGAAGGAGTCGAGCACGTGGTCCGGCTCGCCGTCGGCCGCGCGGTGGGTCTCGGGCAGGTACTTGCCGGTCTTCACCAGCGCGCCGGTGATGCCGCAGCGCTGGGCGGCGAGTACGTCGGACTCGATGTCGTCGCCCACCATGAGCGTGTCGGACGCCGTGGCGCCGAGGTGGGCGAGGGCGGTCGCGAAGAAGGCGCGGGACGGCTTGCCGGTGATCTCCGCCTCGACGCCGGCGGCCTGTTCGAGGCCGGCGAGGAAGGCCCCGGTGTCGAGGTCGAGCCCGTCGGCGGTACGCCAGTACAGATTGCGGTGCATGGCCACGAGCCGCGCGCCGTCCCGCACATGGTGGAAGGCGCGGTTGAGGGCGGCGTAGTCGAAGGCGTCGCCGGCCCCGCCGATGACGACCACGTCCGCGGCGGCGTCGTCGTCCTCTCCGACCAGGTCCAGCTCGCCGAGGTCGTCACGGACGTCCCCGGTGTTGATCAGCAGACAGCGCGCGTCGGGGTAGTGCTCCCGCAGGTGGGCCGCGGTGGCGGCCGGCGCGGTGAGGATGTCGTCGACGCCGACGGGGAAGCCCTCCGCGGCCAGCGTGGCGGCGAGGGCGGCGCGGGTCCGCGAGGTGGTGTTGGTGACCAGCGCGAGCGGGATTCCGTGGGCGCGCAGACGCTCCATGGCCGCTACGGCGCCGGGCAGAGGCTTCCAGGAGACGGTGAGCACGCCGTCGATGTCGATCAGGACCGCTTCGATACGTGGCATGGGGCTGCATTCCCTGCGACCGGCCGCGTCCGGTGGTCGTACGAGGCTCGAAGAAAAGGGCCCGTACACAAGCAGTCCCCGGTAGTCCATCTCCGGACTCGGACTTTCCAGCCGTCGCTGAAAGCCCTGAGATCCGGGAGGATCTGCCGGGGGCCTGGCCAGAGCCAGCGAGTGGGTCACGCGGGTCGGTGAACGTCTTCACCGGCGAGTGCGGCTCGCTCTGGTTTTCTGGTGTATTAGGGATTTTCCTCCTTATTCCGCCCACGTCAAGAGGGTGAGACGAGTCTTTCGAAGAAGGTTCAGGTCCCCCAGGCCTCCCACTCGTAGATACGGGCGGCGGGATCGGTGGTCTGGGTCGGGCGGGTGATCTCCAGGCGTACATAGCGCGCCGTGGTGTTCACCGGGTGCGTCGTGGTGGCCGCCGTGTTGCCGGTGACGGTCGCGGCGGTCGTCCACGGGTCGGCCGTGGAGCCGCGGACCTTCAGGGTGAAGTCCCGGGTGTTCCAGGACGCGCTCTCGCCGCCCGCGGCCGCGTGCTTCACCGTGAACCGGCTGAGCGTGCGGACCGCGCCGAGGTCGACCTCCAGCCACTTCGCGGAGGTCGTGGTGCACCACTTGTCGCTGTTGCCACCGGAGACGGAGCCGTTGACGGCCTTGGCGGGGGTCTCGCTGCTGTTGCACTGGCCGGACGCGGTCGCGGGGCGGTTCAGCGCGAGGTTGGACTCGGTGGCGCCGGACCAGCCGACGGTCGTGGTGGCGGCCGGTGAGCGGCCGTACTCGGTGGAGACGGCCTCGACGTCGAGCGTCGTCGTGGTCTCCGTACCGGCGCGGTCGAGGCGGGGGACGAAGAGGGCGTCGTTGGGGGTGGCGCCGAGGAAGATACGGGTGCCGTCGGCGCCGCGCCGGTAGACCTCGTAGTGGTGGACGGAGCCGGTGGCCGAGGCCGTCCAGGACAGGCGCAGGGACTTGCGCGTGGGGCTCACGTCGGTGGTGCCGAGGACGGTGACACCGGTCGGCGCGGCGGCGGTGTCGACGGCTCCGTCGTAGACGGCGAGCTGGCCGACCCTGACGTCGTACGAGGGAACGGAGCCGACGGCGGGCGCGGCCTGCAGGCCGATCTGGGCGATGGTCCGGCCGCCGAAGGCGGACAGGTCGAGGGTCTTGCGCTCCCAGCCGGTGGTGGCGGTGGAGCCGAGGTCGAGGGTGGTGAAGGTGGTCGGCGCGTCGGTGAAGGAGACGGCGGCCTTGAGGCGGGTGGGGCCGGCGGCCGGGGTCTTGAGGACGACGGACAGCTTGGTGTCGCCGGCGACCGGCAGCTTCGTCTGGTAGAGCCGGACGGTGTTGACGGCGTCGAGGGTGCCGCTCAGACGCAGGGAGGAGCCGCCCTCGTAGGCGTCGGTGTAGTCGATCGACGGGGTCAGCCTGCTGCCGCTTGAGCCGACCAGCCAGCGGTAGGTCGGCGGGACGTCCTGGAGCGAGAGGTTGTTCCAGCCGTTCGACGAGACCCGTACGCCGCCGGAGTGGAAGAAGTCGCCCTGCCCGGCGCCGAACGAGGTGACGAAGGGCTTGGCGGTGACGGGCGAGGACTCGGGGACGTAGTGCGCGAGTCCCTTCCACGCCGAGGTCGTCGTGGTGTCGGACGGGTCGCCGTTGGCGCCGACCCAGTAACGGGCCTCGCGGGCATGGGAGTCGGCCCGGCCGGTGGAGGAGGTGAAGGTCCATTCGGGCCGGTAGATGCCGAGGGAGGTGACGTGCGGCTGCCCGGCGGGGAAGACGGACGCCCAGGGGACGGAGGTGTTGTAGCCGTTCGCCTCGGTGTCGATGCCGGAGTACAGCTCGTACTCGCCGCGGCCGAGGCTCCGGGCGAGCGTGCGGGAGGAGCTCAGCCCCGAGGCGCTCCAGCCGAAGTCGAGGAACATCGAGTCGGAGGTCCGCAGCGAACCCTCCTGCAGGAAGGAGTCGTTGGCGGAGGTGAGGGCGTCCTGCCAGCTCACGGCGCCGGACTCGGTCATCGCGTCGTACCACATGAACTCGACCGGGCCGAGGGAACGGGCGTAGCGCATCGCGCCGCGCAGCTCGGTGGCGAGGGCCGCGTCGCCGCCCGCGGTCTCCTGGTTGATGAACCAGCCGTCGAAGCCGTAGTGCCGCGCGACCTGGGCGAGTTTGTCCGCGACCGGGTAGGTGGAGCCAGTCTTCTGCGTGAAGTCGCGCACCCACTGGATCTGTCCGCCGTAGGCGGTCGGCGGGAAGAAGACGGTGCCGTAGACCTTGACGCCGTTGCGGTGGGCGGCGTCGATGACGGTCGCGTTCGGGGCGAGGATCAGGCCCTCGCTCGCGGAGCCGCCCCAGAACACGAGCGTGTCGATGTACTGCCAGTGGCCGAAGGCGTAGTGGTGCGGATTGTCGGAGCCCTGCGAGGGGTTGTCCGAGGTGGGGCCGAAGGAGACGAGGGCCGCGATCTTTCCCTCGCCGGCGCGGGCGTTGGCGTTCGCCTTGAGGGCGGGGTCGGAGACGCGCGGCCGCAGCGGGACGCGGGAACGGTTGAAGCGCGCGTCGGGGTCGGTGGCCGGATCCCAGGCCAGGAGGGTGTTGGGGTGCCAGTAGGAGGCGTAGGGCTGGTCGCCCGCCGCCCGGACGGCGGCGCCTGCCTCGGGAGTGAGGGGCGTGAGAAGGGCGAGGCCGAGCAGGGCGGCGAGCAGGGCGGCGGTCGGCAGCAGGGGCAGGTGTCGTCTCATCCGATACTCCGGTCCAGCGGGAGGGTGGGGGTGCTGGGCGTACGGGAGGTGCGGCGGTACGAAGGAGGGTGCGGCGACGCGGGAAGAGCGGCGGCCGGCCCGTGGCATGGGCCCGTGCGGGGCCGGGGTGGGCAACGGTGCCCGTCTCGACCCGGGAGGCTAAACGGCTTTAGTGGGCCCGGTCAAGAGCCGGTGGCGCCGTGCTCTCCCGGACGGTGAGGCGCGGGGTGGGGTTCTTGATGTCGCGCGCCGCGGCGGGGTCGTCGACGACCGCGAGCAGGGCCCGCGCGACCTGCTCGCCGAGGGCGAAGGTGTCGCGGGAGAGCGCGGTGAGCGAGGGGTGGACGATGCGGGCGAGCGCGGAGTCGTCGAAGGAGACGATCGACAGTTCGCCGGGCACCGCCACGCCCATCTCGGTGGCCACGCCGAGACCGGCCACCGCCATCACGTCGCTGTCGTAGATGATCGCGGTCGGCCGCTGCGGCCGGGCGAGCAGCGCCCGGGTGGCGGCGGCGCCCTCCGCGTCGCTGAAGTCGGTCGGCAGGGAGACGGCCTCCGTGAGCCCGAGGCGCCTGGCGCTGTCCCGTAAGGCGCGGATGCGGCGCTGGGTGTGCTGGAAGGCCGGGAGGCCGGCCAGGTGCGCGATGCGGCGGTGCCCGAGGGCGGCGAGGTAGTCGACGATCGACACCATCGCCTCGCGGTCGTCCGCCCAGACGCTGGGCAGGCTGCCGTGCCGGCCGGGCCCGCCGATCACCATGGTGGGGACGCCGAGCTCTTCCAGGACGGGGATCCGCGGGTCGCGGACCTGGAGGTCGACCAGGACGAAGCCGTCCACGCGGTGCTCGGACGTCCAGCGCCGGTAGACCTCGATCTCGGCCGCCGTGTCCTCGACGACCAGCAGGTTCAGGGCGGTTCCGCGCACGGAGAGCCCGGCCTGGAGTCCGCTGAGGAGGTGGCCGAAGAACGGCTCGAGGCCGATGGTCCGCGCCGGGCGGGCCAGGACGAGGCCGACAGCGCCGGCCCGGGCTCCGCCGAGGGCGCGCGCGGCGCTGTGCGGGCGCCAGTTCATCTCCTCCGCCACGCGCAGGATGCGCTCGCGGGTGTTGTCGCTCACCCCAGGGCGGCCGTTGAGCGCGAAGGACACCGCGCCCTTGGACACCCCTGCCCTGCGGGCGATGTCGGCGATCGTCGGTCTGGCCACGCGGCGGCCCCTTCGGTCTCGCGCACTGTCTTGACAGCGGAGTGTAGCGGGAGCATAGTCCCCCATCGCTAGACCGGTTTAGTAACGCTGCCTCGTCCGCCAGAACAGACCGGGAGACCTCTCATATGCGCACTAGCAGCCACTGGATACGGCTGGCCGTGGCCGCGGTCGCCGCGGTGACACTCGCCGGCTGCGGCCTCGGCGACCCGAACGGCTCCGACGATGCGGGGGCGGCCGGCGGGGGCGAGGTCCGGGGCAGGGTCGCGCTCCAGACCTGGGCCCTGAAGCCGAAGTTCACCGCGTACATGGAGGGCGTGATCGACGCCTTCGAGAAGAAGCACCCCGGTGTGCGGGTCGAGTGGCTCGACCAGCCCGGTGAGGGCTACTCGGAGAAGGTGCTCAGCCAGGCGGCCGGCGGCACCCTTCCCGACGTGGTCAACCTCCCGCCGGACTTCGCGCTGCCGCTGGTGAGGCAGAACATGCTGCTGGACGTGGCCGGGGCCGACCCGAAGCTGGAAACCGACTACGTCGAGGGCGGCACCGCCGCCTACCGCTTCGCCGGCCACGACGGCACGTACGGCTACCCCTGGTACCTCAACACCGACGTCAACTACTGGAACTCCGCGCTGCTCACCCGGTACGGCCTGGACCCGAAGAAGCCGCCGGCCACCCTGGACGAGCTGATCGCGGCGGCCAGGACGGTCAAGCAGAAGTCCGGCGGCTCGGTCTACCTGATGAGCCGCAAGCCGGGCCTGATGGACTTCGCCAACGCCGGCGTGAAGCTGATGTCCGAGGACGGCGAGAGCTTCACCTTCAACACCCCCGAGGCCGCGGCCGTCCTCGACACCTACCGCGACGCCTTCAAGGAGGGGCTGCTGCCCCAGGACGTCCTGACCGAGACGTACGCGGGCAACACCAAGCTGTTCACCTCGGGCACGGCCGCCTGGACCACCGCGGGCGGCAACTACATCACCTCGCTGGCGACGGACAACCCGAGCCTCGCCCCCAAGGTGGTCTCCTCCCCCGCCATGGGCACCCCGCCGCTGTACGTCCAGGGGCTCTCGGTCTCCCGGGCCACCAAGAACCGGGCCACCGCGCTCGCGCTCGCCCGGTGGGTCACCAACGCGGAGAACCAGGCCGCCTTCGCCCACGAGACGAGCATCTTCCCCTCCACGAAGGCCTCGGCCTCGGACCCCTTCTTCAGCGAGAGCGACGGCACCAACGCCGGGGACGCCAAGGTCACGGCGTTCGCCTCGCTCGCGAAGGCCACGATGCTGGAGCCCGTCCAGGCCAACGACGCGATCAAGACCGTGATCAACCAGCAGATCGCCCTCGCCATGGGCGGCCAGGCCGGCTCCGAGGAGGCCCTGGACACGGCGGTCGCCCGCGCGAACCAGATGCTGAAGGACTGAGAACCGGCCCCGTGCGGACGGGCGGGCCCGTCCGCACGGCCCCCCTCCCCCGCCAGGAAGGCACCCCATGACACACCGGCGCTGGTTCACCCCGTGGCTGCTCGCCGGGCCGGCCGTGATCTGGCTCGCCGTCTTCAACCTGTGGCCCGCCGTGAACACGGTGATCCTGTCGTTCACCAACGCCAAACCGCTGGGCGGCGGACACTTCAGCGGCCTGGCCAACTACCGACGCGCCCTGGACGACGAGCAGTTGACCGACGCACTCGTCAACAGCATCGTCTATCTGCTGATCTGCCTGCCGCTGCTCACCCTGCTGCCGCTGCTGCTCGCGCTGCTGGTGGAGAAGAAGCTGCCGGGCATCACCTTCTTCCGTACCGCCTTCTACACGCCCGTCGTCGCCTCCGCCGTCGTCGTCGGGTTGATCTGGGGGTGGGTCCTGGACGACCGCGGCCTGGTCAACGGACTCCTCGGGCAGCTCGGGGCGGCCGATCAGCCGGTCTCCTTCCTCACCGACCGCTGGCTCCTGCTCTTCAGCGCCATCGGACTGACCGCGTGGAAGGGCCTCGGGTACTACATGGTCATCTACCTCTCCGCGCTCGGGAACGTGGGCCGGGAGCTGCACGAGGCGGCCGCCGTCGACGGGGCGTCGGCCGTGCGCCGCTTCTGGCACGTCACCCTGCCCGGTGTACGGACCGCCATGATGCTGATCTCCGTCCTGATCTCCGTCTCCGCGCTGCGGGTCTTCTCGGAGCTGTACGTCCTGTCCAACGGCACCGGCGGCCCGGGCGGCCGGGACATGTCGGTGGTGATGCTCATCCAGATGTACAGCCGCGGCTTCACCGGGCACATCGGATACGCCTCGGCCCTGAGCCTGCTGCTCTTCGTCATCACCGTCGGCCCGATGCTGCTCCTCGCACGGCTCAACCGGAAGGCGGCCTGACCATGCCCGCACGAGGATCACGGGGATCACGGGGATCACGGGGATTCTCCACGCCCACCCCGGCCGCGAACGCGACGCGCTATCTGCTCCTGACGCTGGTCCTGCTGCTCACGATCGGCCCGTTCCTGTGGCAGCTGTCCACCTCGCTCAAGGGCCCGGGCGAGGACGTCTACTCCCGTACGCCGGACTTCCTGCCGCGCGAGGTGACGTTCTCCAACTACGCCCAGGTCGCCGACACCATCCCGGTGTGGACCTATGCGCTCAACTCGCTGACCGTGGCGGCGATCGCGGTGGCCGGCAACGTCGTGGGCGCCACCCTCGCCGGATTCGCGCTCTCCCGGCTGCGGTTCCGCGGGGCGCGGCTGGTGCTCGGCCTGTTCCTGGCCACGCTGGTGCTGCCCGGCGAGGTCACGATCGTCTCGCAGTACGTGACGGTGCGCAGCATGGGCCTGACGGACACCCTCGTCGGGGTGGCGCTGCCCGGGGCGATCGCCATGCTGAACGTGCTGCTGATGTACACGGCCTTCCAGGCCGTCCCGCCCGACCTCGACGCGGCCGCGCTCGTGGACGGCGCGAGCGTGTGGCAGCGCCTGGTGCATGTGGGGCTGCCCAACGTACGGGGCATGCTGAGCGTGGTCGTGATCTTCACGTTCATCGGCGCCTGGGACGACTTCCTGTGGCCGCTGATCGTCCTCAACGACCCCGAGCGGTACACCCTCACCGTCGGGCTCCAGTACCTCGACGGAACGTTCTCCGCCAATCCCCGGCTGATCGCGGCCGGCACCATGATCGCCTTTCTGCCGATCGTCGCCGTGTTCGCCGCGCTCCAGCGGTTCTTCTTCAAGGGCGTCGAGGAAGGCGCCATCAAGGGATGACTGAAGGAAAGGACCCGATGCCGAGCATGCCCGCTCCGCTCGACGCGCCGCGCTTCGACGCCCCGCGCTTCGGCGTCAACTACACCCCGAGCCAGGGCTGGTTCCACCACTGGCTCGACTTCGACCTCGATGCCGTCCGCGCCGACCTGGACTCGATCGCCGCGCTGGGCCTCGACCACCTCCGGGTCTTCCCGCTGTGGCCCGTCTTCCAGCCGAACCGCACCCTGATCCGCCCGCGCGCGGTGGAGCAGCTGGTCCGGCTCGTCGACGCGGCGGCCGAACGCGGTCTGGACGTGGCCGTGGACGGACTGCAGGGTCATCTGTCCAGCTTCGACTTCCGGCCCTCGTGGACCGAGACCTGGCACCGGCGCAATCTCTTCACCGACCCCGAGGTGCTCGAAGGACAGGCCGCCTATCTGCGCACGCTCGCCTCGGCCCTGGCGGACCGGCCCGCCTTCCTGGGCATGACGCTGGGCAACGAGATCAACCAGTTCTCCGGCGATCCGCACCCCGATCCGGACCGGATCACCCCGGGTCAGGCGGAGAGCTGGCTGCGCCGCATGCTCGACGCGTGCGAGCGGGGGGCACCCGGCCGGCCGCATCTGCACGCGGCGTACGACGCCGCCTGGTACGTGGACGACCATCCGTTCACGCCGGCGCACGCGGCCCGGCTCGGCGCGGTGACGGCCGTGCACTCCTGGGTCTTCAACGGCACCGCGCAGCGCTACGGCGCCGACGCCGTCGCGACCGGGCAGCACGCCGCGTATCTGATCGAGCTGTCGAAGGCCTGGGCCGAGGATCCGGCGCGGCCGGTGTGGCTGCAGGAGGTCGGGGCGCCCGCCCCGCACATCGCCGCCGAGCGGGCCGCCGCCTTCACCCGTACGACGGTGGACGCCGCGCTCGACTGCCCGGACCTGTGGGGCGTCACCTGGTGGTGCTCGCACGACGTCGACCGCTCGCTCGCCGACTTCCCGGAACTGGAGTACAGCCTCGGCCTGTTGACGAACGACCGCGAGGTGAAGCCCGCCGGCCGGGCCCTCGCGGAGGTCGTGGCGGAGGCCCGTACGCGCACGCATCAGCCCCGCCCCCGCAGCACGGCCCTGGTCCTCGATCTGCCCGACGACGCACCGAAACGGTCGACCTGCGCCCCCGGCGGGGCGTTCTTCGAGGCCTTCATGCGCCTGGCCGCGGACGGCGCGCGGCCCGCCGCCGTACTGGCGTCGCGGGCCTCCGACCGCGATCATCTCACCGCACGCGGGATCACCGAGACGGTCACCGTCGACGACGTCGGCCGGGCCTGACCATCCACCTCTTACGTGATGGAGCGACTGCCATGCATGACGACCGCACCCTGATCGAGTCCCGTCTCCGGCGCGTCCTCGACGAGCGCATCCGGCCGGCGATCCATCCGGAGTCGGTGCCGCTGGACGTCGGGATCTGGACCGCGCCCGGCGAACCGGTGCCGGTGGACGAGGGGATCGCCGCCCCGCGCCGGCCGATCGCCGTCGGTGACGCCTGGGGAGCTCCCTGGGGTACGAGCTGGCTCACCGTCTCCGGGACGGTACCGGAGGCCTGGGCGGGCCGGACCGTGGAGGCGCTGATCGACCTGGGCTTCGACGCGAACATGCCCGGGTTCCAGTGCGAGGGCCTGGTCTACCGGCCCGACGGTTCGCCGGTGAAGGGCCTCAACCCGCGGAACCAGTGGGTGCGGATCGCCGCCCCTGCGGCCGGTGGCGAGGAGGTGCTGCTGCACGTGGAGGCCGCGTCCAACCCGGTGATCCTCGACTACCACCCCTTCCTGCCGACCGAGCTCGGCGACAAGGAGACGGCGGGCGACACGCCGCAGTACCGCCTGGCGCGGATGGACCTGGCCGTCTTCGACGAGACCGTGTGGCAGCTGGTGATCGACCTGGAGGTGCTCGGCGAGCTGATGGCGGAGCTCCCGGTGGAGGGTGCCCGGCGCTGGGAGATCCTGCGGGCGATCGAGCGGGCCCTGGACGCGGTCGACCTCCAGGACGTGAACGCGACGGCCGCGGCGGCCCGTGAGCAGCTGGCCGGGGTGCTCGCCTCGCCCGCCGAGCCGTCGGCGCACCGGATCAGCGCGGTCGGGCACGCCCATATCGACTCGGCCTGGCTGTGGCCGCTGCGCGAGACGGTCCGCAAGGTGGCGCGGACCACCGCCAACATGACCGCGCTCCTTGAGGACGAGCCGGACTTCGTCTACACGATGTCGCAGGCCCAGCAGTACGCGTGGATCAAGGAGCACCGGCCGGAGGTGTACGCGCGGGTCAAGAAGGCGGTCGCGGAGGGCCGGTTCGTGCCGGCGGGCGGCATGTGGGTGGAGTCGGACACCAACATGCCCGGCTCGGAGGCGATGGCCCGTCAGTTCGTGCACGGGAAGCGCTTCTTCCTGGAGGAGTTCGGGGTCGAGAACCAGGAGGCGTGGCTGCCGGACACCTTCGGTTTCGCGGGCGGCCTGCCCCAGATCATCAAGGCGGCCGGTTCCAGGTGGCTGCTGACGCAGAAGATCTCGTGGAGCCAGGTCAACACCTTTCCGCACCACACGTTCTGGTGGGAGGGCATCGACGGGACCCGGATCTTCACGCACTTCCCGCCGATCGACACGTACAACTGCTCGATGCGGGGCAAGGAGATCGCGCACGCCGTCCGCAACTTCAAGGACAAGGGCAGGGCGCGGCACTCGATCGCGCCGACCGGCTGGGGCGACGGGGGTGGCGGCACCACCCGCGAGATGATCGCGAAGGCGGCCCGGCTGCGGAATCTGGAGGGCTCGGCCCGGGTGCGCTGGGAGCGGCCGGCGGAGTTCTTCGCCAAGGCCGAGGCCGAGTACCCCCATCCGCCGGTCTGGGTGGGTGAGTTGTATCTGGAGCTGCACCGGGCGACGCTGACGAGCCAGGCGCGGACCAAGCAGGGCAACCGGGCGAGCGAGAACCTGCTGCGCGAGGCCGAGCTGTGGGCCGCCACGGCCGCGGTGCGGGCCGGTCTCCCGTATCCGTACGAGGAGTTGGACCGCATCTGGAAGACGGTGCTGCTGCACCAGTTCCACGACATCCTGCCGGGCTCCTCGATCGCGTGGGTGCACCGCGAGGCGGAGCGGACGTACGCGGCGGTGGCCGAGGAGCTGAACGGGATCGTCGACCGTGCGCAGCGCGCGCTGGCCGGCGACGGCTCGGCCGGCGGCGAGGTCGTCTTCAACGCGGCCCCGCACGCGCGCGCGGGCGTTCCGGCGGGAGGGGCGAAGGCCGCGGTCGGGGCGGCCGGGGGCTGCACCGTGGAGGCACGGCCCGGCGGCGGGTTCGTCCTGGCCAACGGACTGCTGCGGGTGACCGTGGACGGGCGCGGACTGGTGGTGTCCGTGGTCGATCTCGCCGGCGGCCGGGAGACGGTCGCTCCCGGGGCGGCCGCCAATCTGCTGCAGATCCACCCCGACTTCCCGAACATGTGGGACGCCTGGGACGTCGACCAGTTCTACCGGAACACCGTCACCGATCTGACCGGGGCCGACGAGGTCACGGTCGCCGTCGAGACCCCGCGGGCCGTGTCCGTGCGCGTGAGCCGTTCCTTCGGCGCGTCCCGTGCGGTGCAGACGCTCACCCTCGCGGCGGGCGCGAAGCGGCTGGACCTGGAGACCGAGGTCGACTGGCACGAGACCGAGAAGTTCCTCAAGGCCGCCTTCCCTCTCGATCTCCACGCCGACCGCTACGCCGCGGAGACCCAGTTCGGCCATCTGTACCGGCCCACCCACACCAACACCAGTTGGGAGGCGGCCAAGTTCGAGGCGTGCAACCACCGCTTCGTCCACTTCGAGGAGCCCGGCTGGGGTGTCGCCCTGGTCACCGCCTCGACCTACGGGCACGACGTCACGCGCACCGTACGGCCGGAGGACGGGGGTACCACGACGACCGTACGGATGTCCCTGCTGCGCGCCCCGCGCTTCCCCGATCCGCACACCGACCAGGGTGTGCACCGCTTCCGCCACGCGCTGGTGCCCGGTGCCTCCGTCGGGGACGCCGTCCGCGAGGGCTACCGCGTGAACCTGCCGGAGCGCCGGATCGCGGGGGACGCGGATGTGGCGCCGCTGGTGGCCCTGGACGACGAGGCCGTCGTGGTCAGCGCGGTGAAGCTGGCCGACGACCGCGGTGGGGACGTGGTCGTGCGGCTCTACGAGTCACGGGGCGGCCGGGCCCGTGCCCGGCTCACGACGGGGTTCGGCTTCGACGGGGTGACCGTGTGCGACCTCCTGGAGCGGCCGCGCGGCGATGTTCCGGTGGAGACGGTCCGCGCGGAGGACGACGGTGTGGTCCTCGCGCTGCGCCCGTTCGAGCTGCTGACGCTGCGCTTCGCGGGGGTCGGCCAGCGCGGGTGGAGGGAGTCGATGCGGTAGTCGTGAACGTGGCATCGCCCCGCGCAGGCCAGGGGGTGTCCGGCGGACCAGGGCCGGACAGGACGCGGCGTCTGGTGCGGTGCATCGCAAGGCGCCGGAATGACCTCATAGCGGAGCTATTGGGGCTTTTCGGCAACGCGGCGAGGTGCCGTGCCAGGCGTCGCGGACCCGGCCCTGGTCCGCCGGACACCCCCTGGGTGCGGGTGGTCGGGGGCGAGCTCGGGGTGGAGGTGTTCCAGCTCGTCCGGGTCCGAGCGGGGCCAGAGCCGTACCGCCGCGACGGCCCCGAGGAGGGCGACGACGCTCAGCGCGCCGGCCGCGACCGCGAGGCCGGCGCGCGCGGCCGTCCAGCCGGCGAGGGGGTAGGTGAGCAGCCAGCAGCCGTGGGCGAGGGAGAAGCGGGCGGCGAAGAGGGCGGGCAGGTCCGCGCTGCCCGCCGAGCGCCGCAGCAGCCGCCCGCCGGGTGTCAGGATGGCCGAGCCGGCCGCCCCCAGCAGGAGCCAGGCGGCGAGGAGGGCGGGCCAGGTCCAAGGGCCCGGGCCCGCCGCCAGGCCTGCGGGGAGGAGCGCGAGGACGCCCGCCGTCACGAGGGCGGCGGGGAGCATCAGGGCGCGGTCGCCGATCCGGTCCAGGATCCGCGGGAGCAGCAGTGCCACGGCCATGGAGCCCGCTCCGTACGCGCCGAGGGCGAGGGTGACGTCGCCGACCGGGCGACCGAGGACCTCCCGCACGAGGACGACGGTGGTGACGAGGACCATGGCGCCGCCCGCGGCGACGACCAGGTCGAGGGCGAGGAGGGCGCGCAGGCGCGGGGTGGCGAGGAGGAGGCGGGTGCCGAAGGCTGCCTTGGCGTAGGGTCCGCCGGTCCGCTCGGCCGGTTCGGGTGCCGGAAGCAGGACGGAGGCGACGAGGGCGGCGGAGGCGAGGAACCCGGCGGCGGTGCCGGTGAAGAGCAGGCCGGCCGGGACGAGGGTGAGCAGGGCGGCGGCCAGGGCCGGGCTGAAGAGGTTCTCCAGGTCGTAGGCGAGGCGGGAGAGCGACAGGGCGCGGGTGTAGTCGCGCTCGTCGGGCAGGACGTCGGGGATCGTGGCCTGGAAGGTCGGGGTGAAGGCGGCGGAGGCGGCCTGGAGCAGCAGGATCAGGGCGTAGATCTGCCATACCTGGCTGACGAAGGGGAGGGCCAGGGCGGCCGTCGCGCGGGTGAGGTCCATGGCGACGAGCAGGGCGCGCCGGGGTATCCGGTCGGCGAGGGCGCTGATGAGCGGGGCGACACCGACGTACGCGATCATCTTGATCGCGAGCGCGGTCCCCAGGACGGCGGAGGCGTCGGCGCCCGCGAGGTCGTACGCGCGCAGGCTCAGCGCGACGGTGGCGAGTCCGGTGCCGGCCAGGGCGACGACCTGGGCGGTGAACAGGCGGCGGTAGGTGCGGTGGCGCAGCACGGACAGCATGAGGACCGCCCTCGTTCGGCTACGGGGACGTCCTCACGGTAGCCGACATGTGCGCGCTTGCGCACATGATGAAACGACAGGGGCTCGGCGGGGAGAGGTCACTCGGCGGGGGGAGGTCAGTCGTGCCAGGGCTCGCCGGTCACCTGGTGGTCGGCGTGGCTGATCGCCTCGACGACGAGGCGCCGCATGTGTCCGTCCGGGAGCGTGTACACGACCCGCCGCCCGTCCTTGCGGTGCTGGACGAGGCCGCCGAGCCGCAGCTTGGCCAGGTGCTGGCTGACCGCGGGCCGGGCCGCGCCGCAGGCCTCCGCGAGGGCGGTGACGTCGGACTCCCCGCGCGACAGGAGCCACACCAGGTGCAGCCGGGTGGGGTCCGCCAGGAGCGCGAACACCGCGGCCGCGGCGGAGAGCTCGCGCGAGCCGGGGGTGCGCTGATGCACCACGCTCGCCGTCGGGGATACCTCGCGTTCTGGCATGGGGCCATCGTAGGCACGGGTACGGGTACGGAAACCGCCCCGGTGCCAGCGGCGCCGGGGCGGTCTCCAGGAAGCACGTCAGAGCTTGTGCATGCCCTTGTAGGGACTGAGGACTCGGACCTGGGTGGCCCCGAAGTCGACGAGCATCGCACCCGTCGGCTCCTGGCCAATGATCTTCCCGAGGCCGTGGCGATCGTGGGAGACGCGGTCACCGACGGCGAACTCCTTGATCACGGGATCGACGGGAGCCGCGAAGGGGCTGGTGGACAGGTGGCGCCGGGGCGCGGATCGGTTCGTCATCGTCCCGCCAGTATGCCCCTCGCGGCGGCCGAGGCACAGACACGCACGCACCCCCGGGCCCGGGCGGGCCGGCCCGGGCGCCGCTCCCGGACGCGCCACCGTTCTCAACTCCGCCGATTCCCAGGGAGGTTCGGCGGGTAGCATGCGATGCACCGCACGAGGGAGGGGGCACGTGTGTCGGTCCGCTACTACCTGTACATCAGTGATGCCAAAATCAACATGATGCTGCCCCAAATCGACGCATCCTGGTCACGCAAGCGCGTCACGGAGTTCGGCGTCGATCTGAAGGTGGCGAGCGCCAAGCGCAGCGTCGAGGACGCGGGCGCCGGCGGGGACCGGATCGCACGCCTGGAGCGCGTCGTGCGGCACTTGGAGGACCACGGCGACCTGGGGGACGTGGACGAGCCGGGCCAGTACGTGCACGGGGTGCTGCCGATGCAGTGGGGGACTCTCAGCAACGCGGACGGGGTGTACTTCGGCGGCCGCAGCGAGCGGACGATCGTCGGACTGGGCGGGTCGACGGCCCACCTGTTGGGAGCCGTCGCGGGCGAGCCCCCGGCGCGGACCGCGATCACCTCCTCATTGCTGCCCGTGCTCATCGACCAGCTCACCACCCTCGCCGATGGAGACGGGGCGGCTTCGCACGACCACCTGGCGACGGTCGTGCGGGCCCACGCCACACTCCGCGGTCCCGCGCAGACCGTCGAGTTCGTGGCCAAACGCCTGCTGTACGGACCGCACCCCTACCCGGAACTGGCCCCCCGGGACGACATGACCGTGCTGCTCGCCAGCCCCCTCTACGTCGCACTCGTCGACTGAGCGGGCGGGAGGCGACCGGGGATGGCGACCGAGGGCCGGAAGGTGTCCGAGCTGATCGAGTCGGCTTGCGCGGTCATGTCACAGCTCGCGATGGACCCCTTGGCCCTGGAGATCGACCCGGGCGGGACACGGCTCCTGGCGGTGATGCGGGAGAGCTCGCTCAGGGTCCGCAGCCGGGGCCCGTACACCCCGGACGACCTGCCGCCCGAGGCCCTGGACATGATCGAGTGGCTCTCTCTGCTCTGGTCGATGGAGCCCGAGCGCCCCCACTGCACGATCGCGGGAGGCGGCCGGTGGCCGGCTCTGGTGGTGACGTTCCCGGTCAGCTGGGTGCGGGTGCACTACCTCGTGCCCGAGGAGGCGCCGTGGGCCTATCCGCCGCATCCCGGCAACGAGCACCTGGGCACGGACATCAAGCTGGCCCTGCGCTATCTGGCCGGATCCCTGCGGGAGGCCGCGCGCGAGAGCGGCGACGAGCCTCCCGTCACGCTGTCCCTGAGCTTCCCCGAGGACCCGACGTACGAGGAGCGGGCCGCGAAGGTCGACGCACGGTTCCGCGACATCCTCCCCACGGTCGTCCCCACCATCGAGGTGGACCGGAGCCGCTGCTCGCCCAGGCAGCGGGCCGCCCACGACAAGGCCCTGCGCACGGGGGCGTACAGCAATCAAGGGGTGGCGCCGCTGGGCCGTACGGGCTTCACGGCCCGGATCGGGAACGCGTGCTTCCGGGACTCCGGCGGGTGACCGCGGCCGTCGAGTCCGCGGTCACGTGCTCTCCCGCAGCGCCCGCGCCAGTTCCGCCGCCGTCCTGACCTGGATGCGCGGGGTGTCGACCAGCGCCGCGTCCACGACGTCCGCGAGCCGTGGCGGAATCGACGCTCCGCGGTCCCCGATGCGTACGACCGGTTCGCGCAGCGCGATGGCCACCGGGTCCTTGTGGGCGGGGAAGTCGCGCGGGGTGGCGCCCGTGAGCATCCAGTACAGGCAGGCGGCCGCCGCCCAGACGTCGACCTCCGGACCGGCGTACTTGTAGTCGAGCAACTGGCTGCGCGGGACGAAGGGAATCGTGCCGCCCAGAGCACCCGTCCTGGTGTGCCCGGAGAGGCCCGCGTGCTCGAACGCCTTGGCCAGGCCGAAGTCCGCGAGCTTGACCACCGGCCCCGCCGCCGACTCCTCGCCGGTCAGCAGGATGTTGGCGGGCTTCACATCGCGGTGCACCAGGCCCCGGGCCGTGGCCTCGGCGCCGTCCGCGAGGCGGGTGGCGGGCAGCTCGGCCCGGTGGGCGTGATCGAGCCCCGCGAGGACCTGTCGTACGACGGACAGCGCCACGGGCACGGGCACTCTGCCCGCGTGCCGGGCCGCCAGCCGCTCCAGAGTGCCGCCGGGGCACAGCTCGCAGGCGAACCAGAACGCGTCGCCGCCCTCGGCACGGTCCGCACCGGCCGTGCTGTCGCCGCTGTCGCCGGTGTCGCCGGTGTCGCCGGTGTCGAGGAAGGCGACGATGTTCGGGTGGCGCAGGGCGCGGACGCTCGCGAACTCGCGGCGGAACGCGAAGCGCGCCTGCGCGTCGACCGGTCCCTGGGCCGCCACCCGCTTGAGCGCGACCAGCTCCCCCGTGGCCCGGTGCCGCGCGAGATGGACGACGCCCTGGGACCCACGGCCCAGTTCGCGGACGAGCACATAGCCGGGGACGGGCGGTGCCTCACGAGCCTCCTCCGGGCCGTCCGCGGTCGTCTCCACGGTGATCCGCAGCCGTACGTCCCCGATCGCGATCTCGTCCCCGTCCGTCAGCGGCTGTTCGGTGAGGCGGCCGAGCCGCGAACCGTTGACGTGCGTGCCGTAGCTGCTGCCGAGGTCCCGTACGCGCACTCCGGGCGGGTCGACGTCCAGCCGGCAGTGCCGGCGGGAGACCCTGCGGTACCGGTCGGGGATACGGATGCCGCACGCGGCCGACCTGCCCACGTCGCAGCCCGCCGGCTCGTCGTACACGTACTCCTCGACGGCGTCCGGGGTGTGCACCGTGATCGTCACCCGCGCGTTCACCGGGTCGCGCTCACCGGGTGTCGGTTCCGGCCGTGAAGTCGTAGTCCCAGTCCAGCTCCCACAGCCGGAGCGCCGGCCGGAGGTCGGTCGAGAGGACATTGCGGCCGTCGGCCGTGAAGACGACCTCGGCGAGCGACTCGGGATGGCCTTCGAGCCGGTGCACACACGCTCCCGTACGGACGTCCCACATTCGCAGGACACGGTCGTCGCCCGCGGTCAGGACGTACCGCCCGTCCGGGCTGACGTCGAACATCTCCGTGAACACCGGGAGTTCGCACAGGACGCGGCCCCGCTCCGTCTCCCACACCCGCACCACGCCCATACCGGAGGTCGCCGCGACCCGGCAGTCGGCGCTCATCGCGAGCGTGGAGTGGTAGGCGACGTCCTGCGTGAGCAGCTGCCGACAGGTGCGTACGTCCCAGACCGTGGCCTGTCGGGCGTCGCAGACGTACAGCCGCCCGCCGTCAGGACCGAACCTCAGGCTCGTGTCGCCGTAGCCGACGGGAAAGGTGACCAGCGGTCGACCGGTGGCCGTCTGCCACAGTCGGCCGGTGCGGTCCTCGAACCCCGCCGAGGCGGCGTACTTCCCGTCGTCGCTCAGCCGGACCGCTCCCACCTTGCCCTCGTGTCCCACCATCGTGCGGATCCGACCGGGGATGCGTCGCCGCAGGTCCCACAGGCCCAGCGCGCCGTCGCTGTCGCCGACGAGCGCGTACCCGCCCGCCGGGTCCATGGCGATCGTGGTGACGTGCCCGAGGTCCCCGTCCAACCGGGAGCGTCTGGTCCCGGTCTCGAAGTCCCACAGATGCGCGCTGCCGCCCCAGTCCGCCGTGAGGGCGAAGGCGCAGTCCTCGGGGATGAGCACCGTGTGGGCGTGGGCCTCCCGCTCGCCGAACACATGCGCGCACTCACCGGTCTGCAGGTCCCATACGCGGATGTGGCCGTCGGCTCCCCCGGTCACGAGCAGTTCGCCGTCGCGGCTCAGGCCGAAGACGGGCTTCTTGGTGAGGATCCAGCCGCCACTGAGGTCGTACCGCTCCCAGATTCCGAGGAGATCGGCGGGCCGCCCCGCCTCGCGGCCCAGCCGGTTCCACACCGTGCGCAGCTCGGGATGGCGTTCGAAGCCGGGAATCGCGCGCGCCGTCCGCAGTTCCGCGGCCGCCGCCACGGGCGAGCCCCGCTCGGCCAGTTCCACCGCGCGCTCGACGGCGCGCCGGGCGCGCGCCGCGCCGTCCTCGAGGGCGAGCGCCGTCCGGGGGCGGGCGTAGCTCCAGCCGGCGCGGAAGCCGGGCGCCGGCAGGTGCTGGATCTGGATGCCTCCGGAGGAGCCCACGACGACGACCCGGCCGTTCCCGCTGAGGGCCACGCAACTCGCCTGCAGGAACGGTCTGTCCTCGATCTCGAGGGAGATCGTGCGCAGGCAGCGACCGGAGGCCGTCTCCCAGATCCGCAGCCGCGGGTGCCGGCCGAAGCCCGCTCCGACCGAGACGGCGAGGGCGGCGTCCCCGCTCAGCGCGAAGACGTCGTACGGGCTGAGGCTGTCCCGCGCGGTGTGGCGGATCCGGTCGGTCCTGGTCTCCCAGACATGGAACTCGCCCATGTGACGTCCGGCAAGGAGTGCGTACGTGCCGCCGTGCGGGCTCAGCACGACCTCGTCGATGCCGGTGAGGTGGAAGTCGGCGGAGGTGACCAGTTGGTGGAGCGGCCGGGCGGTGGCGACGTCCCAGACCACGACGCTGCCGTCGGACGGCGCGGCGGACACCACGACGGCGGCGTCCTCGCTCAGCCCGAGCACGGTGGCCGACGAGGGCTCGTACCGGGCACCCGGCACGATCTGGCCGGTCGTCCTGTCGGTTCTCGGGTACCGCGACGGCGGGTGGACGAACTCCCGCTGCGGGCGGCCGTCCGGGTCCCACACCTGGACGGGCCCGCCGTCGTAGGCGACGGCGGCGGTGCCCGCGCCGTTCAGGGCGACCGCGGTGACGCGCGAGGCATGGCCCGGGAGGGTACGCAGCAGGGTCCCGTGCGTGAGGTCCCACACCTCCACGATGCCGTCACCGCGCGCGGAGAGCCCGGTCCGGCCGTCGGCGGTGACGGCTACGGCGGTGACGGCGACGGCTTCGGTCTCCCTGTCCGTTTCCGTTTCCGTTTCCGTGTCTGTGTCCGTGTCTGTGTCCGTGTCGGGCGGGGCGTCGTCGCCCGGTGCCCCGGTCCCGGGCAGCACGTGGCGGCAGCGGCCCTCCGGCGTCGACCAGACCCGGATCTCGCCCTGCCCGTCTCCGGTGAGCACGATCTCGCCCGTGGCGTCGACGGCGAGGGCCGTCACCGAGCGCGCGTGGCCTTCCAGCCGCACCCGCTCGGGGGTCCGCCCTCGGCGGGCCGACTCGGCGCGGGCCGCCTCGACTTCGGGGACGTCGGGGGCGCTGGCCAGCAGTTCGCGGGCTGCGGCGTCGTCCCCTCGCTCGACGTGGACGAGGCCCAGGAGGTGGTCCGCCCGCCAGCGCGCGCCTTCGATGGTGCGTGCCGTGGTCAGCTCCGACACGACCTGTTCGTCGGTGAGCGCGCCCTGGCGCCAGCGGTACAGGGCCCAGTTGTAGACGGTGGACGGGTGGTGCGGGTCGATGTCGGCGGCGGTGCGCCACAGTTCCTCGGCCTCGTCCGGGAGCCCGAGGTCGAGGAGCGAGAGCGCCTGGTTGGAGAGGCCGTCCGCGAGCAGGTTCGCCGCCTGCGGCGCCGAGCGGGGGTAGGGGGTGCCGACGACGTCCGCGTAGATCTCCGTGACGGCGGTGGCGAGCTCGTCCATCCGCTGCGGGCGGGCCGCCGGGTCGATCGCGAAGCAGCGCGCGAGCAGATCGGCGAGCGCCCCGGGCATCGCGGGCGAACCCGGCCCCGCGCGCCCTCCGGACTCCAGGAACGCGCGGAACACCTCCGGCGCCGTCTGCCCGTACCGGCAGGGCGGGCCGCCCGTGAACATCTCCAGGACGCACAGCGCCCACGACCAGACGTCCGTCGCGCGCGTCAGCGTGACCCGTCCGCCGGACGCCGCGTCGGCCTGCTCCGGGGAGCAGTACGCGGGCGTCCTACCTCCGTAGCTGGCCGTCAGGCTCGCCCCGTGCGGCACCGCGGGGCTCTCCCCCGCCGCCATGCGGGCGCCGGCGATGCCGAAGTCGGTGACCTTCGCCGTCCAGCCGGTGTCGACCATGATGTTGGCGGGCTTGACGTCCTGGTGGATCACGCCCTCCCGGTGCGCGTGATCGAGGCCCCAGGCGATCTGCGCGGCCAGGTCCAGCGCGCGGGCGGGGAACTTCGCACCACCGGAGCCCCCGTCCCCGTCCCCGCCCCCGCCCCCGTCCTCGTACAGTCGCCCGTCGCGGACGAGTTCCGCGAGCGAGCCGCCGCCGACCCACTCGGCGAACACGCACGGGATCTCGTCGATCCTGCGGACGTAGAGACAGTTGACGACATGAGGATGCAGCCCGAGCCCGACCCACATCCCGGCCTCGACCTCGAAACCGTTGCGCCCGGCGGCGGTCGCCACGAGTTCGGGGCGCGGCACCTTGACCGCGAGGTCGGTGTTCCACGCCCGGTGGCGGACGCGGTGGACCAGCCCCATCCCGCCGCTGTCCAGCACGTCGAGCACGTCGTACAGATCCAGAACGACATCCCCGCGCCGCCAACTCCCCGCCGTCATAGGTCCATTGTGGTCGGTCGAGTGACGGACGGGAACAGGGAGTCGTCCTGCCCGGGTGCGCCCGGAGCGCCGGGGAGCGCCCGGATGTCCGGACCCCGCTTCGACCAGGTGTTATGCCGCGCCGCCGGGCGTTTCGCGCCATTCCGCTTGCGCTACTCTGGCCGTCATGACGTCGACGGGACCCCAGCATGCCTCCTAAGCAGCAGCGCGGTGAGGCCACCGTCGACCGGCTTCTGACCGCGGCGCTGCGGGTGTACGCGGAGTCCGGCCAGCAGGGGTTCACCGTGAACGCGGTCACGGCGGCCAGTGGCGTCAGTCTGGGCAGCCTCTATCACCACTTCGGCAGTTTCGACGGCCTCGCCGCCGGTCTCTACATCCGCTGCATGGGGCAGCTGTGCGACGAGGTGTTCGCCGATCTGAGCCGTACGCGCACCCCGCACACCGGCGTCCGCGCGCTCGTCAAGGGCTATCTGAAGTTCACCGTGGAGCACCGCGACGCCGCCCTGTTCCTGCACGCCTCCGCGTACTCCGGCTATCTCGCGGCGCACGCGGAGGAGATCCGCGCGTTCAAGGCGGTCAAGTTCGCGTCCATCGGCGAGTGGCTGCGGCCGCACATCGAGGCCGGAGTGATCGCGCCGCTGCCCGCCCCCGTGATCGAGGTGCTCGTCATGGGACCGATCGAGGAGACCGCGCGGCGCTGGCTGTCCAGCACGTACGACATCGACCTGAACCAGGCCGCGCGCATCCTGCCCGACCGGATCTGGCGTTCTCTGCGGCCGGACTGACTACCGTGTGAACCAGGACGCGTTCACGAGGTACGGGGCGGGGAAAGGGAGCGATGGTTCCTGGGACGGTGCAGCAGCTGACGATTCTGCTGATCCTGGTGCTGCCCGGGGTCTTCTACCAGGCCGTACGGGAGCATCTGCGCGGCGCCGCCGCGGCCGAACAGGAGCCGCAGAACCGGATCGTGCGGGCGATCGCGGCGGGGGCGCTGCTCGACGCCGCGTACGCGGTGGCCGCGGGGCCGTGGCTGGTGGGGCTGCTCGACGGAGACGGGGCCGGGCCGGTGGCGGGGGTGCTGCGGCATCCCCGGCAGGCGGGGCTCGCGGCCCTGCTCCTGGTGGTCGCGGTGCCGTCGGGGATCGCCTGGGCGGAGGCCGCGTGGGCCAGGCGGCGCAGGCGGGCGCGGTACGAGCCGACGCCGACCGCCTGGGACGCGCTGTTCCGCGACCGGGGCTCGTGCTTCGTCCGGGCCCGCCTCAAGAACGGTCTGTGGGTGGGTGGTTGGCTGGGCTCCCGGTCGGCCGTCTCGGCCTATCCGCAGCAGGGGGACCTCTATCTGCAGGCGCAGTACCGCATGGCGCCCGACGGCAGGTTCCTCGGGCGGGTGCCCGACACCGGCGGTGTCTATCTGAGGGCCGCCGACATCGACGTACTGGAGATACTGCTGCGGCCGGCGTCGCCGAACACCGGCGCCGCACCGCAGAGCGAGGAAGGAGCTACGACGCATGACACAGCCTCACAAGCCGTCGGATGAGGACGAGTTCGCGGACCTGGACGACCTGGACAACTTGATCTCCGAGTTCTCCGATCTCCGGACGTACCGGCCGACGGATGACGCGGCCGAGCCGGACGACGTGCCGCAGGCGCCGTCGGGCACCGCGATGGGCGACGCCCCGCCCTCCTCCGCCTGAGCGCCGGGGGCTCCCTCTCACGGGCCGGTGTGGATGTGCGCGGCCCACAGGTGCGGGGCGCTGACCAGCCGGCGGCGCAGCGCCCGCACCGGGCGGTGCAGGGCCGTCGCCGGGGCGATGGCCCTGCCCTGCGCGAGATCCTCCGCCAGAGCCCCGTACAGCTTCTCCGTCAGCCGGGTCGCCACCTTGTCGGACACGGGCCACAGCGTGCCGATGACGTGGGGGTATCCGGCCAGTTGGAACGAGGAGACGAGATGCACCGACTCGTCGGGCAGCATGAACCCGCCCTGGGAGGTGGAGCAGGCCGACAGGACGGCCAGCACCGCCTCGCTCGGGCGCTGGGTGGCGGCGTCGAGTGCGGTGAGCCGGCCGTCGTGAAGGATCAGGCCGCTCTCCGAGGGATTGAGCGGATCGCTGACACCGTGGCAGCTGAAGTGGACCCACGGATGGGCCGGAAGCGCACGCCTGACCGCGTCCACGGTGGCGGCGGCGCCCGCGAGTTCGACCTGTGCGGGAAAGAGCTCGCGCAGCAGCTTCGCCTCGCGTGAGGCCCCGGGCAGCGGCGCGGCGCCGGGTGTCTCGGCGAGGGTCACGACCAGCGGCGCGGGATGGGTCGCGGCGGTGGCGGGAGCCTGCCGGGCGCGGACCAGGGCGCGCAGCGTCGGGGTGTACGAGGAGACGGCGCGGTCCATGACGTTCTCGGCGGAGCGGGGGTGCGGGCGGCCCGCCGCGTGCAGCGGCAGGAACGACAGCCAGCCGGTGGGGCACCACCACAGCCGGGTCCACGGTTCGTCGTCGATCGGGACCGTACGCAGTCCCAGCCGGTCGAGCACCGGTGCGGCGACGGAGTCCCAGAGCCACTCCAGGGTGTCGGAGAGCGTCCGCATCGCGACGACGGCCTGCCCGGCGCCCTGTTCTCCGTACGCCTCGTCGACGGCGACGACGAACCCCGTCGCGCGGGTCAGCGCCTCGTCCGGTGTGAGCGCGGGCAGCGGGACGACCTGGATGCCCTCGTCGGCGGTGACGAGGAGGGCGTCCGAGCGGTACCGGCTGACGTTGACCACGACGACCGGTCCCGCGGACGCCGCGGTGAGCAGCTCCGACACCCGAGGCGCGCTCAGGAAGCCTTCGAGGCCCGGGAGTCGGCGGATCCTGTCGAGGAGCTCGTCCCAGGTCCGGGCCAGGGCGTGCCGGGACTCGGCGAGCAGCCCGGCCTCGTGCTCGCTCTGCGCCGGGCCGGGCGCGTCCATGTCCGTACGGATGGCGGCGGGGCGCGGCGCACCGGCGCTGAGGGCGTCACGTACCCGTTCGAACTCGGCGGCCAGGGCGGGGTCGGCCGCGCGCAGCCGGGTGAGGTCGCCCCGGCTCTCGAGGCCCTGGGCGAGCAGCACGCCACGCCCCTGTTCGAGGAGCGTGAGCGCCGCCTCGGGGTCGCCCCGACGCAGCGCGAGCGCGGCGGCGTCGGAGGCGAGGCCCATGCCGAAGCCGAGCCGGGCCTCCTGGTCGGCGCGGCCGAGGCTGCGCGGGGCGAGGCGGGGCAGCAGGCCGACGGCGTACGTGTAGCCGGCGAGGGCCTCGTCGTCCCGGCCGGCGACCGCAGCGGCGTCACCCCAGACCCGGGCGGCGTTCAGCCGCACGGACACGGAGGCGACCCGGCTGTGCGCGGCCTGCCGGGCCAGGCGGGTCGCCTCGGCCAGGTCGGTCGGCTCGCCGAGGAGGGCGCGTGCCGCATGGGACCGGGCCAGGACCCACTGGGTGTGGGCCTGGTCGGGGTTGCCTTCGGGGATGCGGTCGAGTGCCTCCCGGGCGGCGGCCACCGCCCTGTCGAGCGAGGACCGGACGGCAGGACCGGCGTCGTCGATCAGGTCCGCGGCGGCCATGCAGATGGCCGCCAGGTTCATCAGGGCGACGGTCCGCCGGGGGTGGTGCTCGTCGAGGCTCGCGACGGCCTCCTCCAGGACGCGCCGCGACTCCACGAGGGCGCCGGCGTCCACGTCCCCGCTCAGGCCCGGCACCTGGCCGGACAGTGCGACGCTGTGCAGCAGGACGCCGAGGTTGACTCGGGCCATGTCCCTGCCGTGGCGCTCGCCGCCCTCGAACGCGATCGCCTCGCGCAGCAGTTCGGCCGCCTCGTCGGCGACGGCCCGCTCGCCCGTGATCTCGAACCGGACGCGCAGTGCCTCGGCGAGGTTGGAGAGCAGCCCGGCGCGTTCGAAGGAGGACGGCGGGCTCTCGTCGACGGCGCGGCGCAGTACGGTCACGGCCTCGGTGAGCCAGGTGCGGTCGCCGGTGACGCGGGAGCGCTGCATCAGGGCGGCGCCCAGGTTCGTGAGCACGCCCCCGCGTCCCGCGTGGCGGGCGGGCACGGTGGCGGCGGCCTCGCGCAGGACGCCGATCGCGGTGTCCATGAGGACGTCGTCGCCGGTGTCGGCGGCTCGGCCCCACAGGGCGTAGCCGTAGCTGGTGAGAACGACGTGGCGGTCGCCGGGCGCGTGGGCGGCCTCCATGGCCGCGCGGTAGTGGTCCAGGGCCTCGTCGCGCAGGGATTCGTCGTGGGTGCGGTGGTAGCGGTCGACGAGGACGTTGGCGAGGTTGACCAGGGCGCGCGACTCGGAGGTGCGCTGCTCGCCGGCTCCGTGCGTGCCGGTCACGGTCGCGTCGGTGCCGCGCGCCGCGGCGACGGCCTCCCGGTGCCAGTGGACGGCTTCTTCGAGGGGCGTGCCGTCCCCGGTGAAGCGGGCCAGGGAGCGCAGGGCGTTGCCCAGGCGGGTGAGGTGGTCGGCCGTGCCGGTCACGGTGGGGCCGGAGGCCCGCGCCGCCTCGCGCAGCACGTCGACGGCCTCCTCGATCAGGCCGGCGTCGGCGCGCTGCTGCGCGAGCCGTTGGAGCGCGTCGCCCAGATTGGCGAGGCGGTGCGCGCGGTAGTGGTCGTCCGGTCGGGTCGCGGCGACCGCGGTCCGGTGCGCCTGTACCCCTTCGGCGAGCTGCTCCTCGTCGGCGGTCAGGGTGGCGAGGCCGGACAGGGCGGCGCCGAGGTTCGAGCTGCTGACCGCCAGGTCGTGTGCGCCGGAGTGCGCGGCGGATGCCACGGACTGCCTCAGAAGGCGTACGGCCTCGGCGTATTCGGCCGGATCGACGGTCGCGGCGGCGCGCTCCAGATGGACGCAGCCGTAGCCGGACAGGTACTCCGAGCGCCGTGGATCGTCCTCGTCCAGCAGGTCGAGAGCCTGCCGGATCAGGGTGATTCCCTCGTCGCGTTCGTGGTGTACGCCGGAAGGTGTGTCGGGCGCGTCAGGTGCGTCGGGCGCTTGGGGTGTGGCCGTGCCGTCCGCTTCGGCCCGTACCGCGCGCCGGGCGAGCGCCATGCCGAGGGCGTAGCGCACCGAGGCCTCGTGACCTTCGCTCGGGGACCGCAGCGTGAGGCACTCCCGGAACGTCCGTACCGCCTCGTCGGAGGCCTGCGCGGCGGCGTCGCCGGTCCCGTGGCCCACCGCGTCGAGCGTTCTGGCCAGCTTGAGCAGGATGCCGGCCCGCCGTGGGGAGTCCGGCGGCGTCCGAGCGGCGAGGTCGCGCAGCAGGGCGACGGGCTCGGCGAGCGCGTCGGGTGCGCCGACGGCGTCGGCGTGCATCCGCAGCAGGTCGGCGAGGTCCGCGCCACGGATCACGCGCTGGTGGTCGTCGTGGCCGGTGGCCGCCAGCGCGCTCCGGGCGTGCTCGATCGCGGCCTCCAACTGGTCGAGGCTGCCTGTCGTGACGTACCGGGTGCGCAGGACCTCGCTCAGGATGTACTGGGCGTGGGTGTGGGTGGGATGTCCCGGCGGGGCGACCGCCACGGCGTCGCGCGCGGCGCTCTCCGCCGCTTCCAGGGCGTCGGTGCTTCCGGTGCGCAGGGTGCGGCCGTTGAGGACGAAGGCGAGGTTGGTCAGGTACGCGGCGCGTTCGAAGGGGTTGGGCGCCATGTCGGCCGCGCGCCGGCAGGTGTCGACTCCTTCGTCGTAGAGCGCGGTACGGTCGTCCGCCGACGCGGCCGGAAGCGGCGCGGACTCCGGTGCCAGGGCCAGGGCGATGAGCGCCGTCCCCAGGTCCGAGAGGTACGCGGCGAGCTGCTGCCCGGACCGGGAGGCGGCCGCCACGGCCGCGCGCAGGATCCGGACGGCCTCGGGCAGCAGGGCGGGGTCGTCGTGCCGTACGGCCGCCGAGAACAGCGACGAGCCGAGCTGGGCGTGGAAGAGGTCGTGGTGCGGGTCCTCCGGTTCGCTGCTGCCCGTCGCGCGGCGCAGCTCGGCCACGCTCTCCCGCGCGGCGGCCGGGTCCGACATCGCGTTCGCCCAGTGGGTGAGGACGAGCCCCAGGTTCCCGTGCCGGCGGACCTGTTCGGCGCGGTCGCCGGGCACGGCGGCCACCGAGGCGCGGCTCAGCTCCACGGCCTCGGTGAGGACGGCGTCGCCCGCGCCCTCCCGGGCGCCGTGGAGCAGGGCGAGGCCGAGGTCGGACAGGCAGGTGCCCTGGTCGGCGCTGCCGGCGGGGAAGCCCGCGACGGAGTGGCGCAGCAGGACGACGGCCGCGGGCAGCGCGGCGGGATGGCGATCGCGTTGGTACACCATCAGGATGCCGGCGCCCGCCTGGTACGCGTGGCCGGGATCGGTGTCCGCTCCGGAGGGCTCGCCGGCCAGGATCGTGACGATCGGGCGGAGATCGGGCGGTACGAGTTCGGGGCCGGCGCGGTGGACGTCGAAGAAGCACAGCACGGCCGAGCCGAGGGCCGCCAAGTCCTTCGCGTCGCCCGCGAGATAGCGGCACCACTCGTACCATCCGATCGCGTGGACCGTGACGAGGAGGACGTTCCCGTCCGGGAGGATCCCGGCGCGGCGCACCTCGTCGGCGACCCGGGCGGCCTCCTCGGAGAGGAACCAGCGCAGCGCGTCCGGGTTCTCCTCCGCCTGCACGACCCGCTCCAGGATGCGGTTCGCGGTCTCTTCGGCCGTCATGCGCCTGCGCCTCTCACTCTCGCCCCTCGTGTCGCCCCGCTGTCACCGTCTGCACCCGGCGCTCTCACTGCTCACCGGGAATGTCGTCCGCGAGCAGCAGCGTCAACTCCTCGCGTGTGGGCCGCTCATGTGCGGCGAGGCGCCCGGCCTGGCGCTCGACCATGCCCTCGAACAGGGTGCGCGCGTCGCGTCCGTTGGCGGCCTCGCCGCGTCGTGCGCGTCGTGCGAAGCGTGCGGTGAGCTGCTCCGCGACCCCGGCCTCGAGCCGGTACTCGAGGGTCCGCGCCTGCAGTTCGACCATCCGCGTCAGCTCTTCGGGCTCGTACGCGACGAACTCGATGGTGCGCGAGAAGCGTGAGCGCAGCCCGGGGTTGGAGTTCAGGAAGGTACGCATCTCCTCGGTGTAGCCGGCCGCGATCACCACGACGTCGTCGCGGTGGTCCTCCATCAGCTTGGTGAGGACGTCGATGGCCTCCTGGCCGAAGTCCGCTCCGGCGCCGAACCTCCGCGCCAGGCTGTATGCCTCGTCGATGAACAGGACGCCGCCGCGGGCCCGTTCGAAGACGCGCTGGGTCTTCTGGGCGGTGTGTCCGAGGTACTCGCCGACGAGTTCGCCGC